>JBDUDX010000125.1:0-18902 GCA_040002735.1 Frankiaceae bacterium | reverse complement strand
AGTCGGCCTTGATCGCGCCGGCCGGGGAGATGTGGTCGGTGGTCACCGAGTCGCCGAGCACCGCCAATACCCGCGCACCTTCGATGTCGGTCAACGGCGCCGGCTGTCGGTCCATGCCGTCGAAGTACGGCGGCTTGCGGACATAGGTGGAGTTCGGATCCCAGGCGAAGGAGTTCCCGGACGGTACGGACAGCGCCTGCCAGGTGTCGTCGCCGGCGAAGACGTCGGCGTAGTCCCGGCTGAACATCTCCGACTGGATGGCCTGCCCGATCACCTCCTGCACCTCGGCCGAGGTCGGCCAGATGTCGCGGAGGTAGACCGGCTGGCCATCGGTGCCGGTGCCCAGCGGCTCGGTGGTGAGGTCGAGATCCATGGTCCCGGCGAGGGCGTACGCGACCACCAGCGGCGGCGAGGCGAGGTAGTTCATCTTCACGTCCGGGTTGATCCGGCCCTCGAAGTTGCGGTTACCGGAGAGCACCGCGGTCACCGCGAGGTCCGCCTCATTGACCGCTGCGGTCACCTCCGGGATCAACGGCCCGGAGTTGCCGATGCAAGTGGTACAGCCGTAGCCAACGAGGGAGAAGCCGAGCTTCTCCAGGTACGGCGTGAGGCCGGCCCGGTCGTAGTAGTCCATGACCACCTTGGAGCCCGGCGCCAGCGAGGTCTTCACCCAGGGCTTGCGCTCCAGCCCGGCCTCCACCGCCTTCTTCGCCAGCAGCGCGGCGCCCAGCATGACCGATGGGTTCGAGGTGTTGGTGCACGAGGTGATGGCCGCGATCGCCACGGCGCCGTGGTCGATCTCGACCTGCTGGCCGCTCAACGAGATCGTGGTACGCCGCTCCGGGCGTCCGGCCGGCTCGTCCTTGGCAGCGGGCGCCGCCGCCGGTGCCTCGGCATGGTCGGCGGTGCCGACCGCGATCGGGTCACTGGACGGGAAGGACGCTGCGGAGGCCACCTCGATGCCGCCGTTCAGCGCTTCGTCGGCGGCGTGCGGGACGCCCGGCTTGCGGGTTCCGCCGGCGCCGTCGCTGGTGTAATCCACCAGCGCGGTCCGGAAGCTAGCTTTGGCGGCGTCCAGCGGTACCCGGTCCTGCGGCCGTTTCGGACCGGCGATCGACGGCACGATCGTGCCGAGATCGAGCTCCAGGGTCTCGGTGAACGCCGGCTCGCCGGCCGGGTCGTGCCACAGGCCCTGCTCCTTGGCGTACGCCTCGACCAGCGCCACCTGCTCCTCGGGTCGGCCGGTAAAGCGCAGATAGGTGAGCGTCTCGGCGTCGATCGGGAAGATCGCGCACGTGGAGCCGTACTCGGGGCTCATGTTGCCGATCGTCGCCCGGTTGGCCAGCGGTACGTTGCCCACGCCGGGTCCGTAGAACTCCACGAACTTACCGACCACACCGTGCCGGCGCAGCATCTCGGTGACGGTGAGCACCAGGTCGGTAGCGGTCGCGCCCTCCGGCATCTCGCCGCCCAGCTTGAAGCCGACCACCTTCGGGATGAGCATGGACACCGGTTGGCCCAGCATCGCGGCCTCGGCCTCGATCCCGCCGACACCCCAGCCGAGGACGCCGAGGCCGTTCACCATCGTGGTGTGCGAGTCCGTGCCGACCAGGGTGTCCGGGTACGCGGTCCCGTCCTGGTCGAACACCACCCGGGCCAGGTGCTCGATGTTCACCTGATGCACGATGCCGGTGCCCGGCGGTACCACCTGAAAGTCATCGAAGGCCTGCTGCCCCCAGCGCAGGAACTGGTAGCGCTCGCTGTTGCGCTGGTACTCCAGTTCCACATTGCGGGCGAAGGAGTCGGGTGCGCCGAAGAGGTCGGCGATCACCGAGTGGTCGATCACCAACTCGGCCGGGCGCAGCGGGTTGATCCGGGTGGCGTCGCCGCCGAGGTCCGCCATCGCCTCCCGCATGGCGGCCAGGTCGACCACGCACGGGACCCCGGTGAAGTCCTGCATCAGCACCCGGGCCGGGGTGTACTGGATCTCCTCGCTCGGCTCGGCGGCCGGGTCCCAGCCGGCGATCGCCCGGACCTGGTCGGCGGTGATCCGGTGGCCGTCCTGGTTGCGGAGCAGGTTCTCCAGCAGCACCTTGAGGCTGAACGGCAGTCGTGCCGCACCCTCGACCGCGTCCAACCGGAATATGTCATAGGACCGGTCGCCCACCTGCAGAGTGGCCCGGGCGCCGAAGCTGTTCTCGCTCATTGCGGATCCCCTTTCGCGGAGGCAGTCTTACCCATCGGTTGCGCTCGTCGGACAGCGCCCTCGGCCAGCGCGATGATCGCCTTGGCGTCGAAGCCGGGCTCGCCCTCGCGGGAGCCGCGGGCCAGGTGCAGGACCAGCCCGTCGTGGACCAGCTGCAGAAATCCCGCGAGCGTGGGTGCGGATACATCGTCGCGGATGGTGCCGTTGGCCTGGCCGCGCCGGAGCCGGGCACACGTCGTGGCGGTCACGACGTCCAGACGCTGCTGCCAGGCGGCCCGGAAGTCGGGATCGGTACGCAGTCGGGTGGCGACTTCCAGTTGCACGCCGAGCCAGCCCGGATCGCGTCGGGGGAGGTCGTGCATGACCTGGACCAGACCGTGCTCGGCGACCACGGTGGCCAACTCGGCGGCGTCCTCGGCGGCGAGCGCGAGGAACAACGCGTCCTTGTCCGGGAAGTGGTGGAAGATCGCCCCGCGGGAGAGGCCGATCTCCTGCTCCAGAACCCGAACCGTCGCGCCGCCGTACCCGTTGGCCGCAAAGGCCCGACGGGCCCCGTCGAGGATGCGCCGGCGAGTCTCCTCGATGCGGTCGTCGCTCACCCTCGGCACGGCGTCAGATTAGCAAACCGTACGTCCGTCTTACATACGCTGAGGCGCTGTCCCTGCCGGTGAGCGGACCACCAGAGTGTTGGCCATCTTGTCGAGGAGGCGCTGCCGGCCCGTGCCGAAGACGAAGAAGGCGTCCACGATGCCCACGATGCCGGCCGTTGCCGACGACGCGAAGCCCAGGACCAGCGTCCAGACGACTTGGCGCATCGCCATCTGACCGAAGGTGACCGGAGCACCGCTACGGGCATCGACCACTCGTAGGCCAAGGACCTGCTTGGCGGGCGTGGTCGAGTTCGTCCACGCGACCAGAGCCCAGATGAAGTAGCCGATGCCGAGTGTCACGATCATGAGCACGACGCTGAGCAGCAGACCGCCGAATCGTTGGCCCGGGCTGGCCAGCGCCTGCGGTGGTACCGGGAGAAAAGGCCCACCATGGCCCGGTGCCACCGGATAGCCCTGGGGAGCGCCGTAGGCCGGCGGGCCGTAGCCGGCGGCACCCGGTGGCGGGCTGGGATAGGGAGGAGGCTGTGGGGGCGTTCCCCACGGGTTGGCTGCCGGCGGATTCGCCGCTGGTGTGCCCTCGAACTGCTCCGACATGTCTGCCCCCGTAAACCTTGCCGACTGTCCGTAGTGACAGCCGTCTTCAGGTTACGAGTCGTCGACGCGGTCTGGGGTGCGATCCGGCGTAGCCGACCGCTACTGGGTTAGTGCACCTGCTTGATGATCAGGAAGGCGCCGCCGAGGATACCCACCAGCACGACGCCGTAGAGCACGCCGACGCGGCGGAAGACAGCGGTCTGGGAGTTGCCGATCCGCGCGGCCACCGGTACGCCGAGCAACAGGACGACGAGGCTGACCACGATCATCGTGAAGCCGCCCGACTCGATGCCCATGATCTCCTTGGCGGCCAGCACAGGCGCGGCCAGTACGGCGGTCACCACAACACCTCCAGGCTCCGGCCTCCGCGTCAGTTCTGGTGTCGGAGTACCAGGTGTCGGAGTACCAAGGGAAAGGTAGCGCATCGGGTTACCGTGGACCGCGTGCCCGACGCCTCGGAGGAAGTTGCCCGGCTGGCGCGTTGGCTGGCGCAGACCGACGCGGTGACCGTACTGACCGGCGCCGGCATCTCGACCGATTCGGGAATTCCGGACTACCGAGGCCCGAACGGCGTCTGGACGAGGAATCCGGACGCGATGCGGACGGTCACCTTCGCGGACTACGTCGCGGATCCCGAGGTACGCCGCCGGGCCTGGCAACACCGGCGGGAACACGGCGTCTGGACCGCGACCCCCAACGCCGCTCATCGGGCGCTGGCCACCCTGGAACGCGCCGGCACCCTGCGGGCGCTGCTCACCCAGAACATTGACGGGCTGCACCAGCGGGCCGGTTCCACGCCCGAACTGGTGGTTGAGCTACACGGCACGATCCATGCGGTGCAGTGCCTGGACTGCTCCACCCGTACCGCCATGGTCGACGAGCTGGAACGGGTGACGGACGTCGTTCCGGACCCGTCGTGCCGCGCCTGCGGCGGGATGCTCAAGTCCGCCACGATCAGCTTCGGGCAGTCGTTGGACCGGGCAGTCCTGCAGCGCGCGATCGCGGCGGCGCGGGACTGCGAGTTGTTTCTGGCGGTGGGTACGTCGCTGCAGGTCCAGCCGGTGGCGGGCCTGTGTCAGCTCGCCGCCGACGCCGGCGCCCGGCTGGTGATCGTGAACGCTTCGCCGACGCCGTACGACGAGCTCGCGATCCGTAGCGGCGGTGGACTGATCCGCGAGCCGATCGGCTCGGTGCTGCCGGCGGTGGTCGGCGAAGCCCTGGCCGTCTGAGCGATCATGGCCGTCTGAGCGATCAGGCCTTCCGGCCCGGCGGCTGCTGGCGGGAGACCGGACCGGCTCTCCGGTCCGCTCCGAGACAGCGCCCGGGCGGTGTTGACCAGCGGAACGTGGCTGAAGGCCTGTGGCGTGTTGCCCACCTGGCGGACCAGCCTCGGGTCGTACTCCTCGGCGAGTAGCCCGACATCGTTGCGCAGCGCCAGCAGCCGTTCGAACAGTGCGCGGGCTTCCTCGTACTCTCCGACATCGCCAGGTCGTCGGCGAGCCAGAACGTGCAGTCCCGAAAGTCGCCCTCACCCGGCGGCAGGCCGTCCACGCCGTCGAACGGCGTCTGGCCCTCGAACGTAGTCTGACCATGATGCGCTCCACCGCGGCCCGGGCTCCTGCACTCGCGCAGCTACTTGCCGTGTCGGCGGTGCTCATTCTCGGTGGCTGCGGCAAGTACCAGACGCAGCGCGAAGTCGTGGTCACGTTTCGGCCGAACGCCACGCCCGCGCAGCACGACGCGGCCCGCACGGCCTGCACCGGGGTGGTGGCCCGCAGTACGCCTGCGCCAAAACCGACCTCGACCCTGGCGTCGGTACAGCTCAACGACGTGCGGTTTCGGGTCGACTCGGCGAACGACGGGGAGTTGGCCAAGCTGTACGACTGCCTGCGTCACCAGCCAGGGGTGTTGGGCGTTAGTCTGCCGACCCAGTAGCGGCCGCGCCGGTTTCGACGGCGCGCACTCCGCGCTCGCAGACCGCCAAACAGACCCCGCGTCGGCGGCGGTGTGCACAAACGCGGCGTCCAGCCCACCTCCTGCCCGACGGAGGTGAAGATGACGGCGACCCTCATCCCAGCGCCTCCCGGACGACCCCCCGGGCGGCGTCCAGCGCGGCCCGGGCATCCGAGGCGGGTACGCTCCGGAGCAACATCACCACCCGCCTCGGCAAGGACGCCCGCGCAGGTCGGCTCGTCCTCCCCGGCCGCGGCCATCAGGACGCCGAGGGCCCGGCCCCGCAGTTTGGCGTTTGTCGGGAGCAGACCCACCATCAGGTTGGAGTAGGTGAAGCCCAGCCGGATCATCGTCGCGGTGGAGATGGCGTTGAGGACCATCTTCTGCGCGGCGGCGGCCTTCAGCCGGGTGGAGCCGGTCAGCGCCTCCGGCCCGGTGGAAAGGGCCACGTGCACGTCGACCTCGGAGCCGTACTCGGCCGCCGGGTCGCCGCTCACCAGTACGGCCGAAGCGCCCACCAACCTCGCTTGGCGCAGGGCACCGAGTACGTAGGGCGAGCGGCCGCTCGCCGACAGCCCCACCACGACATCACCGCGCTGCACGTCGGCGGTGTCCATCGCGCCGGCCGTTTCGTCGTCCTCGACATCCTCCAGGAGCTCGCCGAGCGCCGGGAGCCCGCCGGCGTGATGGGCCAGGAACCAGTCCTTGGGGACGCCGTACGTCTGGGAGATCTCCACCGCGTCGAGCATGGCGATCCGCCCCGAGGTTCCGGCGCCGACGTAGTGCACCCGCCCGCCGACCGTCAGACTGGCCACCGCCAGCTCGACGACGGCCGCGACCGCAGGCAGTGCCTCGGCCACCGCAGCCGCGACGAGCGCGTCTTCGTTGTTGATCCGACGGAGCACGTCCATGATTGGCAGCTGATCGATGTCCACCGTGCGCGGGTTGCGACCCTCGGTCGGTGACGTGACGTGGACGGTGGGCCGATCCGGGTCTGGCATGGGCTACCCGGGCCGCTCAGAGGCCCAGCGCCGCGAGTTCGGGCAACTCCGACCTCGCGGCCGCTCGGGCGTCCGCCGCCGAGGACGCCGCGCGGGCTGCGGCAGCGGCGGCGGCGCACTGCTGGGTGGTGTGCGCGCCGAGCGCCGCCAGGACGCCGGCGATCGCGCCGGCGGTCATCGACAGGCTGGTCACACCGAGCCCGACGAGTACGCAACCGAGCGCCGGGTCGGCTGCCGCCTCCCCGCACACCCCGCACGGCTGCTCGGCGGCGCGGGCCGCTTCGGCGGCGCCCGCGATCAGGTCCAGCAGCGCCGGCTGCCAGGGGTCCTGCAGGTGGGCGACCGCGCCGACCTGCCGGTCGGCGGCGAAAGCGTACTGCGCCAGGTCGTTCGAGCCGATGCTGAGGAAGTCGACCGCGCCCAGAATCTCCCGCGCCCGAAGCGCTGCGGACGGGATCTCCACCATGACCCCGACCGGACCGGGAAGCCCGGCCTCCCGGCAGGCGGCGGCGAACCAGGCTGCCTCCGCGGCATCGGCCACCATCGGCGCCATCACCGCCAGCTCGGCGCCGGTCTCGGCAGCAGCCCGCCGAAGGGCGCCGAGTTGGGTGCGCAGAATGTCCGGCTGCGCCTGCAGGATGCGCAGGCCGCGCACGCCGAGCGCCGGGTTGGGTTCCTCGCCGTGCGGCAGGAAGGGCAGCGGCTTGTCCGCGCCGGCGTCGAGGACGCGCACCACCACCCGCTTACCGGGAAACCCGGAGAGCACCTCGCCGTAGAGCGCCGCCTGCTCGTCTTCGGTAGGCGCGTCCGAGCGATCCAGGAAGGACAGCTCGGTACGGAACAGCCCCACGCCTTCCGCACCTGCCGCCACCGCAGCCGGCACATCGGCCGGCCCCCCAACGTTGGCGTACAGCGACACCCGGTACCCGTCCGCCGTAGCCCCCGGCCCGCTGCTCGCGCCGGCGAGGGCAGCCCGCAGCCGATCCGCCTTCGCCAGCGCCTCGCTCACGTCGCTATCGGAGGGGTCGATGCGCACCGCACCGGTCCCGCCGTCCACCAGGACCGAAACGCCGTCCGGGATGGCCGTCGCACCGGGGCACGCCACCACCGCGGGCACGCCGAGGGTACGGGCCAGGATGGCCGTATGCGCGGTCGGTCCGCCCTGCTCGGTGACGAAAGCGCGGACCAGCGTCGGGTCCAGCAGTGCGGTGTCCGCCGGGGCCAGATCCCGGGCGATCAGTACCACCGGGCTTCCCAGCTGCGGTACGCCAGGCGCCGCGATACCCAGGAGGCGCGCGACCGCGCGGTCGCGGATGTCGTCCAGGTCGGCCACCCGGGCGGCAAGGTAATCGCCGGCGCCGGCCAGGATTTCCCGGAACGCACCGAAGGCGTCGTAGGTAGCCCGGGCCGCGGTCGCACCGGCCTTCGTCCGGCTGCGGATGTCCTCGGCGAGGCTAGGATCGCGGGCCATCATTGCCTGGGCTTCCAATACCTCCTGGGCCTCACCGCCGGCGCGCTGCCCGCGGTCGTCCAGGTCGACGGCGACGGCTTCCAGCGCCGTGAGTGCCGTCTGCGCTTCGGTGTCGGGATCGTCGGCGTTCGCGCCGGACGGCGGTTCGGGGACGGTATCGACCACCCGCAGCGCCGGTCCGACCCCGATCCCGGCGCTGACGCCGACGCCCTGAAGGTCATCCATGAGTGCCCTCCGGCGTGCTGATGACCGCCGCGAGGCGATCGAGCACCTCCTCGGCCTCGTCTCCGTCGGCGCTGAGCACGATCTCCTCACCGCCCCGGACGTCCAGGCTCAACACCGCCAGGATGCTCTTCGCGTTCACCGGTGTTCCGCCCGGTTTCGCGATCGTGACATCGGTGGGAGCCTTACCGGCGGCTTGAGCGAACAGGGCCGCGGGACGGGCGTGCAGGCCTACCCCCTCGGGTGTGGTGACGGTGCGTTCGGCCATCTCAGCTGTCCTTTCCGGGAGCGGCAGTCGCGAGCGGCGGCCACTCCAACTCGTCGAAGGAGGTGAAGTCGTCCAGTACGACGTCGGCGGCAGCCAGCTGGTCCCGCGGGACCGTGGTGGCCACGGCCACACAGCGCATGCCGGCCGCCTTGACGGCTGCGACGCCGGCGGGGGAATCTTCGAATCCGACGGCATCGGCTGCGTTTACGCCGAGCCGCGAGCAGGCGGTGAGGTAGCCCTGCGGGTCCGGCTTCCCGGCGCTGACATCCTCGGCGACGACGACCACCGAAAAGGAGTCGAACAGTCCGAGCTCCGCGAGGAGTCCCTGCGCGTAGCTTCGACCGCCGGAGGTCACCAGAGCCAGCGGCATGCCGCCAGTCGCGAGCCTGGTCACCACGTCATGGGCACCAGCTACGAGCTGCACCGAATCGAGCGGGATCGCCGTCTCGATGTCGGCTACCTCTGCCGCCAACTCCTGCAGGGTGCGGGTCGGAAACCGATGAGCCAAATCGGTCAGGGAGTCGATGCCCCGCCTTCCCTGCAGCCGGTGCAACAGCTCGGCTTCGACGTCCATGTCGTGCTGGCCGAAGAACGCCCGCCACACCTGCGCGTTGCGGTGCTCGGTGAGCACCAGCGTCCCGTCGAGGTCGAAGACCATCGCCGCTGGTGAGGGGCCACCGGGCGCTACTGCCACGCGAAGAGCTCCGATCCCGCTTCGACGCGTCCGGACTCGGCGAACGTGCGCACCGCGTCCGCCGGCGCGTCCAGGGCGATGACCGGGCAGATCGGCGACCGGCCACCCGCGGCGACCGCGGCGGTGTCCCACGTGATGACCGGTGTTCCGGCGGCCACCTCGTCGCCTTCCGCGGCCAGCAGCTCGAATCCGGCACCCTTGAGTTCCACCGTGTCGATGCCCAGATGCACCAGCACGCCGCGGCCCGATTCGGTGACTACCACGTACGCATGCGGATGCAGCTTGACGATCCGGCCGGCCACCGGGGACACCGCGACCGACATGCCGAGATCCGGTTCGATCGCCGCACCGGGACCGACCATCGCCTCCGCGAAGACCGGGTCGGGCACCTCCGCCAAGGGCAGGGCCCGACCGCCGATCGGGGCCAGTACCGTAAGCGGCTCGCTCATTCGAGCAGGTCTTCGATGTCGCTCGCGAGCGTGTCCGCCTCGGGTCCGACGATCACCTGGATCGCGGCCCCGGCGCGCATGACACCGTGCGCGCCCGCCTTCTTCAGGGCCGCGTCATTCACCAGCGACGCGTCGCGTACGTCGGTCCGTAGCCGAGTGGCGCACGGCTCGATCTCGATGATGTTGTCCGCGCCACCAAGCCCCGCGACGATGTCCTCTGCCTTACCCATGTGGTCCTCCTCGGTTGAATCTGTGCCTTGCCCGTGCCGATTGGCTGCGGACGTTACTGTGCCCCCGGCGCGGTCTGAGTCACCTTGCGCAGGCCCCGCGGCGAGTCCGGGTCGATGCCCTTGGCTCGGGCAAGCGCCTCGACCAGCAGTTGGCCGGGAACGATCAGCCCGATCGGTGCCAGGTATTCGGGCAGGTTCGGCCCGGGCAAGCTCACCCGGCAGGCCGCTGCGAAGTCGCTGTTCCCGCCGATCCCGTACACGTGCGAGCCGGCGCCCGACACGCGCGCCGCCAAGGCGGTCATTCCTGGCAGTACCGGCCCCTCGCCGGCGGCCACCAACAGCGTCGGGGTGTCGGGGGCCACCACGGCGATCGGGCCGTGCAGCAGGTCGGCGTAGGACAGGCCGAGCGCACTGACGTAGCACGCCTCTTTGAGCTTCAGCGCCAACTCCAACGCCGTGGATGACGCGTATCCGCGGCCGGACACGACGAGCCGACCGACGTAGGTCAACTGCGCGGCTAACTCGGCAGCCGCGGCTGCCGTGCCGAGCACGCCGGCGACGGCAGCCGGTACCGAGTCGAGCACGTCCAGCGCGGCGTCGTCCTCGGCCAGTGCCAGGCCGAGTACGGCCAAGGCGGCGAGCTGCGTGGTGTAGGTCTTCGTCGCCGGTACGGCCAGTTCCGCACCGGCCTGGGTCACCAGCGTCACGTCGGCGATCTGGGTCAGTGGCGAGTTCTCGACGTTGGTCACGCCGACCGTACGGGCCCCACTGTGGCGGGCCCACTCCAAGGTCTCCACGATCTCCGCGGTGGCTCCGGACTGGGAAACCGCCACCGCCAGCACGCCGCTGAGGTCGAGCTGGGCCCGATACGTGGTCGCGATCGACGGCGAGGCGAGCGTGGCCAGCCGGCCGCCTCGTACCGCGCACAGGTACTGTCCGTACACGGCGGCGTTGTCGGAGGAGCCGCGAGCGATGAACAGAACCTGCCGGCAGTCCCGAGCAAGCGTCTGAATCTGCGGTACGAGGGCCCGGGCGGCCGTGAACGTGCGTTCCAACGCAGCCGGCTGCTCGTCGATCTCGCGCCGCATCAACGTTTCACCGGCGTGCTGCGACACGGACTTTCCCCTCACCGTTGACAGGACTTCGCCGGCATGGTCTAGTCCGTGCTAGACCAAGTCCGACTGAAGGGCACCTTAGCGGTGTTGGGCACGAGGAGGGAAGGGGTGTGGCTCAGCAATTGCGTCCCGTCCCGTCCCGTCCGGGCTCCGCGACTGTCGTCGATCCCACCAGTCCCGTGCCGAAGTATTCCCAGGTGAGGGAGATCTTGTTGGACCTCATGACCGGGTTGAGCTTCGATCAGGCCATCCCGTCCGAGCGGGAGTTGGCCGAGCGGTTCGGGGTCTCCCGGATGACCGTTCGCCAGGCCGTCGATCAGCTCGTGGTGGACGGCCGGCTCTATCGGGCTTCGCCCAAGGGAACCTTCGTCGCCCGACCCAAGATCGTACTCAAGGTCGAGTTGACCTCGTTCACCGAGGACATGCGCAGCCGGGGTCTCGTACCCGGTTCGGTGGAACTCACCCGGGAAACCGTGCCGGCAACGAGCGCGGTGGCGCGCGAGTTGCAGATCCGGGTGAAGGATCCGGTGCACGTCCTGGAACGCCTGCGGACGGCAAACGGTGAGCCGATGGCGATCGAACGCGCGCATCTCCCGGCCGCCATCGCGCCGGACCTATTGGCGCACGACCTCACCGGCCGCTCGCTGTACCAGATTCTCGATGAGCGCTACGGCGTTGTCCTCGACGCCGGGGAGCAGACCGCCGAGGCTTCCGTGGTGGAACCCGGCGCCGACACGCTGCTCGCCATACCGCCGGGTTCTCCGGTGCTGCTGTTCACCCGCCGCTCCTTCGCCGGCGGCACGCCCATCGAGTACGTCCAGTCCACCTACCGCGGCGACCGTTACCAGTTGCGGATCGCGCTCAACCTCCCCGGCCGCACCCCTTTACCGTCAGGAGAACGCCCATGAGTACGGCTTCGGCAACCGCTGCCCGCTCGCCCGGCTTCGGCAGCAAAGCCTTCAGCATCGCCCAGCGGGTCGGCCGCAGCCTGATGCTGCCGATCGCGGTGCTGCCCGCGGCCGCCATCCTGCTCCGACTCGGCCAGGCCGACCTCCTCGGCACCGCCGGCCTGGGGTGGACCCGCATCGCGGAGATCATCGGCAATGCCGGCGGCGTGCTGTTCGACAACCTGCCACTGATTTTCGCGGTCGGCGTCGCCATCGGCTTCGCCAAGAAGGCGGACGGGTCCACGGCGTTCGCCGCTGTAGTCGGATATCTGGTGTTCCAAAACGTCCTGAAGGCCTTCGGCCCGATGGTCAAGGTTGACCCGGCGTGTACCGTCGCCACCTGCGCAACGCAGCACTCGCCGCCGAACGTGGGCGTACTCGGCGGCATCGTCGTCGGCATCACCACGGCGCTGTTGTGGCAACGATTCCATCGCATCAAGCTGGTGCCCTGGCTGGCCTTCTTCGGCGGGCGGCGGTTCGTTCCGATCATTACCGCGGTCTCGGCGATTCTGCTGGGTGTCGCCTTCGGCGTCATCTGGCCCCCGATCGGCGACGCGCTGGCCCGGTTCGCGACCTGGCTTTACAACCACGGCCCGATCGGCGCCGGCATCTTCGGGGCCACCAACCGGGCGCTCATCCCGGTCGGCTTGCACCACGTCCTGAACTCGTTCCTCTGGTTCCAGGCCGGGGACTGCACCAACGCCGCCGGCGCCACCCTGCACGGTGACTTGACCTGCTTCCTGAACGCCAAGAACCGCGGTCCGGACGTCGGCATCTTCATGGCCGGCTTCTTCCCGATCATGATGTTCGCCCTGCCGGCCGCCTGCTTCGCCATGATCCACGAAGCGAAGACCAACCAGCGGAAGGCGGCCGCCGGCCTGCTGATCTCGGCCGCGCTCACTTCCTTCGTCACCGGTATCACCGAGCCGATCGAGTACGCATTCCTCTTCGTTGCCCCGCTGCTGTTCGCGGTGCACGCCGTGCTCACCGGCGTCTCGATGGCGCTCGCTGCCGCATTCGGTATCCGGGACGGGTTCGGCTTCTCCGCTGGCCTGATCGACTACGTACTCAATTTCAACATCGCCACAAAGCCGTTGCTGCTCTTGGTGATCGGCGCGGTGTACGCAGCCGTCTACTACTTCCTGTTCCGCTTCCTGATCCGCCGGTTCAATCTCGCCACTCCGGGCCGGGAACCGGAGGACTCGACCGACTCCGAGGTCGGCACCGAGGTGGGCGCCGGGGCACGGGTCTAGCCTCCGACCAATCGCCGCCACGTTCCAAGGAGTGCGATGACACTGCTCGCCGGTGGCCGCGTGGTGGGCACTGAGGGGGTGTTCGACCCCGGCTGGATTCAGGTCGAAGGTGACCGTCTGGTCGGGGTCGGCGGTGGCGCACCGCCGACCAGAGGGGTCGACGTCGACCTGTCGGGTCGCACGGTCGTACCGGGGTTCGTGGACATGCATGTCCACGGCGGCGGCCGCGGTGCCTTCACCTCCGGCGACGTCGAGGAAGCGGCGGCCGCGCTGGCCGTACATCGGCGGCACGGCACGACGACGTCGATGGCCAGCCTGGTGAGTGCGACGCTGCCGGAGTTGGCTCGCGCCGTGGGCGTGCTGGCTGACCTCGTTGTCGACGGCGTCCTCGCCGGGGTGCACCTGGAGGGACCTTGGCTCAGCCCCGCGCATCGCGGCGCGCACGAGGCGGCGCTGCTCCGGTCTCCGGCGCCGCGTGAAGTCGAGCGGCTGCTCGCCGCCGGCGGCGAGGCGGTCCGGATGGTCACGCTTGCGCCCGAGCTGCCGGGGGGCGTCGCCGCTGTTCGGCAGCTCGCCGGGGCCGGCGTGGTGGCCGCGATCGGGCATACCGACGCGACCTACGCGGTCGCCGTCGACGCGCTCGCCGCTGGAGCCACCGTAGGAACGCACCTGTTCAACGCGATGCGGCCGCTGCATCATCGCGAACCGGGTCCCGTCGTGGCGCTCTTCGAGGCACCGCAGGCCACCGTGGAACTCGTCGCTGACGGTGTCCACCTGCATCCCGCGGTTATCCAGCACGCGATCCGGAGCGTCGGACCGGACCGCGTAGCGCTGGTCACCGATGCGATGGCGGCGACCGGTGCCGGTGACGGCGACTACCTCTTGGGCAACCTGGCGGTGCGGGTCACCGACGGCGTGGCCCGGCTCGCGGACGGCGGCGCAATCGCTGGCAGCACGCTGACCATGGACAAGGCTTTTCGGTACGTCGTCCAGCAGTGCGGCGTGTCGGTGACGGCCGCGGCGCGGATGGCCGCGAGCACCCCGGCTCGGGTGCTGGGCCTCGGCGACCGCGGTGCGCTGAACCCGGGGTTGCGGGCCGACCTTGTGGTCCTCGATGGGGCGTTGACCGTAGCCGGAGTGATGGTCGCCGGTTGCTGGACGTCCCAGTTGGGAGCTTCCGACCCTGGCTGACCGCTGCATCACAAAGCCTCAACTCTCGTGTAGTGTCGAACACATGTTCGAAGATAGCACGGTGATCGGGCGGCTGTCCGGGTTGGACGCGGATGGTCTGGCCCGCCGAAGCGACCACGGGAAGTCCCCGGCGCAGTACGCGGCCGTGCCCTCTCACCGCTGGCATGTCTCAGCCAGACCGGGCGATCGGATACGAGCGCCGCTACGGCTGAACCCGGTGGGTAGCGGTGTAGACATTCATCGACGCCGTGCGCAGAAAACCGATCAGGGTCAGTCCGGCGTCGGCTGCAAGGTCAACCGCCAGGGAGGAGGGAGCGGACACCGCGGCGAGCATCGGCAACCCCGCCATCAGAGCCTTCTGTGTCAGTTCGAACGAGGCCCGGCCGCTGACCATCAGTACGTGTCCATGCAGCGGGAGTTGAGCTTCGCGGTATGCCCAGCCCAGTACCTTGTCGACCGCGTTGTGCCGGCCGACGTCCTCGCGCAGGCACAGCAACCGGCCGTCCGCGGTGAACAATCCGGCTGCGTGCAGTCCGCCAGTCCGGTCGAACGCGGTCTGAGCGGATCGGAGGATATCCGGCAGGGTCAGCAGCACCCCGGGCGGCACCACCATCGGGTCGGCGGCCACGTCGTACGAGCTTTTCACTCGGACGTTGTCGATGCTGGTCTTGCCGCATACCCCGCAGGCACTGCTCGACGGCAGGCTGCGGGCGAGCGTGGTTGGCAGCGCCGCCGGCGCGCCGGAGTCGGTGCGGGTGAGAACTTCCACCACGTTCAGCGTCTCGGTATCGGCGCAGAACCGCATTGTCGCAATCTCACCGACTTGGCGTACAACGCCTTCGGTGACCAGCAGGCCGGCGGCGAGGTCGAAGTCGTCACCGGGAGTTCGCATGGTGACTGACACCTCGGTGCCGTTGACCCGGATCTCCAGGGGCTCTTCCACGGCGAGCGTGTCGGGTCGTCGTACCGCCTGCGCGCCGTTCAAGCGCAACACCGGCCGACGCGTGGTAACCCGACCCATGGCCGCAGCTTACGTCCGGGCCTTTCGGGTACGGTCGCTGCCAGCGATCGGCGGCGCAGGTTTCTGGAGGTGCCATGGGGCTGCGGAGGCTCGTGACGTCCTGGCCGGCGTACCGGCAGGCCACCGGCCGTGATGTCTTGGGCCGCGGATCCGCCGCGATGTCCCGGCACACCTCCGAGTTGGCGCCGCGCACCGCCAGCGCCGACCGGGTGGTCAAGTCCATCTGCCCGTATTGTGCGGTGGGTTGCGGGCAGAACGTGTACGTCAAGGACGAGAAGGTCATCCAGATCGAGGGCGACCCGGACTCGCCGATCAGCCGCGGCCGGCTCTGCCCGAAGGGTTCGGCGAGCAAGCAGCTCGTGACGGGCCCCGCCCGCGAGCAGTACGTGCTGTACCGCAAGCCGTTCGGCACCGAGTGGGAGCGCCTCGACCTCGACACCGCCATGGAGATGGTCGCCGATCGGGTGCTCGATGCCCGGCGGCGCGGCTGGCAGGACGCCGACTCTGAGGGCCGGGCGCTGCGCCGGACCACCGGCTTCGCCAGCCTCGGCGGCGCCACGCTGGACAACGAAGAGAACTACCTGATCAAGAAGCTGTTCACCGCGCTCGGCGCCATCCAGATCGAGAACCAGGCGCGAATATGACACAGCGCCACGGTTCCCAGTCTGGGAACCTCATTCGGTCGCGGCGGGGCGACGAACTTCCTGCAGGATCTCGAGCACTCTGACTGCATCATCATCCAGGGCTCGAACATGGCCGAGTGCCATCCGGTCGGGTTCCAGTGGGTGATGGAGGCGAAGGCCCGCGGCGCCCGGGTGATCCACATCGACCCGCGGTTCACCCGGACCAGTGCGGTCGCCGACACCTACGTGCCGCTGCGCGCCGGCTCGGACATCGCCTTCCTCGGCGGCATCGTCAACTATGTGCTCAGCAACGGCCTGGAGTTCCGCGAGTACGTCGAGCGCTACACGAATGCCAGCCACCTGATCAGCGAGGACTTCTGGGATACCGAGGACCTCGACGGCTTGTTCTCCGGCTTCGACGCCGATTCCCGCGGGTATGACCCGACGTCCTGGCAGTACGAGGGAATGGAGGAGACCGCGGCCGCCGGCAACCGCTCGCCGGAGGAGGCTCCACAGCCTAGGGGGGCGTCCGAGCCCACCCATGAGCACGGCAGCCACGGTGCCACCCTGGAGATGGGTGAGAGCGGACCCGAGATGGACCCGACGCTGACGCACCCCCGGTGCGTTTTTCAGATCCTCAAGCGGCACTTCGCCCGGTACACCCCGGAGATGGTCGAGGAGGTCTGCGGCACGCCCAAGGAACTGTTCCTGCAGGTAGCGGAAGCGTGGACGGCGAACTCCAAGCCGGACCGGACGACCTGCCTGGTGTACTCGGTCGGCTGGACTCACCACACCGTAGGTGTGCAGTACATCCGCACCGGCGCGATCCTGCAGCTGCTGCTCGGCAACATGGGCCGCCCAGGCGGCGGTGTAATGGCGCTGCGCGGGCACGCCAGCATCCAGGGCTCCACCGACATCCCGACGTTGTACAACCTGCTGCCCGGCTACCTGCCGATGCCGCAGGTCTCCACCCACGACGACCTGCCGACTTACCTCTCCGCGATCATCGGCGAGGGTCAGAAGGGTTTCTGGCCGCACGCGGACGAGTACATGATCAGCCTGCTCAAGGCCTGGTGGGGGGACGCGGCCCGGGCCGACAACGACTGGGCCTACCACTACCTGCCGAAGATCAGTGGCGACCACGGCACGTACCAGCAGGTCCTCGACATGCTGGACCGCAAGATCTACGGGTACTTCCTGGTCGGGGAGAACCCGGCCGTCGGCTCCGCGCACGGCAAGCTGCAGCGGCTCGGGATGGCGAACCTGGAGTGGCTGGTGGTCCGTGACTTCTCGCTGATCGAGAGCGCCACGTTCTGGTCCGACGCCCCCGAGATCGCCACCGGCGAGCTGCGGACCGAGGAGATCGGTACCGAGGTGTTCTTCTTCCCGGCCGCCGCGCACACCGAGAAGGACGGCAGCTTCACCAACACCCAGCGGCTGGTGCAGTGGCACCACAAGGCGACCGAGCCGCAGGGCGACCAGCGATCGGACCTGCACTTCTACTACCACCTGGGCCGGATTCTGCGGGAGCGGCTGGCCGACTCCACCGACGAGCGGGACCGGCCGCTGCTCGACCTCACCTGGAACTACCCGACGGCGGGGGAGACCGCGGACCCCAGCGCGGAGGCGGTGCTCGCCGAGATCAACGGCGTCAACCTGACCACCGGCGAGCCGCTGTCCACCTTCAACGACATGAAAGCCGACGGGACCACGGCCGGCGGCTGTTGGATCTACACCGGCATCTACAAAGACGGCGTCAACCAGGCAGCTCGCCGCAAGCCCGGCCGCGAGCAGAGCTGGGTAGCGCCGGAGTGGGCCTGGGCCTGGCCGGCGAACCGGCGCATGATGTACAACCGCGCCTCCGCCGACCCAGATGGCAAGCCGTGGAGCGAGCGCAAGGCCTACGTCTGGTGGGACGCCGACGCCGGGAAATGGACCGGGTACGACGTACCGGACTTCGTCCTGGACACCGCGCCGGATCACCGCCCGGCCGAGGACGCGGAGGCCGAGCACAAGCTCGCCGGGGATGACCCGTTCATCATGCAAGCCGACGGCAAGGGCTGGCTGTACGCACCGAACGGGCTGCTCGACGGCCCGATGCCCACCCATTATGAGCCGCAGGAATCACCGTTCCGCAACCCGCTCTACGGCCAGCAGGCGAGCCCTGCCCGGCAGGTGATCGAACGGGCGGAGAACCTGTCCAACCCGAGCCCGCCGGAGCCGCACAGCGACGTTTTCCCGTACGTCTTCACCACCTACCGGCTCACCGAGCATCACACCGCGGGGGCGATGAGCCGCTACCTGCCGTACCTGGCTGAGCTGCAGCCGGAGATGTTCTGCGAGGTGAGCCCGGAGTTGGCGAACGAGCGTGGGCTGGACAACGGCGGCTGGGCGACGATCACTACGGCCCGTTCCGCGATCGAGGCCCGGGTACTGGTCACCGACCGGATGGCGCCGCTGCGGGTGCAGGGCAAGGTGCTGCACCAAGTCGGCCTGCCGTACCACTGGGGGCAGGGCGGCGGCCTGTCCACCGGAGACTCGGCGAACGACCTCCTCGGGCTCACCCTGGATCCGAACGTGCACATCCAGGAGAGCAAGGTCGCTAGCTGCGACATCCGGCCCGGCCGCCGGCCGACCGGTCCGGCGCTGCTGCGCTACGTCGAGGGATACCGCGAGCGGGCCGGGATCACTCCGGCGACCGGCAACACCGCGCTGACGATGCCGGCAGCAGTGCAGGGGGAGTCGCAGTGATCGCGCGCAACAGCCTCTTCGGCCCGGTCGACCCGGCGCCGAACGCGGGACACGCCGACCCGCCGCCGCGGGTGGGGTTCTTCACCGACACGTCGGTCTGCATCGGCTGCAAGGCGTGTGAGGTGGCCTGTAAGGAGTGGAATCTGATCCCCGAGGACGGGATCAACCTGCTCGGCTCCTCCTACGACAACACCGGCGCGCTGGGCGCGAGCACCTGGCGGCATGTGGCGTTCATCGAGCAGTCGGGGCAGGCCCCCCCGGCGGCCCCCCCAACCGCGACGACCGGCGGCGGGGCCGCCGGC
>JBDUDX010000124.1:0-6494 GCA_040002735.1 Frankiaceae bacterium | reverse complement strand
GAGCGAGGTGTCCTTGACCATGGCGATCGTCTCGTTGCCGGTCGGCGGCACGATGACCCGCATGGCCTGCGGCAGGATGATCCGGCGCATGGTCAGTCCGCGGCGCATTCCGAGCGCCTGCGCCGCCTCGCCCTGACCAGGGTCGATGGAGGAGATGCCGCCGCGGACGATCTCGGCCATGTACGCCGCCTCTGACAGGGCGAGCCCGAGCAGGCCAGCCATGAAGCCGGTGAGCAGGGTGCGGGATTGGATGCCGAAGAGCCGGCCGTCGAAGTCCACCCCGAGCAGGTTGCCGAGCTGCCGGTCGAACGGCAGCCCGAACTCGAAGCGGCTGTACAGGATGCCGAGGTTGCCGAAGAGGACGAGCAACACGACGCGGGGAACCGCTCGGAAGAACCAGGTGTACAGCCACGCCGAACCCGACAGGATCGGGTTGGGTGACAGTCGCATCACGGCGACCACGATGCCGAGTGCAACCCCGATGATCATCGCCAGGACCGTGAGCACGATGGAGGTACGGGCTCCCGCGAGTACCGGCCCGCGGAACGCGTTGTCCCGGAGAAAGCCCCACGAAAAGGCGCGGTTCGTCACCAGCAGGTGCACGAACATGGCGACGGCGAGGAGCACGACCGCGGTGGCCACCCATCGTCCGGGGTGGCGCACCGGTACAGCCTTGAGCGCCGCGGCGTCCTGTCGGGCGTTCGTCGACCCGCTCATGGAGCTCAGGGGTTAACCGCGGGGGTGGTGAGAGCGCCCTGCTCGACACCCCACTTCGGCAGCACCTTCTGGTACGTTCCGTCGGCGATCAGCGCCTTGAGGGCGTCGGCGATGGCCTGGGCAAAGGCGGGCTGGTCCTTCTTGATCACATAACCGTACGGCGCCGCCTCGTAGATCGCGCCTAAGGTTTCCAGGGCGCCGCCGGTCAGCTTCACCGCGTACGCCGCGACCGGTGAGTCGGCGAGCATCGCGTCGTCCTTACCGGAGACCAACGCGGCGGTGGCCGCGTTCTGCGCCTGGTACTGGTCGATCGTGATGCCCTTCTTGCCGCTGGATGTGCACTTCTTCGACCGGGCGGTGATGTCCACCACCTGGACGGTGCCCTTCTGCACCGCGATGTTCTTCCCGCAGGCGTTGGTGATGTCGATACCCGCCGGGTTGCCCTTCTTGGTGGCCCACTGGGTGCCGGCACTGAAGTAGCTCACCATGTTGACCTGCTGCTTACGTTCCGGATTGATGGTGAACGAGGAGACGCCCATCTCGTACTTGCCGGATTTCACCCCGGTGATGATGGAGGCGAAATCGGCGGTCTCGAACGTGGCCTGCAGGCCCAACTTGGCAGCGACCGCCTTGAACAGGTCCACGTCGAAGCCGATCGCCGTCTTGCCGTCTTTGTCGAGGAACTCGTTCGGCGCATAGCTGGTATCTGAACCCACCAGGATCTTGCCGTCGGCCTTCACCGCGGCGGGCACCTTGGCCGCCAAGGCGGCATCCACGGACGGCGACGTTGACGTCGACGAGGAGGAACCGGCCTTCGGTGTGGTGGTGGAGTCGGAGGAACTGCTGCCACAGCCGGCCAGCAGCGCCACGGCGCTGAGCGCAGCGGTCGCTCCCAACGCCGGTGCGCGCCAGTTCGGGCGGGGAGTGGCGCCGGTTGACCGGCCTTGACGGAATGTGTATCGAAGCGGCAAGGCGTACCTCCAGGGTGCAAACAGAACTGCGGATCACTATGCCAGTCCCAGAGGTCCTTTTTGTTAACGATGTCGCTCCGGGCCGCCGGCTCACCCGATTGGGTCAACACTTAGGGTCGTCCCCATGCTGGCCGTGACCGCTGCCCGGATCGATCGTGACGCTCCCCTCGCCGGCCTGGAGGTCGGCGATCGGCCCGAGCCGTCCGCGCCGGATGGGTGGGTCACGGTGACGGTGAGGGCGGCCGCGCTCAACCACCATGACCTCTGGACGCTCCGCGGGGTGGGTATCAAGGCGGATCAGTTGCCGATGGTGCTGGGCTGCGACGCGGCCGGGGTTGATCCTGACGGTAACGAGGTGGTGGTGCACGCTGTCATCGCTGATCCGGGCCTGGGCGACGAAACCCTGGACCCGGGACGATCGCTGCTGTCGGAGAAGTACAACGGGACGTTCGCCGAGCAGGTCGTCGTACCGCGGCGCAATCTGGTGCCCAAGCCCTCGTCCCTGTCCTTCGAGGAAGCCGCGTGCCTGCCCACGGCATGGCTGACCGCGTACCGGATGCTGGTGACTCGGTCCCCGCTGCAGCCGGGTCAGACCGTACTCATCCAGGGAGCCGGCGGGGGAGTGGCCAGCGCGGCGATCGCACTCGGCCGGGCCGCGGGCCTGCACGTGTGGGCCACCTCCCGGGACGAGAGCAAGCGGGCCCGGGCGTTGGATCTCGGCGCGCACGCCGTGTTCGAATCCGGCGCGCGGTTGCCCGGCAAGGTCGACGCCGTGATCGAAACGGTCGGCGAAGCTACCTGGGATCACTCGGTGAAGTCGCTGCGCCCGGGCGGCACCATCGTGGTCTCCGGGGCGACCAGCGGTTTCAACCCGCCGGCGCAGCTCAACCGGGTCTTCTTTCTGCAGCTCAGCGTGGTCGGCTCTACGATGGGCACCCGCCAGGAGTTGGAACAGCTGCTTGGTTTCCTCGACGCCACCGGGGTACGGCCGGTGATCGACTCCGTGCTGCCGCTGGCCGAAGCCCGAAACGCCTTCGCCAAGATGGCCAACGGTGATCTCTTCGGCAAGATCGTCCTCACCGTGTGAGGATCGCGGTTGCCGCCGCCCCGTGGCCGGGACACGCGTTTCCGGCCGCTGGTCTGGCGCTGGCGTTGCGCGATCGGGGGCACGACGTCCTGGTCCTCACCGGCGACCGTTGGCTGGGTGCCCTGGACCGCGACGGGCTATCGGCGGGGCCGCTGCCGACCGGACCACCGGACCCTCGGGATGACGACTTCGGCTTCCGCCTGCATGGTCGGGGGGCGCTGCAGGCGCCGGAGGTGGCCGCTGTCCTCAGCGACTGGCGAGCCGACGCCGTCGTTGCGGACACCCTCACGGCGGGTGCTGGCTATGCGGCCGGGCTGTGCGATCTTCCCTGGGCAGAGTTGGTCCCGCATCCGCTGCAGGACCTCTCCCGAGCGCTGCCGATCCCCGGTTCCGCGATGGCGCCGGCTCGGGGGATCCCCGGTCGGGTGCGGGATGCGGCGCTGCGCCGGCTCGCTGCCCGAGGGATCGTCGCCGGGGTGGAGCAGCGCCGGGCTGCCCGTCGATCGTTGGGCCTGCCTGCGGATGGTCCGCCGCGGGTGCGGCTGATCGCCACCCTGCCGGGCCTGGAGTTGCCGCGCTCGGACTGGCCGGCCGACGCCGTGGTGGTCGGCCCGCTGGAGTGGGATCCGGCCTCGACCGACCTCACCCCGCCCGCGGGAGACGGCCCGCTGGTGTTTCTGTCATCCTCCACGGTCGCCGATGCCATCGACCTGCTGGACGTCGCTTTGTCCGCGCTGGCCGGTCTCGGCGTCCGGCTGGCCTGTACCCGTTTTGACTCCTCCGCCTCGCTTCCGGGCTGGGCGGTGGCCGGACCCGGCCGCCAGGCCCCGCTGCTGGCGGCCGCTTCGGTGGTGGTGGGCGGCGCGGGTCACGGCATTCTGGCGAAGGCGCTGGCCCGCGGCCGGCCGCTGGTCTGCGTACCGGGGGGCGGGGAGCAGCGGGACAACGCGGCCCGGGTTCGCCGGGCCGGAGCCGGGCTCGTCATCACCCCCCGGCGGCTCAGCGCCGGAAACCTGCGCGTGGCGGTGAGCCGGGTGCTCGGAGATCCGTCGTACTCGGCCGCCGCGGCCCGGATCGCGGCGACCGGCCTCGGCCTCGGCCCGGCCTACGCGGCAGAAGTCGTCGAGCAGGCCCTGGCCCGCTGAGGTCAGTCCAGCAGGTGGCGCAGGTAGCGCTGGGGCGCTGCGAGGAAGTCCCGCCAGTCCCGTACCAGATCCAGGTCGTCGTACGACGACGGCCGCCAGCCCCACTCGCCCAGTTCGAGCACCGTGGCGTCGGGCAGCGCCGGCAGCAGCGGTGAGTGCGTCGCCACCACCGCCTGCGATCCCTCCGAGCGCAGAACGTCAAGCAGCGCCAACAACGCCAGGCAGGACCGGAAGGAGAGCGCGGCTTCGGGCTCGTCGAAGACGTAGAAGCCCTGCTCGTTGGCCCGGGCGCGCAACACGGCCAGGAACGACTCGCCGTGGGAGTAGCCGTGCAGCGGGGTGCCGCCGAAGGCGCGTAGATGCTCCTCGCCGATGGCCGCGAAGTAGGAGTGCATCGCCTCCGCGCGCAGGAAGAAGCCGCCGGTGGGGATCGGCCGCAGCGCGTCCAGCCGCAGGCAGCGATACAGCCCGGCGACGTCGTCGGTTGCCTCTGGTCCCCAGTACGGGGCCTGGGAGCCCACTCGCCCTTGCCAGGCGTGTCCGACCGCTTCCGCGAGAGTGGACTTGCCCGACCCGTTCTCGCCGACCAGAAAGGTGATCCCCGCCTGCACCTCCCAGCCGTCGCGTCCCAGCTGCGCGATGGCCGGCACCCGGTGGTACCAGGCGTCGGGTTCGTACGTCCTGAGCGTCCGATCGACGCTGACCCGCCGGAGCGGACGTGCGTCCGGCACCGGCTGAGCGGTCACTCCTCGTCGTCGAGGCGGGCCAGCCAGGTTGCCAGCCGCTCGGTGGGTACCTCGAACTCGGGATTGAGGTCGACGAAGTCCCGCAACCGATCGGCGAGCCAACCGAGCGTCACCGTTTCCCCGCCGCGGCGTTCGGCCAACTCCTCCAGTCCGCGGTCAGTGAAGTACACGCGGCCTCACCCGTAGACCGCGTCGAGAATGGCCTGCTGCTCGAGGTCGTGCGCGGTGTGCGACCCGGCGGCGGGCGAGGCCGAGGCCGCTCGAGAGATCCGGCCCAGCTTGCGACCTTCGAGGTTCTCCGTCAGGTTCACGGCCATATACGGCCAGGCGCCCATGTTCGCCGGCTCCTCCTGCACCCAGGTGAGTTCGGCGTCCGGGTAGTCGGCGATCGCCTCGACGATCTCATCCGCCGGCAGCGGGAACAGCTGCTCGACCCGGATCAGCGCGGTGTCGGTCACGCCTCGCTTGGTGCGGGCGGCGAGCAGGTCGTAGTAGATCTTCCCCGTGCACAGCACAACCCGGCGTACCGGCTCGGGCTGCTCCGGGTCACCGATCACCGGGGCGAACGAGCCCGTCGTAAAGTCGGAGATCTTCGACGCCGCAGCCTTCAGCCGCAGCATGGACTTCGGCGTGAAAACGATGAGCGGCTTGCGGACGCTGCTCAGGGCCTGGCGACGCAGCAGGTGGAAGTAGCTCGCCGGAGTGGAGGGGTAGGCGACCCGCAGGTTGTCCTCCGCGCACATGGCCAGATAGCGCTCGATCCGAGCGGAGGAGTGATCCGGCCCCTGACCCTCGTACCCGTGGGGGAGGAGCAGCGTCACCGAGGACTTCTGTCCCCACTTGGCTTCACCGGGGGCAAGGAACTCGTCCACGATGGATTGCGCGCCGTTCGCGAAGTCACCGAACTGGGCCTCCCACATCACCAGGGCGTCCGGTCGGGCCACCGAGTAGCCGTACTCGAATCCCATTGCGGCGAACTCCGAGAGCAGCGAGTCGTACACGTAGAACGGCGCCTGCCCGGGGTCGAGGTTCGCCAGCGGTGTGTACTCGGCTCCGGTCTTACGGTTGACGAGTACGGAATGCCGATGCCCGAAGGTTCCCCGCCGGCTGTCCTGACCGGCGAGGCGGACCGGCCGCCCGGCGAGCAGCAACGACCCGAACGCGAGCGACTCGCCCATGGCCCAGTCCACCGTGTCTTCGTCCACGATCGCCGCCCGCTTCTGCAGCTGCGGCTGCAGCCGCTTGTGCACGGTGAAGCCGGCGGGCAGCGTGACCTGCGATTCAGCGACTCGCTTGACGATCTCCAGCGGGATGGCGGTGTCGACCTCCTGCGGAGTTTCGTCCTGCTCCGGTGGCCCGGCCGAGGCGCGGTCCGCCTCATCCGGCGGCGCGGAAGCCGAGTCCCGGGTTTCGGCGAAGACGCGTTCCAGTTGCCCCTGATAGTCCCGTAGGGCGGACTCGGCCTCCTCCAGGCTGATGTCGCCACGGCCGATCAACGATTCTGTGTAGATCTTGCGTACCGAACGCTTGGCGTCGATCAGGTCGTACATCACCGGCTGGGTGAACGACGGTTCGTCCACCTCGGAGTGCCCACGACGGCGGTAGCAGACCATGTCGATCACGACGTCCTTGCGGAAGGCCTGGCGGAAGGAGTACGCCAGCCGGGCCACCCGTACGCAGGCTTCCGGGTCGTCGCCGTTGACGTGGAAGATCGGCGCCTGGATCATGCGGGCGACGTCGGTGGCGTACACGCTGGACCGGGCGGAACCGGGGGAGGTGGTGAAACCGACCTGGTTGTTCACCACCACGTGCACCGTGCCGCCGGTGC
>JBDUDX010000123.1:0-12304 GCA_040002735.1 Frankiaceae bacterium | reverse complement strand
ACGGCAGGAAACTCGCCGGGGTGAACTTCAGCCAGGCGTTGTAGGACCAGGCGGAGCCCACCGCCGCCAGATGCACCAGCGCCGGCCGAGCACCCAACATCAGCGACAGCGCGACACAGGCGGCGAGCGCGGCGAGCGCCCCGGTACCCACTGTGGCTGCAGGGACGAGGCCGGCCGGGATCGGTTTGTCGCGCCGCCCCGCGGCGGCGTCCCGACCGGCGTCGAGGTAGTCGTTGCACCAGCCCACCGAGAGCTGGCCGGCGAAGACGGCGGCGGCGAGCAGCCCGGTCCGCCCCGCGGCGAGCCCGGCGGTACCGGCGAAGGCGACCACGAACGCGGTTACCGCGATCGCCGGCATCGGGTGCGACGCCTTGATCAGCGCCGGGATCAGGCCGCGAGCGGGGAACACCCGTGCAGTGTCTAGCGTGGGGACATGCCGACCGCGGCCGCCTCGCCGGCAACCGCTCGCCGCGCGCCGCCGCGACCGCGGAACGACCCCGGCCAGTACGACGACCTGGCGGGGGAGTGGTGGCGCCCCGGCGGGCCGTTCCAGACGCTGCAGTGGATTGCGGCGGCTCGGGCGCAGGCCGTCCCAGCGGCCACCCGGCCCGGCGCGCTGCTGGTGGACGTGGCCTGCGGTGGCGGGCTGCTCGCCCCGCACGTCGCGGGCCTGGGATACCGCCACCTCGGCATCGACCTGTCCGAGCCCAGCTTGCGGGAGGCCGCCGCGCACGGGGTCACGCCGGTCCGGGCCGACGCGCTCCGGTTGCCGCTCGGCGATGCGGTCGCCGATGTCGTGGTCGCCGGGGAGATGCTGGAGCACGTACCCGACCTGTCCCGGACGGTGAGTGAGCTGACCCGCATCTTGCGCCCGCGCGGCACCCTGGTCGCTGACACCCTCGCCGATACTGCGCTCGCGCGTTTCGTGACCATCACGCTGGGTGAACGCGTCCGCGGCGTGCCCGCCGGCTTGCACGACGGTTCGTTGTACGTTGACCGGGCGCGCCTGCGCCGCGAGGCGCGTCGAGGCGGCGTGGATCTGCAGCTCACCGGTCTCCGTCCCGCTTTCGGTGACGTTCTGCGGTGGTTGATCGGTCGCCGGCCGGACGTACGCATGATCCCCACCCGCCCCACCACGGTGCTGTTCCAAGCTGTGGGACGCAAGGAGTACGCACTGACGACAGAGTCGCCGTGACACCGGCTGAAGCCCTCGCCGCCGCCACCGCGCTGGCGCCCGGCTGCGCCGAGCGCGCCGCCGGCGACGACGAACGCGGCGACTTCCCGGCCGAAGACTTCGCGGCCATCCGCGCCGCCGGCCTCCCCGGACTGATGGTCCCGACCCGGCTCGGCGGCGCCGGCAGCGGATTCGCCGGCTTCGCCGAGGTCGCCATGGCGCTCGCCGCCGGCAACGGCGCCACCGCGTTGATCTACAACATGCACGCCTCGGTCACCGGCGCGCTCGCCGGGATCCCGGACGAGGTGGCCCGCACACTCGGCGTACCGGAGACGTTCTTCGGCATGCGCGACCGGGTGCTGCAGGCGGCCGCCGAGGGCGCGATGTACGGCGTGGCCATGTCCGAGCGGGGCGCCGGTTCGCGCCTCAGCCAACTCACGACCAGCTACACCCGCGTCCCGGAAGGCTGGCGGATCAAGGGCTCCAAGACCTTCTGCTCCGGGGTCGGGCACCTCGACGGCTATCTCGTTGCCGCGCGCAGCGAGGAGAAGGTCAGCCACTTCGTGATCCCGGCCGGCGGTCCGGCCGACGGGTTCACCGTCGAGGAAACCTGGGACTCCCTCGGGATGCGGGCCACCGCCAGCCACGACCTGCACCTCGACGTCGTCGTACCGGCGGACGCCCTGCTCGGCGGAATCGAGGGGCTGTCCTTGCTGGTGGCGCAAGTGATGCCGCAGTGGCTGGTGGCCTCCTATGCCGCGGTCTACGTCGGCGTCGCCCAGGCCGCGCTGGACGCGGCCGGGGCGTACGCGGCCACCCGCGGCTTCGAGCGGTTGCCGGCGGTACGGGCCCGGCTCGGTCGGGCCGACGCCGCGGTCGCCGCCGCTCGGCAGCTGATCCGGGAGACCGCCCGCCGGGTGGACGCAGAGCCCGGTACGCCCGGGACCAACCGCTGGATCTGGCGGGCCAAGCTGGTCGCCGGGGAGACCGCGGCGGAGGTGGCTGCCTCGGTGCTGGAGGCGTGTGGCACCGCGGCCACCCGCCGCGGAAACCCGCTGGAACGGCTCTACCGGGACGCCCGGTGCGGTTCGCTGCAACCGGCGACGTCGGACGTCTGCGCGGACTACCTCGGGCTGGCGGTCCTCGGCAAGGATCCGGAGCGGGACGCGGAGGTACCCCGCTGGTGAGCCGTCGGATGCTCGACGGAGCGACGGTCGCCGGGATGGCCTGCGCGGTGCCCGCCCTGATGAACCAGGACGAGCTGTGGGACGGCTTCTTCCGCGAGCACTACCGCAACGATCCGCTGGCCCGCCGGCTGTGGGCCGCCAGCGGTGTGCAGACCCGGCACGGGGTGGTGAACCCGATCTCCGAGGACGTCTCGGAGTGGAGTACCGGCGCTCGGATGCGGCGGTACCTCACCGAGGGGCTGCCGCTGGGCAAGGAGGCGGTCGGTGCCGCGCTCGCCGACGCCGGCCTGGATGCGGCCGACGTGGGCCTGTTCACGGTGGCGTCCTGCACCGGGTACGCCACTCCCGGCGTGGACATCCTGCTGGCCCGCGACCTCGGCATGAGTACCGGAGTGCAGCGCCTGGTGGTGGGCCACATGGGCTGCTATGCGGCGATTCCGGCGCTTGGGGCCGCGGCCGACTACGTCCGGGCCCGGGGCCGGCCAGCGGTGCTGCTCTGCCTGGAGCTCACCAGCCTGCATCTGCAGCCCGCGGGCCCCACCGCCACGGTGGATCAGGTGATCAGCCACTCGCTGTTCAGCGACGCGGCAACCGCGGTGGTGCTCGTACCGGACCGCCGACCGGGCCTGGAACTGCTCGACGTCATCGCCCGCACCGATGTGGCCACCAGCGACCACATGACCTGGGACGTGACCGATCTCGGCTTTCGGATGGGTCTGTCGCCCCGGGTGCCCGATGTGCTGGCCCGGCACGCCCGGCCGGTGATCAGTGAGCTGCTCGCCGGTTTCGGAATGGGCATTCCCGACGTGGCCGGCTGGGCGGTGCACCCCGGCGGGCCGCGGATTCTTGACGTCGTGGCCGCTGCCCTGGAGTTGCCGGCAACCGCGCTCGCGCCCTCCCGGGACGTCTTGCGGCGATACGGCAACTGCTCGTCGGCGACCGTACTGATCGTCCTGGCGGCCCTCGGCGTCCGCGCCCCGGGCGAGGCGGTGGTGGCGATGGCATTCGGGCCGGGACTCACCCTCTACGCCGCCGTGTTCCGGCAGCGCTGATCAGGCGTTCAACTCGCTCAAGGCGGCCCCGAATCGGTGGCCGGGGCGAAGTTGCCGCTCGATGCCGGTGACGATCCCGTCGGCTCGGACCAGCAGCACGGTGAGCCCCCGGGCGAGATAGGTCCGGGCCAACCCTGCGGTGGGGTCCACCGCGGGATAGGCCCGGGTGGCCCGCGCCGCTGCGAGCAGGGCCGGAATCTCCGGATTTCCGGCCGCGGTGATCAGTACGACGGGGAGGGCGTACTGCCCCGCCTCCTCCGCGACGTCGCGCAGGCCGGCGGTGCACACGCAGTCTGCCGGGAGCACGGCGAGCACCGCCGGCCGCAGCTCGCGGGCCGGCCGGTCCTGGGCCCCGACCCGCAGCGTTACCGCCGGGAGCAGCGCCCCGGTCGTGCCCGGGAGGCCGCTGGCGCTGCTCAGCGGGCGGGCCGCGGAGCCGGTGGGCAGTCCGACCGGCGCCGCCACCATCAGCACACCGGCGACCGCCGCGACGCCGAGCAGAACCAGCAGGGCCGCCGGCCCAGGGGAGCCGAATCGCCGCCACCACGACCGGCTGGCGGGTCCGCCGTGGCCGCTGGGATGGGCGGCCGCGCGTTCTCGCCGTAACGCTGCCAGGTCGGCGTCGAGTTCCCGAGCATCCGCCGGCGCAGACCAGTGCGCAGGCAGTCCACCATCGCCGCCCGCCGCCGGGTCACTCATGTACGCCAGTATCGCCCCGAGCCGCTGACCTGGGGAGAACATGTCGTGCCGAAGTTGTCAAGACCCCAGCCGAACCCGGATTAGCCCCCTGACCTGCAACGATGCGGTGGCGGGAGTGCCTTGGCGCCCCTATCCGTGTTATCCTTGACACAGCGGAAGGGGCGTTACGGATGGCTTTCAAGGTCGGCGAGACGGTGGTCTACCCCCACCATGGCGCTGCGTTCATTGAGAATATCGAGATCCGGCTCATCAAAGGTGAAGAGAAGACGTACCTCGTCTTGAAGGTCGCCCAAGGCGATCTCACCGTCCGCGTTCCGGCGGATAATGCCGAAATCGTCGGGGTCCGTGACGTGGTCGGCCAGGACGGTCTCGAGCGGGTGTTCGAGGTGCTCAAGGCGCCGCACACCGAGGAGCCGACCAACTGGTCCCGCCGATACAAGGCAAACCTGGAGAAGTTGGCGTCGGGTGATGTCAACAAAGTCGCCGAAGTGGTCCGTGACCTGTGGCGACGGGATCGCGAGCGCGGCCTCTCCGCCGGCGAGAAGCGCATGTTGGCCAAAGCTCGCCAGATTCTGGTGAGCGAACTGGCTCTGGCCGAGGGCACCAACGAGGACAAGGCGGAAGCGGTGCTCGACGAGATTCTCGTCGGCGCTTCCGTCTGACCGTACGGGTCGGCGTCGGGGCCGACGTCCATCCGTACGAAGCGGGCCGGCCGTGCTTTCTCGCCGCCCTGCACTGGCCGGATGAGGATGGCCTCTCCGGTCACTCCGATGGCGATGTGGTGGCCCACGCGGCCTGCGACGCCCTGCTGTCGGCTGCCGGGCTGGGCGACCTCGGCACACAGTTCGGTACCAGCGAACCGCAGTGGGCCGGTGCCTCCGGGGTCCGTCTGCTCGCGGAGACCGCCCGGCGGGTCCGGGCGGCCGGCTTCGTGCCGGGCAACGTCGCCGTCCAGCTGATCGGTAACTCGCCGCGGCTCGGGTCCCGTCGGGACGAGGCGCAGGCGGCGATGGCCGACGCGGTGGGGGCGCCGGTGTCGCTGTCCGCGACCACCACCGACGGCCTGGGCTTGACCGGGCGCGGCGAGGGAGTGGCCGCGATCGCCACCGCTGTTGTCGTACTCTCCGACCCTGCGGTCGGTTCCTGACCGGGCGAGCAGTGCCGGCAAAGATGCCGGGGGTCAACGGAGGTGCGCGGTGCCGACACACTTCAACGCGGCCGAAGGCGTATGGGAAACCAGCGCCCGCGGCTGGGACATCCTGCACGACCCCCGCATCAACAAGGGCACGGCGTCCCGCTGGAGGAGCGGCGCGACCTCGGCTTGATCGGCCAACTGCCACCGCAGGTGATCACCCTGCACGATCAGGCGGCGCGTGCCTATGAGCAGTACTGCGGCCAGCCGTGCGATCTGGTCCTCTTCTACCACCTTCTCGGCACCCACCTGCAAGAGATGCTGCCGGTGGTCTACACCCCGGTGGTCGCCCAGGCCATCGAGCGCTTCAGCCATGTCTACCGGCGCCCGTGCGGTGTCTTCCTGTCCGTGAACCAGCAGGAGCTGATCGAGGAGTCCCTGCGGAACACCGGCCGCGGGCCGGACGACGTGGACCTGATCGTGGCTACCGACGGCGAGGGGATCCTCGGAATCGATGACTGGGCCTCGGTGGCATGGACATCGCCATCGGCAAGCTCGCGGTGTACACCGCGGCCGCCGGGATCAACCCGGCGCGGGTGCTGCCGGTGATGCTCGACGTGGGCACCAACCAGTTGCGCCTGCTGGGCGACCCGGCGTACCTCGGGAACCAGCACCCTCGGGTCGCTGCCGACCGGTACGACGCATTCATGGACGTCTTCGTCGAGGCGGTCTCTCGGCTCTTCCCGCACGCGCTGCTGCTGGGAGGACCTCGGAGTGGCGAACGGGCGGCGGGTGCTGCAGCGGTAGTCCGACCGGATCGCCGCGTTCAACGACGACATGCAGGGCATCGGCGCCACCTGCCTCGCGGCCGTACTGGCCGGGGTGCGGACCACCGGCATCCCGCTCCGAGACCAGCGGGTCGTGGTCTTCGGGGCGGGTACCGCGGGGGTGGGAATCGCGGACCAGCTGCGGGACGCGATCGCCGCCGACGGACTGTCCGTATCCGAGGCGACGGCGCGGGTGTATTGCGTTGACCGGCACGGGCTGCTCACCGACGACATGCCCGACCTGTTGGACTTCCAGCAGCCCTACGCCCGCCCGATAGCCGAGGTGGCGGACTGGCAGCACGACCGGGCACTGGGCGGCATTCCGCTCGCCGAGGTGCTGCGCCGGGTGCGCCCGACGATCCTGCTGGGCACGTCAACCCGCGCCGGGGCGTTCACCGAGGAGATGGTTCGGGAACTCGCCTCCGCGGTGAAACGACCGATCATTCTGCCGATGTCCAACCCGACCGCGCTGATGGAAGCCCGGCCCGCCGATGTGATCACTTGGACCGAGGGACGGGCCCTGGTCGCCTCGGGTAGCCCCTTCCCGCCGGTGACCTACGAGCGCCGGACGTACGTCATCGGCCAGGCGAAGAACGCGCTGATCTTTCCGGGGCTCGGCCTCGGCGCCATCGTCGCCCGGGCGAGCCGGGTCACCGACCGGATGCTGCGGGCCGCCGCCAACGCGGTCGCCGGCTTGGTCGACACCGAAGTCAGTGGGGCCTTGCTGCCACACTTCGACGACCTGCGCGGGACCTCGGCTGCGGTCGCCGCGGCCGTGATCCGGGCAGCGCAAGAAGACGGGGTGGCTCGGGCGAAACTCGGCCGGGACCTCGATGGCGCGGTTCGGGCGGCGATGTGGTGGCCTCGGTACCAACCCATTCGCGCTGTTTGACGGACTTCCGGGTCACAACGGTCGAGGTTCAACCGTGACTCCATGCAGTGTTACGTACTTGTGACCGGTGAAGCGTTATGAGAGCCCATCCAATAGCCGGCGCTGTGCGAAGGTTGTTTGTCAACCAGTCGCAGTGGAGGCACTTTGCGTCACCGAGTCGCGCGGACGCCGTTTAAAGCTGGTGCCGCCGTAGCTGTTGTCGGCGGCTTGCTGGTCGCCTGTTCCTCGTCATCCACCGATACTCCGAAAGCGAGTTCTCCGACAGCGAGTTCGGCTAAAGCGAGCAACGGCAGCGCTGCCACGACTGTCAGTCTCAAGCTATTGCAGTTCGTACCGGCAAAGCTCACCGTTAAGGCCGGAACCACCGTGACGTGGCGCAGCGACGAGGACATCACGCATACCGTGACGTCCGGTACGTATGCCGGCACGAACGGACCGTCCGGTCTGCGTACCAGTGAGAAGCCGAGCGGGCTCTTCAACCACAAACTGGGTCAGAAGGGTGCGAGTACCTCCTACACGTTCGCGAAGCCCGGCGCATTCCAGTACTACTGCGACATCCATAAAGGGATGAACGCCACCGTGGTCGTCACCCCCTAAACCCCCAACGACAGATAGGAGCTCCATGACCAGAGCAGCCTTTCGGCTCGCCGCGATCGGCCTCGCCGCCGGTGTGCTCGCGACCGGATGTTCGAGCAATAACGACAGCAAGAACAACTCGGCGAGTTCCTCACCGGCCTCGGCGGCTTCGTCCGGCGACATGTCTAGCATGTCCAGCAGCGCGTCCGCCGCACCGGTTGCCGATGCCGCCGCGACGCCCGCGGCTGCGCTGCGGGCCGGACTCACCGACCTACTGGACAACCATGTGTGGCTGGCTGGTAACGCGCTCAACACTGCGGTGACGAAGGGTGGCAACCTCAAGGACAAGAACGTCGCCGGAGCCGTTGCCGCATTGGACGCGAACTCGGTGGCCCTGAGCAAGGCAATCGGTGCGGCTTATCCGGCTGCCGAGAAGCCGTTCCTCGCCTCGTGGCGTCAGCACATCGGGTTCTTCGTGAACTACACGCTCGGTAAGGCGACGAAGAACGCGAAGATGGCGGCGAAGGCCAAGACGGACCTCGATGGCTACCGGACCGGTTTCGGGCAGCTGATTCACTCGGTGGTACCGGAACTGCCGGCGGCCGCGGTAGCGACGGAACTGAAGCCGCACGTGGCTTCCCTGCTCGCCGCGATCGATGCCTCGGTGGCCAAGAGCCCCACCTTCCAGAGCAAGTTGGCCGTTTCGGCTGAGCACATGCAGATGACTGCCGCTGTGTTGGCCAACGGCATCGCGAAGAACAAGAAGATGCCGGGCAATGCAATGGGCCCGGCTTCCACGTTGCGCGCAACGCTCACCCAGCAGCTCAACGATCACGTTTGGCTCGCAGGCAACGCGCTGGACACCGCGGTGATGAAGGGCGGGAACCTGAAGGACCCCACCGTCATGGGCGCGGTGACTGCACTCGATGGCAACTCGGTCGACCTGTCCAAGACGCTGGGCAGCGTCTACCCGGCGGCGGCCAAGCCATTCCTCGCCTCGTGGCGTCAGCACATCGGCTTCTTCGTGAACTACACGCTCGGTAAGGCGACGAAGAACGCGAAGATGGTGGCGAAGGCCAAGACGGACCTCGATGGCTACCGGACTGGTTTCGGGCAGCTGATTCACTCGGTGGTACCGGAACTGCCGGCGGCCGCGGTAGCGACGGAACTGAAGCCGCACGTGGCTTCCCTGCTCGCCGCGATCGATGCCTCGGTGGCCAAGAGCCCGACACTGCAGTCTAAGCTGTCTGCCTCAGCCGACCACATGGTGATGACTGCAGCAGTCCTTGCCGGTGGGATCGCTAAGAACAAGAAGATCGTCAGCTAGTCTGAGGCCCGGTACCGAGCGGCGCCCTTGGCTATACCCAGGGGCGCCGCTCCTTTCCGGCCCACCGCAATCAATTCGGAGTTGGTGTCATGTCGACTCAAGGCAGCGGCGCTTCGCCTCGCTTGACCCGTGGGACTGCAGTGCGCGAGGTGCTGCGCCTGGTGGTCGTGGTCGGGCTGGCCGTTGATGTCTACGTACATTTCCATCTGGCGCCGAATTTCGACGGCCTGAAAGGCACCGGGAGTCTGGCGGTGAGCCAGGGTTCCCTGTTCCGCGTCGAGGCCGTGGTGGCGATCGTGGCCGCGTTGGCGGTGCTCCTGATCCGGCACCGCGCAAGCGCGATGTTCGCTTTCCTGGTACTCGCTGGCGGCTTGGCCGCGGTCCTGCTGTACCGCTACGTCGATGTCGGTGCCATCGGTCCGCTGCCGGCGATGTACGACCCCACCTGGTACGCGGAGAAGACGAACAGTGCCATCGCGGAGGGGGTGGCTGCCGTCGCTGCCGCGCTGCTGAGCTTCGCACCGGCGCGACGGCGGCGTCCGGTCGCCTAATCTTGAGCGGTGAGCCTTCACCTCTATGACACCCTGCGTCGGGAATCGCGGGTTTTTCAGCCGCTCGTCGCGGGTGAGGTGTCGATCTACGTCTGTGGGCCGACCGTGCAGGCGGAGCCGCACGTCGGACATGTCCGCAGCGCGGTCGTCTTCGACGTGCTGCGCCGCTGGCTGACCGCATCCGGGTACCGGGTGACGTTGGCCCGCAACGTCACCGATATCGACGACAAGATCCTGCACAGCGCCGGACACGAGGGGACGCCCTGGTGGGCGCTCGCCGAACGCAATACCCGGGCGTTCACCGCAGCGTACGACGCCCTGGGCGTACTTCCGCCGACCGTCGCACCCCGAGCCACCGGGCATGTGCCGGAGATGGTCGCGCTGATCGCCCGCATTCTGGCTGCTGGTGCGGCCTATTCGGCTGGCGGGGACGTGTACTTCGACGTCGGAGCGCTGCCTTCCTACGGCCGCCTCTCCGGGCAGCGGACCGACGCGCTGCTCGTTGCCGAACCCGACGCCGCGGCGTCGAAACGCAACCCGTTGGACTTCGCGCTCTGGAAGGGCGCCAAGCCGGGCGAGCCGGCGTGGGACACGCCGTGGGGCGCCGGGCGTCCGGGTTGGCACCTGGAGTGCTCGGCGATGGCCACCCGGTACCTCGGGGCAGAATTCGATATCCACGGCGGCGGCCTTGACCTGGTTTTTCCGCACCACGAGAACGAGTTGGCCCAGTCCACCGCCGCGGGTGATCCGTTTGCTCGGTGGTGGATGCACCACGGGTTGGTCAACGTCGGTGCCGACAAGATGAGCAAGTCCCTGGGCAACTCGCTGTTCGTCGCCGACGTGCTCGCCGAGGTACCTCCGGTGGTGCTGCGGTACTACCTTGCCGCACCGCATTACCGCTCGGCTCAGACCTGGTCGGCAGAGGGGGTGGCCGAGGCGGAAGCCGCGTACGGGCGGATCGAGACCTTCGTTCGTAACGCTACCGAGCGGCTCGGCGGTGATCCCCCGCCGGTGAGTGATGGCGCCGGAAAGGCGGTCTGGGACGGCTTCGCCGCCGCGATGGACGATGATCTAGCCACCCCCCGGGCGCTCTCCGCCGTGCACGCTGCGGTCCGCAACGGCAACGCAGCGCTCGCCGGTGCCGGCGAGGAGTTGCCCGGCTGGCTCGCCGTCGTCCGGCAGATGCTGACCGTGCTCGGACTCGAACCGATCAGCCAGTGGCCGGCGGCCGGTGCGTCGCTGCAGCCAGTCGTCGACGCGCTGGCGGGGATCGTGGTGCAGGCTCGTCAGGAGGCGCGCGAACGTCGGGACTTCGCCGCGGCCGATGCATTGCGGGACGCCCTGGCCGGTGCCGGAGTGATCGTCGAGGACGTCGCCGGTGGCGCCCGATGGCGTTTGGCGAACCGCTGATGGCGGCGAAGAAGGGTCCGCAGGTCGGCTCCGGCGGCCAGCGACGCAAGGCACTGCAAGGTCGCGGCCCGACCCCCCCGGCCCGAGAGCGACCCGGCCATCCCGCCCAGCGGCGCTCTGCCGCTCCGGCCCGGACCAAGCGCACCGATCGATCGCCCGACGCACCGGAGCTGGTGACCGGCCGCAATCCGGTGGTCGAGGCGTTGCGAGCCCGGGTACCGGCAACCGGATTGCAGGTGGCCGTGGGGGTGGAGCCGGACCCCCGGCTGCGCGAGGCGCTTCGGCTCGCCGGCGATCGCGGCATACCGATTCTGGAAGTACCCAAGCCATCCCTCGACCGGCTCCCCGGTGTGGGAGTGCACCAAGGTGTGGCGCTCACCGTTGCGCCATATGACTATGTGAGCGCGGAGGACCTGCTGGCCCGGACGCTCGATGCCGCCGCGGTACCGCTCCTCGTCGCCTTGGACGGGGTGACCGATCCCCGCAACCTGGGCGCGATCGTCCGGTCGGCGGCAGCCTTTGGCGCGCATGGGGTTCTGGTGCCGGAGCGTCGCGCGGCCAAGGTGACGGCCACGGCGTGGAAGGCCAGCGCCGGCGCACTCGCCCGGGTACCGGTGGCGCGGTGCACCAATCTGGTACGCACGCTGAAGAGTTACGCAGCGGCGGGTCTGCTCGTCGTGGGTCTTGCCGCCGAAGGGGAATTGGACCTGTCGGACTTGGAGGCTGCCGTCGATCCGCTCGTAGTGGTCATCGGGTCAGAGGGACGGGGACTGTCCCGGCTGGTGGGGGAGACCTGCGACCTCGGCGTGACCATCCCCATGACTACCGGCACCGAGTCGCTGAACGCCTCGGTCGCGGCCGGTGTCGCACTGTACGAGGTCGCCCGCCGCCGCGCCGCTCGGGGCCGGCTCTGAGCGCTCATCCCGTGGGTGCCTGTCGCGGAAGCGGTCACCTACGATAACTGCGGGCGTACGCCGGCGTGGCGCAATCTGGCAGCGCAGCCGACTTGTAATCGGCAGGTTCCCGGTTCGAATCCGGGCGTCGGCTCTGAAAAGGCCCAGCTCAGAGGTTCTGATCTCGTCATGGCCCTGATGTCTGAGCCGTCGGCGGCCTCAATCTGGCCTCAGCAGCGATAGCCGCATCGTTGAGCTGGACCGCGACGGCATCGAGGTCGTCCGCGAACAGGCCTGCGTACACGTCCAAGGTCATCGCGGCCGAGGCATGGCCGAGCATCCGCTGCACGCTCTTGACCGAGGCTCCCGCGCTTATCGCCAGACTGGCCGCGGTGTCCCTCAGCTGGTGCGGCGTCAACGGATCCAGGCCGAGCGCCCGCACCGCCGGATCGAAAATCTGCCGCCGCCAGTTCGAGTTGTCCAGCAGCCCTTCCGCGCCGCTACGAAACACGAGATCAGGTGGCCGCCTCCCGGTCACCAGGGCAGCCAGGTCCTCGGCAAGGAAGCGAGGGAAGGGAACGACT
>JBDUDX010000122.1:0-6370 GCA_040002735.1 Frankiaceae bacterium | reverse complement strand
GCTTCGACCCGACCCGTTTCCAGACCGAGCCGCCAGTCTGCTACCGGGCCTCCTGGCAGCTACCCGGACCGGACTTCCACCGGCAAGCGACGACGAGCACGAACATCAAGATCACCCCGTGACGTCACGAGGTCACCTCCTTGTTCGCTGGACGCACGAAAGAGCAGGGCTAACCTCTCTGTGTACTGCCGCCAGTTCTTTCGATGGGTGACCCGCTTGCCTGGGGTATAGGTGACCGATCGATGGAGGGCTATTGGCAGGACGTCATAGCGTCCTGCCTGTGCGTGGGCAGCGTGGCCGGCGAGGCCCTGTAGATCTGCAACGGCACGACAGCGTTGAGGGCGGCGACGATGGCCGGTGGGTGCGCGGTCAGGTCAGCGGCAGGCCCTCCAACGACACCCTGATGAGTCAACCGGCTTCTTCGCGCCGGTGCGTAACCTGATCCATCACTTGTCTACCGTCGTGGTAGGTAATCTTGGGGCGTGAATTCCGCGACAGGTGTTCTGCCGCTGCCGGATGCCCGCCGTTCGGTTGTGGTCGTTGGTTCGCCGGGTGCGGGGCCGGGTTATTGGGCAGGCGGACCGAGTGCCGTGCTCGTGGACGGCGTCACCTACCTTGCTTACCGTGTCCGGCGACCTGCCGGCCGGGGGCGGGGATTCGCAAACGTGATAGCGCGGTCGGAGGACGGGGAGCGGTTCGAGATCATCGCCACCTTGGAGCGGGAAAGCTTCGACGCCGAGTCGCTGGAGCGTCCCGAGCTGGTCGTCTTGCCGGACGGGACGTGGCGGTTGTACGTGAGCTCGGATCTCCCTGCGGAGGGCGGCTGGCGCGTGGAGGTGCTCGACGCGCCGGATCCAGCTGCTTTCGACCCGAGGCGTCGCCGGCGGCTGCTCCCTGGCGACGGGGCGAGTTCGGTGAAGGACCCGGTGGTGGCGTGGTCCGGGGGGTGTTGGCACATGTGGATCTGCTGCCATCCGGGGACTGGGAAGCCGGGAACCGATGCCGCCTACACGGCGTACGCCACCAGCCGGGACGGCTTGCAGTGGGCATGGCACGGGGTGGCGTTGGCCGGCCGACCAGGAAGCTGGGATGCCCGGATGACGCGGATCACCAGCGTTCTGCTGAGCAACGGCCGGCCGGTCGCGTTCTACGACGGCCGGGCCACCGCCGCGGAGAACTTCGAGGAACGGACCGGTGTTGCGTTCGGTGCCTGGCCCGGATCGTTCCAGCCGGAGGGGGAACAGCCGTGGGCGGTATCCCCGAACGGCCCGGGCGGGCTGCGCTACCTCAGCGTGTTGCCGCTACCCGACGGCGGGTACCGGCTCTACTACGAAGCCACCCGGGCCGACGGCGCGCACGACCTTTGTACCGAGTACGTCCCGGCGCCCTGACCCCGGCGGGTGATCATCGGCCCGGTCGTGCGGTGTTGTACTCCGGGGTCAGCCAATCGGCGTAGCTCTCGCCGGTGACCTGCTCCAGGTGGGGAATGTCGTCGACGAAGTAGCGCAGCACCTCACGGCGCTGCAGCGGGGTCAACTTGGGCCGTCGCGTGCCTCCGAGCTGGAGCAGGGTCAGCAGCGGCGCGCGGGCGGCTCTGCGGATGCGGGGCGGAAATGCCGGGCCGACGGCGGCGCCGCGGCGGAGCACGGTGCGCACGCCGGCGGTCCACGGCGACGGGGGCACGTGGGGGCGGACGTTCTCGGCGGGGATGCGCTTGAGTAGGCCGGTCTCGACACCGAGGAACGCGCAGACCCGGTCCAGGGTCTCAGCCGGTGCGTCGCGCAAGTCCCGGTAGCGCAGCAGCAGCACCTGCTCGCGGGAGAACAACTCGTAGAGGTGCTCCAGCTGTTCGCCGTACCGGCCGAGGCCGGTGTACTGCCAGAACGGCGCCCAGCCGTCGGCTACCCGAGCCTTCTCCTGCCGGCAGGCCTCGATGAATTCGGCGTGCGGTTCCAGGCCGGCGGACCACAGGTGCGCCCAGTTGCTGTGCGCCCGGTCGACCGGGTCACGCAGCACAGCGATCAGCTTCGCCTCCGGGATCAGCCGCCGGATCCGCCGCTGCGCGTCCAGGTCGTGCAGGTAGAACGGGCTGCTCTCCCCCCGCAGCGTGCCGGGCGGGGCGTCGGCGAAGAGGGCCTCGTAGTCGGCTCGCCGCCACACGTACTCCTGATAGGTCTGGGCGTCTCCAGGACCGCCGCGGCTGGGCGGCGGCCGCCCGTCGCAGAGAAAGAACCGCGGTTCCTTGACATCGGACAGGTACAGCTCTGGATGCGGAGCCAGCGCCGCGTGCAGCGCCGTCGTCCCGGCCTTGGGCGGACCAACGACCAGGAAATCTGGCAGCGGCACGGCTTGCTCCTTTCAGCATTCGGACTGTCTGAGCGCTACTTTTCCTTTCAACTGACCGGTGAGGCCGGGAGGATGTGTCGTGCTGCCTCGCCGTCGCCTCAGGCTGCAGGGAGAGGCCACCGCTGGCGGTGTTGGGGTCGCGATCCTCCTCCACGGCGAGTCCCCGCCAGGCGGCGGAACGGCGTGGGCGGTCGTGGCGCCCGTGTCTACACGCATCCGTACTGTCACTCGCCCGGCGACGCCGGGCTCCACTGGCTTCCGTCGCGAACCCTGGCGCGGCCACGGCTACCGTCAACTTTCAGACCAACTGGTCTTCGGCCAGCGACCGTGCGTGGCGCATCAAACGGAGCTGGCGGTAGGAGACGAACCCCCAGCCGGCCGCCACCAGCAGCCACCACCTGTTCGACAACCGGACCGCCACGGCGAGGAAAATCATGGCCAACGCGGCGTCCTCCCCGACTCGCCAGGCGTCCCTGACCCACACGCCGCGGCATATCCTGGGATAACGGGAGCGACTTCCGAGTCCACGCACATCAGGCCGGGATCCGCCGCAGCGACTATTCACCACCCGGCACTGGCCGATCCCGAACCCAGCCCCGCGAGGGTGTGGCGCTCCAGCACCTCACGCAGCCCTGCCCGCACCTGCAGCCACATTCCGTCCAGCCCGTCAGCCGGTGGGCGTACGCGGCGCGCCCAGCCGGTAAGCCCGCACGCCTCGGCGAGTGGACGGTCGACGGCGGTGATCACATCGGCCAGGGTGATTTCAGCCGGCGGCCAGGCGAGCCGATATCCGCCGGCCGGTCCGCGGATACCGACGATCACCCCGAACCGGGAGAGGTCAAGGAGGATCGGATCGAGCGCTCGCCCGGTCAGCCCCTGCTCCCGGGCCAGGGCCTCAGAAGTGAGCACCGCGGAAGCCGAAATGCGAGCCAGGGCCAGCAGGACGCGCAGCGCGGTATCGGCGCGGGGGCTGACCGCAGCGTGGGCGGAATCATCGTGCAGCGTGAGCCGGACCCCAGCCGACTCGTTGTCAGCCACGCCCGGCCCCGTACCCCACCGCTGCGCCCCGGCGCTCATGCGCTGGCGGCGAGCACTGTGATTCGCTCGCGTTGGGGGCGGACGTGTACCACGCTGCCGCTGGCCAGGCCGAGCCTGGCGGCGGTGGCGCGGGTGACCTGCACCCATGCGTCGACGCCGTCGAGTAGTAGCTCGATCCGTACCTCGAAGCCGAGGCGGACGACTCGAAACACGGTCGCCGGTACGGTGTCCGAAGCTGGCTGGCTGAGCACTTCAAGGTCGTGCGGTCGTACCAGTTCGCCGCCGACTGTGGTGACCGGGCCGAGGAAGCTCATGACGAAGTCGTTCGCCGGCCGCTCGTACAGCTCATCGGGTTGGCCGCTCTGCTCGACCTTTCCCTTCGCTAGTACGACGATGCTGTCCGCGACTTCCATGGCCTCTTCCTGGTCGTGGGTGACGAACACGGTGGTGACGTGCATTTCGTCGTGCAGCCGCCGCAGCCAGGTCCGCAACTCTTGGCGGACCTGCGCGTCCAGGGCGCCGAACGGCTCGTCGAGCAGCAGAACTTTCGGCTCGACAGCCAACGCCCGGGCCAGCGCCATCCGCTGCCGCTGCCCACCGGAGAGCTGGGAGGGGTAACGCTCGGACATGGAGTCCAGGTGCACCAGCTCGAGCAGCTCGGTGACGCGGCTTCGGATCTTCTCCTTCGGCGTCTTGCGGATCTCCAGCCCGAAGGCCACGTTGCGGAAGACCGTCAGATGCTTGAACGCGGCGTAGTGCTGGAACACGAAACCCACGTTGCGCCGCTGCGGCGACAGCGACGTGGCGTCCGACCCTTCGATGTCGATGGTGCCGCTATCCGGCGTCTCCAAACCCGCGATGATCCGCAACAGGGTGGACTTGCCGCCGCCGCTGGGGCCGAGCAACGCGGTCAAGGCGCCGGTGGGGATGTCCACCGACACGTCGTCCAAGGCGACGAAGTTCCCGAACCTCTTGGTGATGTTCGTAGCACGGATCGCCATCAGGAATTTCCCTTGGGTCGGAGAAGTTTGACGAACAGGAGGATCACGACCGCCACAAAAGCGAGGGAGAACGACGCCGCGTAGGCGGCTGTCTGGTCGAAGTTCTGATACCGCTCCTCGACGAAGAGCGTCAAGGTTTGGGTCTGGTCCACCAGCCGTCCGGAGACCACGGCGACCGCGCCGTACTCGCCGAGCGAGCGGGCCAGGGCAAGCACCATGCCGTACGCCAACGCCCAACGGATCGCCGGCAGCGTGATGCGCAGAAAGGCCACCCGCGGTGAGGCGCCGAGAGTCCACGCCGCTTGCTCCTGCTCGACCCCGACCTCGGCGAGTACCGGCGCGACCGCACGGACCACCAGCGGTAGCGAGACGAAGACGGTAGCCAGCACCATCCCCGGGATGGAGAAGATGATCGGCAGACCGTGGTCGGAGAGCCAGCCGCCGATCACGGTGTTGTTGCCGTACACCAGGATCAACGCGAGCCCCACGACCACCGGCGAGACCGCCAGCGGAAGGTCGATCAACGCGTTCAGCACCCGCTTGCCCGGAAACTCGTGGCGGACGAGGAGAACCGCCGACCCGACGCCGAAGAGTGTGTTGAGCGCCACCGAGATCACCGCGACGATGACGGTGACCCGGAAGGCGTGCAGCGCCGGCGGCGTCGTCAGAGCGTCCCAGACCGGACCGATGCCGTGGGAGAACGTCCGCCACGTGATGAGGGCCAGCGGCAGCACCAGCAGGAAGAACAGGTACGTGACTGCGGTGTACCGCAGGACGCGCTTAGGCACGCTTGACTCCCCAGCGCTGCAGGACGTCGAGCAGGACGAGAACGACGAGCGCGACGACCAGGAGCACGGTGGAGACGGCCGCCGCGCCGACCGGGTTGTCACTTTCGATCTGGCCGAAGATGTTCACCGCGGCGACCTGCGTCTTGAACGGGATGTTGCCGGAGATCAGCACGGTGGAGCCGAACTCGCTGATCGACCGAGCGAACGCCAAGGCTGTGCCCGAGGCCATCGCCGGAATGAGGTTCGGCAGCATGATGCGACGGAAGATCGTGCCATTACCCGCCCCAAGTGAGGCCGCCGCCGACTCCATCTCACGGTCGAGTTCCAGCAGTACCGGCTGGACGGTACGCACCACGAACGGCAGCGTCACGAACAGCAGCGCCACCACCACACCGCTGCGGGCGTAGGCCAGGTTGACGCCCAGCGGGCTGTTCGGGCCGTACAGGGCGAGGAGCACCAGCCCGGCGACGATCGTGGGCAGCGCGAACGGCAAATCGATCACCATGTCGACGAGTGCTTTGCCCTTGAAGTCGTCCCGCACCAGCACCCAGGCGATCAGCGTGCCCATCACCAGGTTGATCACCGCGACCAGAACTGAGGCGCCGACGGTGAGCTTGAGCGCCGCCCACGACTCGGGCGCGGTCACCGCCCCCCAGAAGAACGCCGGGCCGTTCTCTGCCGACCGCCACACCACCGCGGCCAGCGGTATCAGCACCAGCAGGCTCAGGTACATCGTGGTGATACCGAGCCCAGCAGCCACGCCACGGCTCAGCTTGCGCCGACCTAACGGAGCCGGCGGGGCAGTATCGGCGGTGGCGGAGGTATCCAGCGCGTCCAAGACTTGCACGGCGGACGCGGGATGCGCCGCCCCGTCGCCGTCGGCATCCTCCCCGGGGCCGGACTGGCCCGGGGGCAGCAGGCCGCTATCGGGTGTCAACGCGGATCATTTCTGGGTTGCGACGCCGAGCTTGCGCTCTACATCCGCCATGATCGACTTCTTCGGGTCGAAGAACTCCTTGCTCACCGCCGTCCACCCACCCAGGTCCTTAATGGTGAACAGCCCCGAAGGAGTGGGGAACTTGTCGGCCGCGGCCGCGCCGGCCACCACCGGCCGGTAACCGTTGTCCGCGAAGACCTTCTGGGCCGCGGTGGTGTACAGGTAGTCGACGAACGCCTTGGCCTCCTTCGGGTTTTTCG
>JBDUDX010000121.1:0-3596 GCA_040002735.1 Frankiaceae bacterium | reverse complement strand
CTGATCCGCAGCACCGACGCCGCGCAGACCTGGACCAATGTTGTCCTTCAGTGGGGAGGTCGACTTCCACGCCCTGCACACCGTGGGGCCAGCATCTACGGCTGGGACGCCACCTCCGGGCGGCTACTGGTGTCCGGTGACCGCGGAAAGACCTGGCGGGGGAAGGCCGCCGGCCCGGTCGGGCTCGACGAGACCGAGACACTTCACGCCAGCACCGCCGGCGGGGCCACCTGACCAAGCGAGGGACCCTCGCGCACCCCCCGAAGCCCTCGACCGCCAGGGCTGGGCCCTCTGCGCCGCCGTAGCCGACAAAGGGGTGTTCACCTCCCGGGACGGCGGCGTCACCTGGACGGTGCGCTACCAGTTACCCAGCAGCTGCTGGGTAAACAATGCGACGCATTGGCTGATTCTCTTTCGTGTCGAAATGGATGGGCCGATCCGTGCGGCGCCCCGATGGGCGGAGCCGACACTCGGCCTAAAGCCGTAGGTAGCACGCAGAGCAATGCCAGGTGTGGCGCTGGCCCTCGCGGTGGACGGGGCGCCGGACGGCGCCCGGGCGTGCCGGGTGGAGCGGCCCGGCGAAGGCAGCGACCACGGCGAGCTGTACGAGCGAGGCCCGCCACCCTGGCAGGCGATGGGGCCGGCGGGATGTCTAGTCAGACCGGCCAGTCGCTGTGACACGGGGCCTGCGGTGTCGAGAGCGCCGGCTCGTGCCCGGGACGTTACCGCGGTGGGGGGTTGCGCCGGGGCGGGCGCCAGCATGGCCATGGCGTCCATCACCGGAGAGTCGGAGTGGGCCTCCGCCTTCCACGCCCGCGCCACGACCGGCACGATCCGAGCCCAGCTCATCACCGTCCCCGCCCGGCTCGCCCGCTCAGCCCGACGACTCACCCTGCACCTGCCCACAGCCTGGCCCTGTCAGAAAGCATGGGAGCAGCTGACAGCCGCCGCCAACAGCCCACCGCTCGCAGCCTGACCCCTCCGCCCGTCCCACAGGACCCCGACCGGAGAACGCGGAGAACAGCCGGGCCGCCCGGCCTCCAGGCGCCGCGCCCCGACTAGCCCGAAGATCAGCGCGCCAAAACCTGCTCGGCGGTACGACGGTGGATCCGGGCTAAGCCACCGCGACGGTGGCGCCCGCTGTGGTGGTACCGGTCAGGGTCAGGTCACGAGGGCCGGGGTTCATTCGGCTCTATCGGGTCACCACCATCGGTGCGTGGACCGGGGGTGAGCAGTGCCTCGGGCCGGGCAGCTACGTCTTGTCTCCGCCGCGGGGTTTGCTGCCGCTGCCCATGATCATCCACATCATCGCTCCCATCATCAGCATGCACGGGATGATGAACAGGGCGCCGGCTCCGACGCCGCGAGTCACCAGGATGACCGCGAGGATGGCAAAGGCCACGCAGCCCCACATCATTTTCACCGAGTGCCCGGTCTGCGCCATCTTCTGCATTTCTGTCTCCTCGTTCAGCGGCTCTTGCTCCGCACCTCCACTGTAGATACCAATGGGGGGTATAACAATCACGTGCCGGCCGTTCAGGTCCAAAGACCTAGAGGCTGCCGTCGTGAACTTTGCGGCCAGACATCACGCCGAGCGTCCCGATGACCGGACGCTCCGAAGCGTTGCTGCGGGCGGAAGCGCTGTGGCGGTCCTGGGAGGCCCACCGGCTCGACCCCGAACGCGGGATCGCCGTCCGGCTCCGCGACTTCGCCGACAGCCAACTCGCCGCGCTCCTCCGCGACAGGCCGCCTTCTCCACCCACAGCCCCAACATGCATTCCCCGAGGGCGCCGTTGACCCTTGTCGCCCGCGACCCGCCGGCTAAGCATCCGCGGCGGGACGCGGAGAACTACTGGCTGATCATCGGCAACTGGCCGGCGATCGGCTGCGTTGGCTCGCCGACCGTCAGTTGGGAGTGGAAGCGGAAGTCGCAGCAGGTGGCACCGGCCGCCAAGGTGCCGGTGCGTTGCAGGCGGGCTCCCCACATCTCGGCGAGGGCGTAGTCCAGGTTGCACCACGAACCGGCGCAGAGCTCCGCCGCGCCGCGGGAGCCGAGGTAGTCAGCCACAGGGCAGCGCAGCATGTTCAGTGAGCGGCCGTCCTGCTCGGGGACGTCGTCGAACCGGTACCCGGGACGGCCGAACGGGTAGGTCAGGAAACCGTCGACGCTCAACCGCAGCCGGCGTACCGGATCGCGGGAGCGCAGACCGGTGACGGTCTTGGTGATTCGACCCCAATGGCGATAGAAGCGCCAACAGATGTCCCCAGTGAGTTCGACGGCGTAGCCGTGTTCGACGCCGGCCTGCTCCAGGGCCTCCAGCAGGGACAAGGTGAGCGCCGCGAGCAGCACGTTCTGGCGGCTGCCGACGGTAGGCTCGTGGGGCAGGCCGGGGACCTTGCGTGCGAAGCGGTTGAAGGCGTCTGCGACGACGCCGCCGACCTCTCCTGGGGTGAAGCGCCCGGCGGTCGGGTCGGTACGGGAGCGGTTGCGCCCCACGATCGCCCGGCCGGCCGCGACCCGGGCGAACGGCTTCCCCCGTCGCACCAAGGTCGTCGCCAACCTGCTGGCAGCGGAATCGGAGCCGCGGCGCGGCGCCGAACCGGCGGAACGAGGTGATCGGTACACCAACTCAATGTACAAGCGTGCAATACGTTTGTGCAAGAGTTCGGTTAGAGTCCTTCCGTGAACAACCGGGAGGCCTTGTTGGAGGCCGGCATCGTCTGTTTGCAGGACAAGGGCTACGCCGACACCACCGCCCGGGACGTCGCCGGCCGGGCCGGGGTCAGCCTGGGAGCGATCGGCTACCACTTCGGGTCTACCGATGACCTGCTGGACGCCGCGCTCGCGGAGGCGGCGCGGCGCTGGCTGGAACCGTTGATCGGCCTGATCGCGGCCATACCGCCGCAGCTGACCCGCGACCAGCTCGGGCCGGTCATCGACCTGCTGCTGGAGACTTTCCACGGAAACCGTCCGCTGGTCGTCGCCTACTTCCAGGCACTGCTGCGGGCCGAACACGCCGAGGGTCTGCGCCGCGCGTTGGCCGCGGACTTCGACGCGTTCCGGGGAGCTCTGACCACTGGCATCGAGCAGCTCCAAGCCGAACAGCCCACGACGCGGCGGGTTGATCCGCAGGTCGCCGCCACGTTGGTGATGGCCGTCGTCGACGGCCTGATCATGCAGTGGCTGCTAGACCCCGGCCGCCTTCCCACTGGTGCGAGGATCGCCGACACGCTGCAGCGCGCGGCTGCCCTCCAACACGACGGCACAGGCCAGAAGTAGGAGGCGGAACCATAATGTCCCGCACGCTGCGGGCGGGCTCACCGCCGTTCTGCGTCTCGCCGGGATCGCCACCGAATCCCCCTTACGGGCCACGAGGAGCACGACTCCTGCTCGAGAAACTCGAGCAGGAGTCACCCAACTCACCCGCCCGGTTGCGTGGAGGCTCAGGACACGGTGATGTGCAGGTCCATGCCTTGGGCCTTGTGGCCGTCGACCGGGCAGTAAATCTCATAGCTGCCCTTCCGCAGGGTCACGGTGACCGCGGTGGAGCCGCCGCCGGAGATGGTGCTGGTCTTGCGGTCGCTCACCCCCGGCC
>JBDUDX010000120.1:0-4398 GCA_040002735.1 Frankiaceae bacterium | reverse complement strand
CCAGCCACCGGGTCTACGTCCTGGCCCTGCACCGGCTCCTCGACCGCCTCGGCACCGACACCCCCCTCGCCGAGGTGAGCCCGCGGATGCTGGCCGAGTTCATGACCGCGACCTATCCCCACCTGGCGCCGGCCTCCTACAACCGGGTGGTCGCCACCCTCGCCTCGCTGTTCGCCTACACCACCCGCCAGGGCTGGACCCCGACCTCGCCGGCCACCGGCTTGGAACGCCGCCGCCCCCGGTCGGACCAGGGCCGCGCACGCCCGCGCCCGCGCCATCCCCGCGGCCGAGCTGTTCGCCTTCCTCGACGCCGACCACCCGCTGCGGGAGAAGACCCTGTGGTGGCTGCTGTATGAGACCGCCGCCCGCGCCGGCGAGGTCCTCGCCCTCGACGTCGCCGATCTGGACCTGGCTGCCCGGCGCGCCGTGGTCGTCGGCAAGGGCGGCCGGGCCGAGGTCATCGGCTGGGAGACCAAGACCGCCCGGCTGCTGCCCCGACACCTGCACCGCCGGCGGGCCGGCCCGCTGTTCCTCACCGACATCGCCCCCGCACCCGCCCGCCAACCAGCCCTGGCCGACTTCGACCCCGCCACCGGCCGGGCCCGGCTGTCCTACCGGCGAGCCGCCGAGATATTCACCACAGCCGGCGGCGGCTGGACCCTGCACCAGCTCCGCCACTCCCGGCTCACCCACCTCGCCGAAGCCGGTGTCGGGCTCCCGATGCTGATGACCAAAAGCCGGCACACCAGCCTGGCCAGCCTCGCGATCTACGCCAAGCCCACCTTCGACGCGGTCGCCGCCGCCACCGCCGCGCTCGACCCCGACCGACGACGCTGACCAACCCCACATCCCAGTCCCACGGGTGATCGGCGCTCTACCTCCCCATTTGTCCCGTCTCATGGGTCGGCTCCTCCCGTAGACAGGGGGGTGCAGGCTCTCGCCCGGGCCGTGAGCGCAGCGCGGGTGTCGGGTACCACGGACACCCACGTCCACCGCCTATCAGCCGAGCCGCAGGACTTAGGGCCAAACCGCCCAAGGTCCGGGTCCCGCAGCGGGGAGGCGTCGTCATCGGCCGCCAGCCCGATGTCAGGCGCGGGAGCCTCTTGTTGCTGGGCGGCAGGGCCGCCGATGCGATCGGGAGAAGGCGCATCTTCCTGACCGGGCTGGCGGTGTTCACGCTCTCCTCGATGGTGACGGGGATGGCCTTTGACGCACGAGCCTGTTCGCCGCTCGGACCGGTCAGGGTGTGGGTGCGGCGATGCTCTCCCCCGCGGCCCTGTCGATCCTGATGACCGCATTTCAAGGCCCTGATCGCACTCGGGCGTTGAGCGTGGGGGGAGCGGTCGGCGGTCGGCGTCCTGCTGGGCGGCGTCCTGAGCGACCGACGAGCTCGTCGCGCTGGCGGAGCGTTTCGACGCCGGCTTCGACCGGCGGGTGCTGGCCGGTGCTAGGGCAGCGGGGTGGGTTTGGTGGAGGCGAGCGCTCTTCTCATCGTGGCCGCCCAGATTCGGGCGGGAAGGTCTCCGCCGAAGACCTGGCGATAGTACCGTCCGTTGATCGTGATGCGGCGAAGAGGCCGGTCGCCGGCGGGATCTCCGAGCCAGACAGCAGCGGCGAGTTGGCGGGTGTAGCCGATGAACCAGGCGGCGCTGTAGTTCTGGGTGGTCCCGGTCTTCCCGGCGGCCGGCCGACGGATGCTGGCCCGAAGGCCGGTCCGATGCGGGTCGGGACCGTCGATGACGCCGCGCAGGACACCGGTGACGGTACGGGCGACGCGGGCGTCCAGCGCCTGCCGGCAGGCTGGCCGGTGGAGGCGTAGAACGCGTTGTGGTTGCTGCACGCTGCGCACTCCGGTCGGGGGGCAGTACCGGCCTGCGGCGGCGAATGCGGCGTAGGCCACGGTCATGGCCAGCGGGCTGGTTTCGTTGGTTCCGAGGGTGAGCGATGGCACCCGGTGCAGCGGTTGATCTCCCGGCAGCCGGCGGACGCCGAGGCTCTCCGCGATGCCCGCCGGCAGCCGTAAGCCGGTGCGTTCCTCGATTTGCAGGTAACAGGTGTTCACCGACTGCCAGGTGGCGCCGGTGATGGTGAAGCTGCCGGCCTCGCTGTCTCCGGCGTTGGCCACCGGGTAGGGGAAGGGCCGGTCTTTGGGGAACGCAGTGCTGATGTAGCGCTGCGGGCAGTGGAGTTTCGTGCTCAGAGGGATGCGACGGGTGAGCGCCGCGGCGAGTACGAACGGCTTGAAGGTGGAGCCGACCTGGTACCCGCTGGCGCCCCCGGTGGCGAGGTTGACCATCGTCTGGTGTTGACGGGGGTCGGCGCCGAACGGCCGGCTGACCGCCATCGCTACTACCGCGCCGGAGCCGGGCTGGACGGCGGTGATCGCGGCTGCCACCGGAGTTGACGGCGGAATCGCGGCGCCCAGCGCAGCTTGCGCGGCCCGTTGCACGCGGGGTTGCAGGGTCGTTCGGATGGTGAGCCCTGCGGTCTCCAAAGTCCGCTGCCGAGCCGTCACAGTGTCCCCGAGCGCCGGATCCGCCATGAGCTGGTCCCGGACCCAATCACAGAAAAACGGAGCGACGCTCCCTACGCATCCGTTCCGCAGGCGGGTCAGGTGAAGCCGGACGGGGGTCGCCATCGCCCGAGCGGCCGCCGATGCGGTCAGGGCGCCGCTGCCCCGCATCGCCGTCAGCACCGCATCGCGCCGCTCCCGCGCCGCCCGCGGATGACGCACCGGGTCGTTGGCCTGCGGGTTCTGGATCGTACCGGCGAGCAGCGCAGCCTGCGGCACGGTCAGGCGCCCGGCGGAGGAGCCGAAAAAGTGCTCGGCGGCGGCCTGCGCCCCGTAGACGCCGTCGCCGAAGTAGACCGCGTTGAGGTAGGTCAGCAGTATTCGCCGCTTGCTGAGGCGCTGCTCCAACGCTTCCGCGTACCGCATGTCGTGCACCTTGCGGGTCACGGTCTCGGCGACCGCGGAACGCTGCCCCCCCCGAGTAGGAGCTGAGAGAGCCCGCAGGTTCTTGGCCAGCTGCATCGTGATGGTCGAACCGCCCTGGCGGCTGCCGCCGGACCTCAGGTTGACGACGGCCGCGCGCAGCACACCTCGGGGGTCGACCGCGCCATGGTCGAAGAAACGCACGTCTTCGATCGCCACCGCCGCTTCCGCCAGCACCCTCGGCATGGCATCTTCGGGGAGCGAGCGGCGGTTCTGCTCGAAGAACACCCCGAGGCGGGTGCCGTCGGCGGCCAGCAACTCCGACCGCTCGGGAAGGACCGGAATACTCGAGATCGGCAGCGGCCCGAAGCGTCGGTAACCGGCCTCTGCACCAGCCCGCACGAGGAGCCCGGCCGGAGTCAGCAGACCCGCGACCAGCACCCCGACCGCCACCGCGACTGCCAACAGCCGCCACGGCCGCGCGCGGTAGCTACGCTCCCGCTGTGCCCCCCGGAAGCGGCGCCCGGCTACCCGCCGCCGCGGTTCGGGGCTATGTGTGCGGTCGGGGCCGTCTCCATCGTCGAACAGGGCGAGCAGGCCGCGGAACGGTTCACCGCTTTCCGCACCGACGTCAGCCCCAACCGGCGCACCGGTCTCGCCCGCCGCCGATCCCTGCAGGGTCGTCATGTCGCCTCGGCGGTCTCCTCCGCCGCCGCGACGTCGGGATCCCCGAGCACCGGAACTCGCTCAACCGACGTCGGATCGGCATCGTCCGCCAGGATGCCGAGCTGTGGGCTGGTGTGCCGCAGAATCCGCTCCGCCAACTCCAGGTTGCCGTCGTCCAACGCCGAGGTCGCACGGGTGATCAGCAGCCGGAGCCAAGTCAGCCGTCTGCGGCGTTGTCGGAACGCGGCGGCCTGCTCCCGCCGGCGCTGGGACTGACAGCCGAAAACCTCAGACAACACCAGGTCCCAGTAGCTCTCCCCACCTGCCGACCGATTCGCGAGCCACTGGTCGATGTGCAGCTGCTCGGAGAGCAGCATCCGCTCGTTGCGGCGCAACAGGGACGACAGCCTCGAGTACTCAGACCGACTCCGCGCCGACTCCGGCAGCCCGCGTCGCGGGCGGCTCTGCGGGGTCCCAGCGCGGCTGACCCAGCCACCGGTCCGGTCACCGCCGTGCCGGCGCAGCAGCAGAGCCAGCGAAACGCGCATGTGCCGCGCATCCCCACCAACACACTCACGAGATGGTTCTCGGAGAGAGATGAATCGTAGCCCCGCCCGGCGTACGCGAAGACTGCACGCCCGATCACGTTTTGGCGTACATCCCCGACGGTTGCGGCCGGGTACGGGGCCGGAAGGCCGGGAACGCGTGAGTCACTGTCAGTCGCCGCTCTCGGAAGCGGTAGACGGCGGCCGGTCGGCCACCGCCACGACTCGGCATCGTCGTCACATCGGTGCGCT
>JBDUDX010000119.1:0-2071 GCA_040002735.1 Frankiaceae bacterium | reverse complement strand
TACATGACGTTCCCGCACCTGCGGCAGTACCTGGAACTCGGCGGCCTGCTCGGCTCGATCTATGTGGTGCAGAACTTCGACGCCGTGTTCACCATCACCTCCGGCGGTCTGGGCACCGCCAACCTGCCGTACACGACGTACCAGACCTTCTACAACGCCCATGACTACGGGCGGGCTTCCGCCGCCGGCGTGGTCGTCGTCATCGGCACGATCATCATCGCGACGCTGGCGCTGCGCACAGTGTCGACCCTGTTCAGCGAGGAGAACGCCCGATGAGCTCTCTCACCGACGTCGGGCCGATACCGGCGACCCGCACCACAGCCGGGACCGCCCGCCGCAAGGCGCCACGCCGTCGCGGGATGCTGCTCGGTGTGCTGGCCTGGTGCATCGGCATCCTGTTCGTCCTCCCCGTGTTGTGGATGGTGCTCACCTCCCTACACAGCGAACAGGACGCCGCGACCAACCCGCCGAAGTTAGCTGCGCCGTTGACCTTGCAGGGGTACCGGGAGTTCTTCGGCTCCTCGACTGGGACGAGCCCGTGGCCGCCGCTGTTGAATTCGGCGACCGCCAGCCTGGTCTCGACATTGTTGGTTTTGTTGTTGGCGATTCCGGCCGCGTACGCGTTGTCCATCCGGCCGGTACGGAAGTGGACCGACGTGCTGTTCTTCTTCCTGTCGACCAAGATGCTGCCGGTCGTGGCGGGGCTGCTGCCGATCTACCTGTTCGCGCAGAACACCGGGTTGCTGGACAACATCTGGTTCCTGATCGTGCTGTACACCTCGATGAACCTGCCGATCGCGGTATGGATGATGCGTTCCTTCCTTGCCGAGGTTCCGGTTGAGATGCTGGAGGCAGCGGCGCTCGACGGCGCCGGTCTGACCCGTACGCTGCGGCAGGTCATCGCGCCGGTGGTGCTACCGGGGATCGCAGCCACCTCGCTGATCTGTTTCATCTTCAGCTGGAACGAGTTGCTGTTCGCCCGGGTGCTGACGGCGACCGTGGCGAGTACCGCCCCGGTGTTCCTGACCAGCTTCGTCACCAGCCAGGGGCTGTTCCTGGCAAAGGTGTGCGCGGCGGCCGTCGTGGTGTCGCTGCCGGTGATCGCCGCCGGATTCGCGGCCCAGGACAAGCTCGTGCAGGGGCTGTCCCTCGGCGCTGTCAAGTAGCGTGCGCGGCGCGTACCTGCCTGGCGGGCGGCGGGTCGAGCTCCGTACGGTTCCGGACCCGGCTCCCGGCCGCGGACAGGTGGTGCTCGCCATGCGGGCATCCACGATCTGCGGCAGCGACCTGCGGGCGATCTACCGCGAGCACCTCGGCGAGGGACCGGAGGCCTACCAGGGCGTGATCGGCGGGCACGAGCCGAGCGGGGAGGCGGTTGCGCTCGGGCCGGACGTACGCCGAATCCGGGAAGGTGACCGGGTAGTCGTCTATCACATCAGCGGCTGCGGTCAGTGCGCCGAATGCCGTCGGGGCTACCAGATCAGCTGCCTCTCACCCGACCGGGCGGCGTACGGCTGGCAGCGGGACGGTGGGCACGCCGACCTGCTGCTCGCGCAGGAGCGCGACCTGCTGACGCTGCCGGACGGCTTGACCTATCTCGACGGAGCGTGCGTGGCCTGCGGGTTCGGTACGGCGTACGAGGCGCTGTGCCGGGTCGACGTGTCCGGCCGCGATCGGCTGCTGGTGACCGGACTGGGACCGGTGGGGCTGGCGGCCGGCATGCTCGGCAAGGCGATGGGAGCGTCCCGAGTTGTCGGTACCGACCCGAGCCCGGCGCGGCGGAACCTGGCGATCCGCATCAGTGCCGTCGACGAGGCTCTTGCCGGCGCCGAGGAGGAGCTTCGCGACGTTCTCGGGGACGGCGCGGAGGTCGGTATCGACTGCTCCGGCAGTGGAGCCGGGCAGCTCACCGCACTGCGGCACACCCGCCGGTGGGGGCGGGTGGCGTTGGTCGGTGAAGGCGCCCAACTCACTCTCAACGTGAGCGAGGTCCTCATCCACCGCCAGCTCACGGTGCACGGCTCGTGGGTGACCTCCACCTGGCGGATGGCCGAGCTCCTCGAGCGCCTGG
>JBDUDX010000118.1:0-10860 GCA_040002735.1 Frankiaceae bacterium | reverse complement strand
GGGGCCGCGGTTCAGGGGGCCGCGGTTCAGGGGGCCGCGGTTCAGGGGGCCGCGGTTCAGGGGGCCGCGGCACGGGGGGCCGTGGCACGGGGGGCCGCGGCCAGCGACCATCCGGGCACCCTGCTGGGGCGCATCCAGCGCGAGCTGCGCGACGACCGCCGACCTGACGACCAGTACGTGCTCGATCCGATGGACCGCAGCGTGGCGGTGCACGCCTGTCACGGACCGGCCCGGCAGGTGGAGGTGCTGCGGGAGGTACTGCTCGGCCTGCTCGCCGCGGACTCCACGCTGGAGCCGCGGGACATTCTGGTGATGTGCCCGGACATCGAAGCGTTCGCGCCGCTGATCACGGCTGCGTTCGGTGTGGAAGACGAAGCGGGCGCCCCGCGGCATCCCGGGCACCAGCTGCGAGTACGCCTCGCAGACCGGTCGCTGCGCCAAACCAACCCGCTGCTGGCCACCGTGGCGCGATTGCTGGAACTCGCCGACGCCCGGGTCACCGCAACGGAGGTTCTGGACCTCGCGGCGTCGCCACCGGTACGCCGGCGGTTTGACTTCGACGACGACGACCTGGAACGGGTCCGGGACTGGGTCACCCGGTCCGGCATCCGCTGGGGGTTGGACGCTGCGCACCGGGCGCCGTTCCGATTGCAGCACGTCGGTCAGAACACGTGGCAAGCCGGCCTGGATCGCATTCTGCTCGGTGCCGCCATGTCCGAAGACGACCACCGCTGGTTGGGCCTCGCCTTGCCGCTCGATGACGTGGACAGCGGGGACATCGATCTCGCTGGGCGACTCGCCGAGCTGGTCCATCGACTGGGTACGGCGCTGGATGAGCTGACTGGTGAGCGCACTCTGGCCGACTGGGTCAGCTCGCTCAGCGGAGCCCTCGACGCGCTCACCGAGGTCAGCGATCAGGACAGCTGGCAACTCGCGCAGGCCCGGCCGGAACTCGCCGAAGTGGCCGAGGAAGCCGGCGTCCGGGCCACCGAAGTTCGGCTGACCCTGGCCGACGTCCGCTCCTTGCTCGCCGGCCGGCTGCGCGGGCGTCCGACCCGGGCGAACTTCCGTACCGGCAGCCTCACGATGTGCTCGCTGGTGCCCATGCGCTCGGTGCCGCATCGGGTGATCTGTCTCCTCGGCCTCGACGACGGAACCTTTCCGCGCAACGCGGTACTGGACGGTGACGACGTGCTGGCCCGCGATCCGCTCGTGGGCGAACGGGACCGCCGCAGCGAAGAACGCCAGCTGCTGCTGGACGCGATTCTCGCCGCTCAGGAACACCTCGTCATCCTCTACACCGGGGCGGATGACCGGACGAATGTGCCGCGGCTGCCGGCCGTACCGGTCGGTGAGATCCTGGACGCACTGGATGCCACCGCGCGGGCGGCGGATGGATCGCTCGCGCGGGAGCAGGTGGTGGTCCACCACCCGCTGCAGCCGTTCGACCCCCGCAACTTCACTGCCGGCACACTGGGCGCTGAGGGCCCGTTCAGCTTCGACCGGCCGGCTCTCGCCGGGGCGATGGCCGCCGCCCGACCCCGCCGGGAGTCGCCGCCGTTTCTTCCCGCGCCGCTGCCGCCCCGGTCCGGTCAGGTGGCGGTGGAACTGGCGGACTTGCTGCGCTTTCTGGAGCACCCGGTGCGGGGGTTCCTCCGCCAGCGCCTCGGGGTCACCGTGCTCGGTGAAGATGACGAGGTGGCGGTCGGGCTGCAGGCGGAGTTGGGATACCTGCAGAGTTGGGCCGTCGGTGACCGCCTTCTCACCGCACGCTTGGCGGGTGCGGACCCGCAGAGTTGTCAGCAGGCGGAGTGGCGTCGGGGGACCCTCCCGCCCGGCCCGCTCGGCGGCCGGTTGCTGGACCGGCTGCTCGGCGAGGTGGAACCGCTGGTCTCTGGCAGCGCCGCGGTGCGCACCGGGGAGCCCCGGGTGCTCGACGTTGCCGTGCTCTTGGCGGATGAAACGCAACTGACCGGCACCATTCCCGACGTGTACGGCGGGACGCTGGCCCGGGTGGTCTACTCCCGGTTGGGCGCAAAGCATCGGCTGCGCGCCTGGGGGCAGCTGCTGGCGCTGGCCGCCAGCCGCCCGACGGAGACCTGGCAGGCGGTCACGATCGGCCGGGGGCACCGTACTGCCACCCGGTCCACGCTGTTGGCCCCGCCGGCCGAACAGGCTCTGCAGATCCTCGGCGACCTCGTGGATCTTTACCGCCGCGGATTGTGCGAGCCGCTGCCGCTCGCGGTGAAGTCGTCGCACGCGTACGCCTCCGTTCGGTGCAGCGGCGGTCCGTACGAGGTGGCCGTAGCCGCCGCTGCCTCGGCCTGGACCGGCAGCCGCGGCATGGGGGAAGCCGACGACCGGTACCACGAACTGGTCTGGGGTCCCGCGCCCGACCTCGCGTTGCTGCTGCGCGAACCACCACCGGCGACCGAAACGGGACCCGGCTGGCCGACGTCGGAGCCGACCCGGTTCGGGGTACTGGCCCGCCGGCTCTGGGACTCGCTGCTCGCCGCTGAGACGACGGACGCGCCGTGAGTGTGCCATCGCAGTTCGACGCCTGCGGCCCGTTGCCCAGCGGTACCACCGTGCTGGAAGCCAGCGCCGGTACCGGCAAGACGTACACCATTGCCGCGCTCGCCACCCGCTACGTCGCCGAGGGGGTTGTGCCGCTGGAACGGTTGATGCTGGTCACGTTCGGTCGGGCGGCCACCGCGGAGTTGCGGGAGCGGGTCCGCGAGCGGCTGCTGGCCACCGAACGGGCGCTCGCCGACCCGGCCGCGGCAAGGGCCGGCGGTGACCCGTTGGTGCGGATGCTCGCTGACCGGGACGAGGAGGAGGTCGGCCGCCGACGGCAGCGGCTCACCACCGCGCTGGCTACCTTCGATCGCGCGACCATCGCCACCACGCACGGCTTCTGCCAGCAGATGCTGGCCGGACTCGGTATCGCCGGGGACACCGAGCCGGATGCGACGTTCGCTGAGAACATCGACGACCTGGTCACCGAGGTCGTCGATGACCTCTATATCCGCAAGTACGGCGCGACGGCCGCCGTTCGGCCGGCGATGTCCTACACCTGCGCGCTCTCCGTCGCCGCGTCGGCGATGCGGGATCGGCAGGCCAGGCTCGAACCGGCCGATGCGTTGGACGGATCGGAGGCAGCGCAGCGGTACGGCCTCGCTCGGGCGGTCCGCGCCGAGGTCGACGCGCGGAAACGACAGCGCCGACTGCTCGACTTCGACGACCTTCTCACCCGGCTGCGGGACGCGTTAATCGAACCCATCGGGGGCGCAGCGGCCGCTGAGCGGATCCGGTCCCGGTACGACGTGGTACTGGTGGACGAGTTCCAGGACACGGACCCGGTGCAGTGGGACATCCTTCGGCTGGCGTTCCATGGCCGCACCACCCTCGTGCTGATCGGTGACCCGAAGCAGGCCATCTACGGCTTCCGCGGCGCCGATGTCTACAGCTATCTGGAGGCCGCGGCCACCGCCAGCACGCACCAAACGCTGGCTCAGAACTGGCGCAGCGACGCCGGATTGCTGGCTGGGCTGGATGCGCTGATGGGGGGCGCGGCCTTGGGCTCCGAGCGCATCGTGGTTCATCCGGTCACCGCGGCGCACACCGGTAGCCGGCTGGCGGATGCGCCGGAGAACGCGCCGTTGCGGCTGCGCATCCTCCGCCGTGAAGCTGGATCGAGCGGCGTACCGCGGGTCGACCCGGTACGCGAGCGGGTGGCCAACGATCTCGCCGCGGACGTGGTGCGGTTACTTGCCAGTCCGGCGCGAGTGCGAACCGATGGCGCCAGCCGACCGGTCCGGCCGGCGGACCTCGCGGTACTGGTGCGGACCAACCTGCAGGGCATGCTGATCCGGGCGGCGCTGGGACGGGCCGGCGTACCCGCTGTTTCCTCCGGCGCCAGCAGCGTCTTCGCCACCGACGCCGCCCGGGAGTGGCTGGTCCTGCTCCAGGCGTTGGAGCAGCCGCACCGCTCCGGCCGGGTGCGGGCGGCGGCCCTCACCTGCTTCCTCGGTTGGACCGCCGATCGGCTCGCCACCGAAGGAGACGCGGCGCTGGACGTACTCGGAGTCCGGGTCCGCGAGTGGGCCGACCTGCTCTCGGCCCAGGGGGTCGCCGCGCTCGCCGAGACGATGACCGGCAGCGAACGACTACCGGAACGCCTGCTGGCGGGAGTGGGCGGTGAACGCCTGCTCACCGACCTGCGGCACATCGGCCAGATCCTGCATGCCGCGGCGACCGCGGAGCATCTAGGTCTCACGGCGCTCGCCGAATGGTTGCAACGCCGCATCACCGACGCCCCCGGGGACACCTCCGAAGCGCGCAGCCGACGATTGGAATCCGACGCCGAAGCCGTCCAGGTCGTCACCGTGCACCGCAGTAAGGGCCTGGAGTTTCCCATCGTCTACGTGCCCTTCGGCTGGGACCGGTACGTGCCCTCCGCCCCGGACCCGCTGCAGTGCCACGACCAGGACGGCACCCGGATCCTCGACGTCGGGGGCAGCGCCGGACCGGGCTATGTCAAGCGACGCGCTCGCCACCAAGCCGAAGAGTGCGGCGAGGAACTCCGGTTGCTCTACGTCGCGATGACCCGGGCGCAGAGCCAGGTGATCACGTGGTGGGCGGCGTCGAACAACACCAGCGAGTCCGCGACGCACCGCCTACTCTTCGGTGCGCGCCACCTCGACGGGCAGGTGCCGGCGCGAGCCGGAATACCCGGTGACGACGAGGCAGTACGGATGCTCGGCGATCTGGCTGCGCGCGCCGGCGCAGCGATCGCCGTCGAGTCGAGCGGGACGTCGACGCAAGGCCGGTGGGATCCGCCTGAGGGGCCGCCGGCCAGCCTCCAGGCCGCGAGATTCTCCCGACGCCTTGACACGGCGTGGCGGCGTACCTCGTACTCCGCACTCACCGCCGTCATCCATGAGGCCGGCGGGGTGGGAAGCGAGCCGGAAGTGGCCGAGCTAGCGGACGAGCAGCCGCTTCCGGCGTCCGTGGTGGCAGCCGGCGGCGCGGACGAATCGGTCCTTCGGGCGGTGCCGTCCCCGATGGCGGGCCTGCCCGCGGGGACGGCGTTCGGTACGGCGGTGCACACCGTGCTGGAGACGGTCGACCCGTCGGCGCCCGACCTGCCTGGCGAGTTGCTGGACCGATGTGCGGAGGTGGTCGCCGGTCGCCGGGTCACGGGTCTGGACGCCGCGGCATTGGCCGCCGGCCTGCTGCCGGTGCTGGAGGCGCCGCTCGGCCCGCTCGCCGATGGCCGGCGCCTGCGCGACATACCGCGGTCGGACCGGCTCGCCGAACTCGACTTCGAGCTGCCGCTCGTCGGGGGTGACGACCCCACCGGGCAGACCGGGCTGGCTGCGGTCGCCGATCTGTTGCGGCGCCACCTGTCCCCGTCCGATCCGCTGGCCCGGTACCCCGAACTGCTCGGATCACCCGCGTTGGGCGGGCAGCAACTCCGTGGCTACCTCAGCGGGAGCGTCGACGCGGTGCTCAGGCTCCGCGGCGAGGACGGGGCGCCTCGCTACGTCATCGTGGATTACAAGACCAACTGGCTCGGCGACGACGGGCCGGGCGGAACGGCGCCGCTGACCGCCTGGCACTATCGCCCGGCGGCGCTCACCGAGGCTATGCTGCGGGCCCACTACCCCCTGCAGGCGCTGCTGTACGCCGTGGCGCTGCACCGGTTCCTGCGTTGGCGGCAGCCGGGATACGTCCCGTCACGTCATCTCGGCGGCGTGCTGTACCTCTACGTGCGCGGCATGTGCGGCGCCGAGACGCCCATCGTGGGCGGCTCGCCCTGCGGCGTTTTCGGTTGGCCTTTCCCGGCGGGCCTGGTCGAGCGCCTGTCCGAGTTGCTGGATCGGGGTACGCGATGAGCCTCGCCGTCGCGGGCCTTGAGCCGGCGGACCCCTACGACGTCCGGCTGGCGCGCGGTGCGTCCGGCCTGCTGCGGGCGTTCAACGTGGCCGGGGTGCTCGCCGCCGCCGATGTGCACGTCGCGGGCCGCCTCGGCCGGCTCGGCGGCGAGGCCGACGAGCGCGTGCACCTCGCCGCCGCCCTGGCTGTACGCGGCGCGCGGCTCGGCTCGGTCTGCCTCGACCTGGGCCAGGTGCGGCACACGGTCACCGTCGATGACGCGGATGCGGCTGAGTTGGCCGAATTGCCGTGGCCCGAGTCATCGGAGTGGCTGGCCGCCTGTGTCGCCAGCCCGCTGGTGGCGGTCGGTGTCGAGGGCGACCCTTGGCGGCCGCTGCGGCTGGTCGACGGGCTGCTCTACCTGGACCGGTACTGGCGTCAGGAAGAACTGGTCCGGTACGAGTTGGACACTCGCCCTGCCCAGCCGGGACCGCCGATTGACGCGGTTCGGCTGGACGCTGCCTTGCGACGGCTGTTTCCCGATGCCGGACCCGATCGCCAGCGCCTCGCCGCAGCGGTGTGCGCGCTGGGCTGGGTGACGGTGCTGGCGGGGGGGCCGGGAACCGGAAAGACGACGACCGTGGCCCGGGTACTGGCGTTGCTCCGCGACCAGCCCGGGACACCGCTGCGGGTGGCGCTCGCCGCGCCGACCGGGAAGGCGGCCGCTCGCCTGCAGGAAGCCGTACAGGCAGCCGCGACCGGGCTGCACGCGGCCGATCAGCATCGGCTGGGGCACCTTTCGGCGTCGACCCTGCACCGGTTGCTGGGTTTCAACCCCCGTTCTCGCAGCCGCTTCGCGCACGACCGGAACAACCGGCTGCCCTACGACGTGGTGGTCGTGGATGAGACGTCGATGGTCTCCCTCACGCTGATGTCACGGCTGCTGGAAGCGGTGCGACCGGACGCCCGGCTGATCCTGGTCGGCGACCCCGACCAACTCGCCTCGGTGGAAGCTGGCGCGGTACTCGGTGACCTGGTGGCCCGGCCGGCGCTTCCTGCAGAGTCCCGAGTCGAGCGGCTGCCGTCGGAGGTCCTGGGCGACCTGGCATCCGATGCCGGACCGGACCTGGCGCGTGGTGTGGTGCGGCTGACCCGCAACTTCCGGTTCGGTGGTGCGATCAGCGCGCTGGCTGCGGCGGTGCAACGCGGGGACGCTGGCGCGGCGATCGACCTGCTGCGCAGCGGCGCGCCGGAGGTGTCCTTCGTCGAGACCGACGGGCTGAGTGCGCCATCGGACGTGGAGCAGTTGCGTACGGACGTGGTGACCGCCGGCCGGGCGCTCACCGCTGCCGCCCGGGCCGGGGACGCCGGGGCGGCTCTCGACCTGCTCGATGGTCACCGGTTGCTCTGCGCACACCGGCATGGGCCGTACGGGGTGGGGCGCTGGACCGCCGACGTGGAACGCTGGCTGTCCGCGGCTATCGACGGGTACGCCGCGGAAGGGCTGTGGTACGCGGGCCGCCCCCTGCTGGTGACGGCCAACGACTACGAGCTGAAGCTGTACAACGGCGACACCGGGGTGGTGGTGAACGGTGCGGATGGTGTCCAGGTCGCGTTCGGGCGCAATGGGGCGCGGCTGTTGCTCTTCCCGAGCCGACTGTCCGGGGTTCAAACGGTGCACGCCATGACCGTGCACCGGAGCCAGGGCAGCCAGTTCGCGCGGGTGTCTGTTGTGCTACCACCGGCAGAGTCCCCGCTGCTGACTCGGGAGTTGTTCTACACCGCGATCACCCGGGCCACCGAGCATGTTCGGGTGCTGGGTACCGAAGACGCGGTCCGAACCGCGGTCGAGCGGCCGATCGTGCGGGCGAGCGGCCTGCGCCGGCGGTGGGCGCCGTGACCGGGGACCAGCCGGTCGGCGGCGATGCGGTGCCGCTGTGGCTGCTCGACGTGGACGGCGTCCTCAACGTGGTGGCGCTCCAGCCGGATCCCTTCATCTGGCCGCGTTGGCAGCGTGGGGTGGCGCGTACGGACGGCCGAACCCGGGCGTGGCCGATCTCCTGGGCGCCGGATGTGGTAGCCCAGATCACGGCCTGGCGAGCCGATGGACGGGTGGAGGTGACCTGGCTCACGACGTGGGGGCACGACGCGAACGATGAGCTGGCCGCCCTGCTCGGGATGCCGCAGCTGCCGGTGGCCGGCTCCCCACCATCCCGGATCGTCCCAACAGTCGCCCAGGGAGCGGCGGGCAGCCACGCCGACGTCGCCGGCGCCGATGCCGAAGATCCGCTCACCGGGCGCTGGTGGAAGTTCGACGTCGTACGTCGGTTGCACACCGCCCATCCGCAGCGGCCGATCGTCTGGACCGACGATGACCTGGCCACCGAACCCGAGGTCCGAGCCTGGATGCGGGCGCAGACGGTGAGCCTCCTGGTGGCACCGGATCCGCGACACGGGTTGACCCGGGCCCACCTGGCGGCGATCGAGGACTTCCTGACCAGTACGGGGCCGACTCCTTAGAGGCTGATTGCTTTGGCCAACTCGAATCGCAGGGTCTCGGCGAATGTTTGGGTGATGTGGTTGCTGTCCCGGTAAACGATGACGCCCCGTACCACCATCGGGCAGAGGTTGTCAGCACATAACCACGGCAGCGGGTCGACGAAGTGCGCTCCGATGCGCTCAGCAGCGCGTCGCCAGACTTCATTGCGTTGCTGAAGCAGCGTCCCGGCGGGGCCTACGCAGGTCGCCATTGTCGCCCGCCGGGTGCCCAGACAGTCCCCGGCCGGCTTGGGCAAATTCGGCGTGCCTCCGATGACGGTGATCCGGCGGGTGACCTTGCGAAGGGTGCTGAGCGTGCTGGCCACGCCGTCGGTGAAGAGCTGCCGGCCGACCTCGTCGCCGGCCGGGTGACCGGTGGCGGGTCCGTCATGGTGGGGGGTAGGCGGCCACTAATGATGATCTGTTCCGGCTTGAGGCTGGCAATCTTTCGGTACGCCCGAGTGCGCCAGGTGTCGCACTCCGTGTAGGGACGGCCTGTGTCGCTGCGCCACAGCGTGGTATCCAGGGGGAAGCAGCTGGCTTTCTGCACTGCAACGATCCGCCAGCCGCGGGCCTTGGCGAACTCTTCCAGCGGCTGCCGCCACATGATGACGTGCGAGTCTCCGAAGAGCACCATTGTTCGGGCGGCGGCCGGGTCGCCGAGTACGCACGTCGACACTGCCGGGTCGTCTCGTTCGACGCCGCACCCCGCGGGTAGGCGGGAGACGTCCGCGTCCAGCTTGGACAAGCTTGGCCGCAGGACATCCGGCAGTCGCTCGTGTGCCCGAACCCGCCGGACGGCGTCACCAACCGCCCCGACTGCTGCGTCGCCTCCGCGTAGGGCGGAGTTGCCTACGGCCGTCGTCGCACCTGGTGGCGAACCCAATTGCATGCCGCCCACGAGGACCGCGACCCATACGACCGTTACGGCCGCGGGCCACAGCAGTAGTGACCGGGCGCGCCGCGCAGCGAGTAGCCCCGACCGACGTACCGGGATTTCGACGTAGCGGTAACTCAGCCATGCGGCTACCGTTGCCGCTCCTGTGGCGACACCACACTCGACCAGTGTGAGTTTCCGGGCCAGATAGGACTCGGGCAGCAACAGGAACGGCCAGTGCCAGAGGTAAAGCGAGTACGAGATGTCACCGAACCAGCGCATCGGCCGGGTGTCCAATACCCGCCGCGCTCCCCATCGAGAGCCCGTCGCGCCACCCGCCAGTACCAACGCCGTGCCTAACGCCGATTTTCGCGCCGGGGTGTTGACCCCTATCCGCGAGCCGCGGCGGCAGCGGCGGCAGCTCGTTTCCCTTGTAGGCATGGTGTTTGGTCGTCCGGCATGGGGCGCCCACTCGGGTTAGTGGGCCCAATGCGCTGATCAGTCGCCCGAAGTCAGATTCTTGCCGTGTCTACGGAAGGATGCTAATCGGGGCACATGAAGTCCGAATCCCATAAATGACCGGCATGTAGTTCCAAGCGTCGGCGTGGCGCCTTGCCCCGCTGCTCGGAACACGCTGAACTATTTGCATCGACCAGTCAGCGATTAGCCCTCAGTCTCCGGTGCGGCCGGGAGGCGAGTTCTTCACGGCCCCGACCGGTGCGACCCAGCGCCGGTATGAGGCACTGCGGGCTTACCTGCGCGACGGCGAGCCCGCGGCGGTGGTCGCGCAGCGGTTCGGCTACACCACGGCGGCGCTGAACTCCGCGGTCCGGGACTTCCGGGGCGGCGCCCAGGAGTTCTTCCTCACCGCCACCCCAGGGCCCAAGAGCGCACCGGGTAAGGACGCCGCCCGGAGCCGGATCATCGAACTCCGTACCGACGGGCACTCCATCGATGAGATCGCCGCCGGGCTCACCGCCGAGGGCCTCACGCTGAACCGGACCGGGATCGCCGAGGTGATCGCCGAGCACGGACTGCCGCGGCTGTGGCGCCGCCCGGACACCGTCCGCGGTGGACCCCGACGGGAGGTGCTGCCCCGCGCCGAGCTCCTGGACGTCTCCCAGCTCCCGGCCCGGTCGGTGACCAACATGGCCGGCCTGTTGCTGACCATCCCGGACCTGCTCGCCCTGGACCTGCCCGCGCTGGTCACCGCGGCCGGCTACCCCGGGACCCAGGTCATCGGAGCCATCAACTACGTGCTCAGCCTGCTGGCCCTGAAGCTCACCGCGACCCGCCGGGTCAGCCACGTCGAGGACCTCGCCGCCGACCCCGGCGCCGCGCTGTTCGCGGGCCTGACCGCGCTACCCAAGACCGCCGCCCTGACCAGCTACTCCTACCGACTTCAGCACTCCAAGCAGGCCGCGTTCCTGACCGCCCTGGACAAGGCCACCCGCACAACCGGGCTGGCCACCGGCGACGCGGTCAACCTGGACTTCCACGCCGTCATGCACTGGGGCACCGACCCCGCGCTGGAAAAGCACTACGTACCAAGCAGATCCCAACGG
>JBDUDX010000117.1:0-6215 GCA_040002735.1 Frankiaceae bacterium | reverse complement strand
CAGATGCACCAACAGCACACCCCCGATTGCACGCCGAGATAGCCCGGCGGATCGCCCTCACCGCTACCTCGCCGACATCGGCCGCCGGCTCGCGCCGTGACCACCGCCACTCACCGCCATGACGGCGGCCGGCACCCCCGGAGGATCGTGGCCGGCGCCGAACCGAACGGCGTCATTGCTGGTCGTCCCGATCGTGGTCATTCTGCCGGCGTGCGGGTCGTGCCTGCGTGGAGCCGCTCCGGCGGCTACCGGCAGCGTCGACGGGCCGCGCTCGGCGCCGTCCGCGCGGCCGCCCTCCGTGTAGCCCGCGCCCTCCCCGCCAGCCGGGTACCGCTGACGGCCACTGCCACCCCCGGCCCCCTGCTACACGGCGTCGACCCGAGTGGAAAGCCGATCTACTTCGGTAGGGGGAGCTCGCCGCCGACCTGACCCTGCCGATGCGGTCGCCGCCGCCGACCGTCGGCGACTGACACGACCAGCAGTCGTTAGCAGCGGAGCCTTGTGCCGTTGCTACTCAGAATCTTTGCCTTGACAGGGTGGCTGTACACGCCACCTAGGGGGGCTATCGGCACCGGTGGGCCGGCGCCAGTGTGGACCCAGAGCGACCAGCCCCGGTCGCGGGAACAGAAGGACGGACCCGATGAACTCGACCACTTCCCGGCACTTTCTGGTAGCCGGACTCGCTCTGGCCGTCTCCGCTGGCACCGGCGCCGCTGTCGCCCACGCCGGCGGCCCGCACAACGCACCGCGGCTCAGCAGCGGAGTACCTACCACCACCACCACCACCAACAGCGCCACCGCCGCGGTCGTTACCTCCGCGGGCGCCGGCCAGGTCGCCGCCACCACGGCCGGGTCGCTGACCGCGGCCCAGGCGAGGACCGCCGCGGAGCGGATCGGGCACGGCCGGGCCACCGAAGTGGACGCGGAGACCGACACCACCGGAAACACCTACGACGTCAAGCTCATCCGACCGGACGGGGTTGAGGTGAAGGTCGTCCTCGACGCGCGCACCGGCCGCGCGGTGCGGATCGACGCAGGCACCGAAACCTCGGACGAAGCGAACAACCAGGAGAAGCCCGCCGCGCAGGACACCGCCGACGGGCAGGACAAGCCCGAAACTCAGGACGCCCCGAGCTGAGCGACGCTAACGGCTAACCGGATCCCGACTGCGACCGGCAGCGCACCGGCCGGAACGTCACCGCTTGATCGCGGCTCGCGCCGAAGCCACCTGGCGAGTCACGCTGCTGCCCGGCTCGGGCGGCTGGCGGTCGCGGGAATCGCGACGGCGTACCTCCCGGGTCCGTCGTTACCACCATCCCTTGCGCTTGGACCAGATGAGTAGCAGTACCGACATGGCGGCCATCACCGCGAGCAGGACGGTCAGCAGGACCGGGTCGCTCGCGCTGTTCACGATGACGTTCATGCCGAGGACGGAGGACAGGGCGGTGATCGGCAGCGTCACCGCAGCGATCACCGCCAGCCGCTCGGCGGCGATCGCAATCTTCGTGCTGGTCCGGGCCTGCTGGTAGTCGATGACGCCTTGCAGGTACTCCCGCTGGCCGTCGGCCATGGTCCCGATCCGGGTGAACTGGCCGTCGTGTGTGAAGGGCTATCGGTGTGGAGATGACCCGGCTGGCGCGGCGGAGAAGGGCGACACCCGCTCCCCCGACAGGGTCTCGGACTAGCATCAGCCGGTCCCGGTAGGAGAGCTCTGACGAGGACGCGGTTAGCCCCGCACCACGATTCCCAGGCCGCCGACCAGCGTGTCGTCCTGCAGCTGCAGCACCTCGAACGCGGTGAAGGCGCCCTGCGGGGGTGGGTCCGGCAAGGTGATCGAGAGCTGCATCTCCCGCTGCTCTCCTGCCTCGAGGGTGACGGGATGCACGACCGAGCGCTCTCCGACGGCCTCGCCGCCGGTGTCCCTGTCCTGCAGCCGGAACTGGCCTAGCTGTTGCACGGGTTCTGCCTGCTGGGTCTCGGCGAGTCCGGGCAGCATCTCCTGACCGACGGACCGCACGTGCAGGTCGAACCGCGCTGGAGCGCCGGAGGCGTTGGTTGCGAAGAAGCCGATGGGCTGCGGGGCAGGCCCGGCCACGACGATGAGGTTGTGCTGGGCCCAGTGCCGGTCGTTGACCGGGTCGACTAGGGCGGTCTCCGGCATATCAAGCGCGTTACAAACCAGCGCGAATAGGCAGATGTGCGGACCGGAGTCCGATGGGATCGTTCCGGTCATCGGCGGCGTTGTTGCGCGTCCGCCGTGCGGCGACACCGGGATGCTGGAGAAGCCGAGGAACTTTTTCGGGTCCAGCACCGGCTTACCGCTGACCGGTGGAGACCACCACACCGCGACATCGGCCGAGGAGTCACTGTTGCCGCCTTGCCAGTTCCCGACCGTGACTTGCACGGTGAGGTCAGAGCCGGGCTGGAAGGCGGTCAGTGCCTGCAGTCCGGCGCTCGCCCAGACCGGGACGACCGGTGCGACGGGGCGTAGGCCGGTGTCTCCCTTGTCGGGTGGCGCCAGAGCGGGCGGAGGGTAGGCGGGGATGTAGAGCAGCGGCAGGTCGTTCAGCTTCTCGTCCTGGTCAGGGGGCATAGCCGTGGCTCCGGTTCACATGTCTTCGTAGGCGAGGGACACGGCGATGATCGGGTCGTCGTCGATCGAACCTTCGGTGGCCCAGCAGGAGTCGAGGGCCCGACGGTCTCCGTCCAGGTCGAGGTTGCTCGCGTCGAAGTCTCCAGCGGCGATTTGCCGCCACGTCTGCAGCGCGGTAGAGGAAATCGACGGCTGTCCCGTCAACAGGAAGACGTCTGGTGTCGCCCCGACCGGATAGAGCCCCGATGCGCTGGCAGGATTTTCCGGCGGCGTCGGTGGGAAACGGTAGAAGACCGGCACGGGATCTACCTCATGCCTGCGGGGGGAAGGGACCGATGCTGGTATGGCAAGGAATTGCTGGTGCAGCGGGAACGCCAGGTTGTGGTCGGGGTAGACCAGGCCGCAAGCCGCGAGGAACGCCCTCGCCTTTCCTAGGCTTTCCCAGATGTGTACCTGCAGGTGGAACAACTTCATGACGAGGTCGTTCACCTGGTCCACGGCGGCCGCTGCCACGAACTGCTCGGAGGTCAGTGCGGAGGGTTCCGCAGCCAGCGCGTCCTTCTCCTCCTGACTCAGGTTGTTGTTGCCGGCGTTCTGGAAGTTGTCCTTGACGTGCTTGTCCCAGAACTTGCAGCGCTTGCCGCTGCCCCACTCCTCCCAGCACGGCCCTCCCAGCAGGACGAGGAATCCTAGGAACGCCAGCACGCCGAGGCAGAAGCTGCCGCACGCGGAATCGCTGTCGGCGGTGCTGTCGGTCTTGGTCGGCGTTGTCGTCCCCCCGGGCCCGGTCGGGCCGGAGTAGTTGGTGGGCTTCGCCCCGGGCTCGCCACCGGCGTTGGGCGGGCTCGCTGTCGCGGGCGTGATGATCGGTGTCGGCGGACTCGACGACGCGGCGAATGCGCGCGCGAGGAACAGCGGCGCCGGCGTGGCAGGTAGGCCGGCTGCGGAAAGGCGTCGAGGAGTTCGAGGTGTTCGATCAGCCGCTGATAGCCCAGTTGCAGGTCGGGCGGGGGTGGCGTGCGAGCGGGGTCGTAGGTCTGTGTGAGACACGCTGTGAGGAACGCGCTGATGTCCGGGGGGAGCGTGGGGGACGCCGCGCCACCTAAGCGGACGGAGTCCGCGACGTCCCGCAGGGCCTTGACCTCGGGATGCGTTTGGGCGAACCAGCTGCCGACTGCGTTACCCCCGAGGCGGGACCGGAACCGGTGTGATCGGCGAGGCCCCCCCACGACCTGCCCAAGGTACGCCGAGCCGCAGATGTTCGCGCTGCAGCTTGCCAGGACGCCGAAGGCGAGGGCGCGTTCTGCCGGGGACTGCGCGATGCGGAAGGCCGTGCGGACGAACGCGTCTGTGCGCCGCGCGAGGAACAGGTCGCCCCACTCCCACTCCTCAATCCGCTTGTCCTGCTGCCTGGGGTGTTCCGGGATGTGGGACATCTTGGCCGCCTCGTGCCCGAGCGCGGTCATCTCCACGTCGATCCCAACGACGCTGGCGGCCAATCCCCGCAGCCCGACAGTCGCCCGGTTGAAGCGGTCGGCGGCGTCGGGGGCAGTGGGCGTCGTGAGGGCGCCCTCCAGCTCCTTGCGGAGTTCGCCCACCGTGTCGAAGAGGGTTAGGCCCCGCTGCCAGAGGGCAGCGGCTCGGCCGAGGAGCGCTTTCTCGGTGCCGTCGGAAACAGCGTGCGCTAGGTGGCTGGTGTTTAACGAGCCTATTCTTCGTTGAGACGCAAACCCGACAAATCGCGCGGGTCTGAGATGGCCACAGGCGCGTCAGAACACCGCAGCGAACCAAATCTGGTCGGGCGCTAGCCGCAAGTTTCGGCCCCCATGTGACCGCGTCGTGAAAGACACCAGCCACCTAGAAGGTGGTCGGTCAGGGACCCGAGGACTGCAAGGCCTCGTTCACTGGCCACGTCTGCCAACTGCTCGTCCCGCTGCGCGGCGATGTCAGGCTCCGGGAAGGCCTTGCTGGCGAGGTCGGCCTCGAGCGCACCCAAGGCGACGACGTGCGTCCGATAGTCGATCATCCGAGTCCTATCGGTCGCTGGAAATCCCCCGGGGACAGTAAGTCGACTAACCGCTGCTCGCGTCAACCCCTTTTCGCAACTAACCGCTCCAATCTCGCCACCGTTTGACGTGCTGAAGGTCAATGGTGGCGGGGTTTCCGAGCCGGGCGGCGAACCGGATCACGGACAGCCGCCGGCTCATGATGGACACCCGGGCGCCGTGCCGCGCCAGTTCGGTGTGAGGTAGCCGGTGACCGTCGCGGACCAGCTGCCGGTGGCACCGGCGCCGCCGTTTGCCCACGCCACTACCAGCTCGCAGGACCCCGCCGCTGTGCGTTCCACGGCCACGACTGCCGGGGCCGCCCCAGCCCCGGTCTCCCCCACGACCACCCCAGCCCCGATCCCCCCTACCGTGGACGCGAACACCGGCCGAGTCCTGCGCGCGGACGTCGACACCGCGGACCAAGGCGACGCGGCCGATGCTCAGGACCACGCGGACGCCCGCGACAGCTGACCCACGTTCACACGCTCATTTTGGCTGTTCCCCGCGCTGTAGCCAGGGCCCGGAGCTCCGGCCCGTGCTCACTGCTGGTCCCAGTAGCCGGCAGGGGCGGCCGCGAGCGGCAGCGGCGCCCGGGGTGAGTGCTTGTCGGGGTTGCAGGCGGCGAAGGTGCCGGTGTCGTGGAGGAGCGCGGTGAGTTGGGGGTCGGCGAAGTCGCGGAGCCAGACGGCGATGCCGCGGTCGGGGTCGAGGCGGTGGGCCTCCCAGGACCGCCAGAGGGCTTCCAGTCGGAGTACCGCTTCGGGGTGGTCCCACCATTGGGGGCACCATTTCACCGGGCCGCCGATGCTGCGGGCGAAGCGCGGCGCGAACATGCCGGTGACGAACTCTTCGACGTTGTCGAAGGCCAGCGGCGGCCGCGCCGGCGGGGGGGTGGGGAGTCCGCCGCCGCTGGTGGCGACCGCGTCCGTCACGGTCTCCTGCAGGTCGGCGAGGGCCTGTTCGACCCGGGCTATCCACTGCTGCAGCTCCTCGACGTCGCTCATCCCATCCCTCCCCTAATCGCGCTTGGGACCGGGGTGGTCGGCCTGGTGGGTGACGATCCGGGTGACGGCCGTCGAGATGGCGGCGGTGATCGCGGCGGCCCGCGGGCCGCTGTACCAGGGCAGGGTGGCGATCAGCGCCGGCCGGGCGCCGGTGGCGAGCAGCAGCGCGGTGCCTTTGGGTAGGGCGCGGATGTCGGCGGCGGCCAGGATCCGCTCGCGGCGGGTGGAGCGGGTGCGGGTGGACCGGCCGGCGCCGGTGCCGGTGCTGTAGGTGTCGGCGGGGACGTCGTGGTCGCCGACGAGGCGGGAGACGTCTTCGGCGAAGGCGGCGTCGTCCATGCCGGCGCCGATCAGTTTCACGGTGGCGGCGGACCACAGGGTCTTCGCGCCGGCTTGGCCCCACACGCCGGCGGCTTGGGCGTAGGACTGCAGGATGGTCAGTGGGATCACGCCGCGGGAGCCGAGGTGGCTGTACAGGGCGGGCTGGTCGGCGATCCGGCAGATGTTCGCCGCTTCGTCTAGATGATTGATTCCAAGGGGTATGGCTGGCGTGTCGTGCTCCTGTCGTAG
>JBDUDX010000116.1:0-3889 GCA_040002735.1 Frankiaceae bacterium | reverse complement strand
GGACCTTCGCCAGTACCGGATACATCATCAACAGCAGCCCGATCGCGATCGGCAGCGACACCGACCCGACGCTGACGATATCCAACGCATCGTCCAGGCCCGGGATGCCGCGGCCCAGGAGCAGCCCCGCGGCCATTGCGGTCAGGATCCACACCGGCAGGAACCGGTCCAGCCGGGAGAGCCGGGCCAGGACCGGAGCAGCCTCGAGGCCGCGGGCGGTATGGATGACGGTGTCGCTCAACAGGAGTCCTTCGGTGGGAGATGCGCGAAACGGCCGGGAGAGGTCAGGCCCGGGCGGGCAGCAACTCGGCGAGCAGCGTCTCCACCCGCGCGCGGATCTCGTCCCGGATCGGTCGGACCGCCTCGACGCCCTGGCCGGCCGGGTCGGGCAGGTCCCAGTCCAGGTAACGCTTACCGGGGAAGACGGGGCAGGTATCACCGCAGCCCATGGTGATCACCACATCGGAGGCTTCCACCGCGTCCGCGGTGAGCAGCTTTGGGGTCTGGTCAGTGAGGTCGATGCCGACCTCGCGCATCGCTTCCACGGCGGCCGGGTTAACCGCCCCGGCCGGGGCGCTACCCGCCGAGCGCACCTCCACCTCCCCGTCGGACAGGGCGGTGAGGAAGCCGGCGGCCATCTGTGAACGGCCGGCGTTATGCACGCAGACGAACAACACGCTGGGCTGATCGGACACGGGTAACGCCTTTCGGGAGGAGTTCGGCTGGGCACGGCCGGATTGGGTCAGGTTCGGGCCGGCACGAGGTCCGCGAGCAGGTCGGCGATGCCAGAGCGGTCAACAGGCCCGCTTCGGCAGGCTGGCCTTACTGGCATCGGCGAGCAGGCCCAACGCGCCCCGGGCGGCGTCCAGAGCCCCCGGCCGTAGGCGGTAGTAGACGAACCGGCCGCAGGGCTCGGTCTCGACCAGGCCGGCATTGCGCAGCGCCCGCAGGTGATGCGAGGCGAGCGTCTGGCCCACCCCGAGCGCGTCCTGGAGGTGACACACGCACAACTGCTCGGCGGCGAGCAGCGTCAAGATACGCAACCGGACCGGGTCGGCCACGACCTTCAGCACAACGACAAGCTTTTCGGCTGCCACTGTGGACACATTTCCCTCGGCTGATACCTGCACATATTCATACTAGCCTACGCACATGCATTTGGTCAAGCAGGCTATTGACGGAAGTCGATCTACCCGGCCCTCTGGACCGGTGGCTCCCGCGTCACGCCCTCGCCGCCGCCGGACGGCTGCTCGCCCCCGCTCCGACGACGACACGTGCGCCGTAACTGGGTACGCGAACCACGTCCGGCAACCCGCACTCGCCATCGGCGTCGTCCTCATCAGCGCCCGCCCGGGTCAGCGCGCTCTCGATGCCGCTGCCGTCAGCGCGGATACTGACACAACGAGGCCGCCACCAACGAGGTCCTTCAGGCGGACAGCTTGTTCCCCACCGTTACGAACGATGTCGCCTGACCGCCGTAACAACCGGTGGGCGCCAAGCCGGAAATGGAACAGAAATGAGCGCAGCGATGATGGCTTCCGCCGCTGCGGAAATAGCGGCATGCTGAGGGGGCCGGGCCGCGGGCCGTCGCAGCTCAGTAGCGGCGGATAGCGAGCGACGAGCCCGGTGGGAGGGGCGTGCGGTCAGCTGATGGCCGGACGATGGAGGAGAACGCGAACCGGTATCAGGGACAGACGACGCACCATCACCGCACAGAGGAGACAGCAGATGACCGCCGACGACGACTCCAAGCCGCGGGGCGCCGGACGGCGTAAGCCAACCGGCCTGCCCGGCCGGAGGGCCGATCCCGACGAGTGGCGAGCACTTGGCGCAGAACTGGCCCGCGCTGGCAGCTTCCCGGTCCGGTCCGCCGCAAGCTTCACCCTCGGCTTCTGGTCCGAGTGGCGGCGCACTGACCGCGACGCCGATGATCATGCGGAACGGCCGGGCGTACTGGACCGGATTGCCGCGTTCACCGACGAGCTCAACGAGATGCTCACCCGCGACGGAAACCCGGTGGATTCCTTCCCAGTGGAGGAATCTGACGAGGACGGCAGTGTCGTAGGTCGAGCTCGCTACGCTGACTCCCTGACCCTGCTCGCCGACTGCGAGAAGGCTCTCCGCGCAGCCGCGGAAACGATACCGGCGTAACTGGCCTTCGGCGGCTACCCGGTTGCTGTCATGTCCCTGAGTATGGCGGTGGCGAGCACCGCCGGAGCGTCCCACTGCGGGGCGTGCCCGCAACCGGGCAGCAGGCTCCAGATGGCGTGCGCTGGCAACTCCGTGCTGCAGCTGTTGTGGGCGGGTGGGAGCAGCCGATCATTTGCCGCCAGAACAAGGTGAAGGGGTGGGCTCAGGGCGGTGCCGCCGGTGAACCGGGCGCCGATCATTCCGCGGTACACCGGAAGGAAACCGGGGGCTGCTGCCAGGTCGGCGGCCGCCGCGATGGCCAACCCCGGGTCAACGTCAGCTGGGCGCACGCTGGACGTGGCCAGCAGCACGCGCCGGCCGGTGCGACTCGACAGCAGCAGCGGTGCGATGCGCCGGCAGGCCACAGCGAGGGCCCGGCTCTTCCGAAGCTCCAGCCGGGCGCGGTATTGCGCTGTCGACGGCCACAGTCCGGCCGGGCACACCGCCGTGACCGCGCCGGCGCAGCCACTTCTGGCAAGCTCCAACGCCACCCAGCCGCCGTAGCTGTGCCCCACGACATGCGGGCGGTCCAGACCCATCACCCCGAGAAACCGCTCAACCCCGGCCGCCATCATGGCCGGGGTGTGTGGCGGCGCATCCGGCAGCGGCGGCGAGTCCCCGAAGCCAGGCAGGTCGACGGCGACCACGTCCCGATGTTCCAGAAACGGCAGGACGGAGTCCCAACTCCGGCGAGAACCGCCGGCGCCGTGAATCAAGACAAGCGGTTCCCCGCGGCCGAGTCGCCGATACGCAACACCACCGGCGAACTGCAGGACATCGACGTTCACCCTTGCACCATCCCAGATCGAAGCACCGGGCCCAACTCGGGTTTCGGGACGGCTCAGGTCCGCGGCGGTACGACCCATTCTCGGTTGCCGGCGTGGTGGCACACGTGCAATGGCTGCTCAACGTCGACGTGCTCGCCTTCGATGTCAACGGGGTCACGCTCGTACTGGACCGAGCGCTGCTCGTCGAGCAGTTCGAACTCTGAACCAATGGCACCGTGTTGGCGCCACGCTGATGCGGTGCCGAGCGTACAGATCAAGGACGTCCCGGCCGACGTGCACGCAGAGCTGCGGCGTCGGGCCGCCCGCGCGGGCCAGTCGCTACAGGAATACCTCCTCCGCCGGCTCACCGAGGAGGCCCGCACCCCGTCGCTCAACGACGTGCTCGACCCCGTCGAACGGCACACAGGCGGCCGTTTCTCCCTGCAGGACGCCGTGACCGCTGTACGCGAGGAACGCTCCTCGCATTGATCGTCGTCGACGCCAGCGTGGTCGTCGTCGCCCTCGGTGAAGACACTGCGGCCGGTCTACGGCTTCGCCTCCGCCTGCGGTCGGATCGCTGGCCGCGCCCGAACTCCTCGACCTGGAGGTGCCGGCGGCCTGGCGCCGGCTGGTGCGAGCTCATCGCTATTAGCGCGGTTGCCACAGCCTCGAACTCCGCCAGTGCTGCGGTCCGTCTTCCACGATCTCCCGCGCGATCACTTCCGGTGCGGGCAGGTTATCCAGATCCTCCAGCGACTCATCCCGCAGCCAGCTGGTGTCGGCCGATGCCGTGTGTAGCAGCAGGTTCATCGCGGTCAACCGCGCCGTGCCATCCACCAGCTCTACGCCGTGGGTCGCCCTTGATGTCGACCCCAGCCGCCGACCAGTTCTCCTTGTCGATCAAGTCAACGATCAGGCGGGTGAGCTTGGCC
>JBDUDX010000115.1:0-5927 GCA_040002735.1 Frankiaceae bacterium | reverse complement strand
CACCTGGAAGGAACGCTTGGACAAGCCGTACCAGAAGCCGTCGATCACCTGGGCCGGAGCCGTCTCCGGATCGCTGGCCGCGCCCAACGTTACGAACATCGGCGCAAAGTGCTCGACGGTCGGGTGAGCGTAGGGCATCCCAGGGGCGCGGGCACGGAAATCGGCCAGTTCGTCGACCGCGCCCCGGCGCAGCGCCTCCTGGGCCCAGGCGTCGAACTCGGCCGACCAGCCGGGTACGGCCGCATCCGGCCGCCAATCCCGCAGGAAGGGCAGGCCGTGGGTGGTGAAACCCGATCCGATCAGCAGCACACCTTCCTCGCGCAGCGGGCGCAGTCGCCGCCCCAACTCGACCAGCTTGAGCGGATCGAGCGTCGGCAGGGACATCTGCAGCACCGGTACGTCGGCGGCGGGATACATCACCGTGAGCGGCACGTACGCGCCGTGGTCGAGACCGCGGCTCGGCTGCCGCACCACCGGCTCGGAGTCCGGCATCAAGGCCGCCACCCGATCAGCCAGGCCCGGCGCGCCCGGTGCCGGATAGCGCACCTGGTAGTACCGGCGGTCGAAGCCGCCGAAGTCATAGACCAGGGGGACGGTCTCGGTCGCGCTCAGCATCAGCGGTGCGGACTCCCAGTGCGCCGAGATCACCAGAATCGCCGCCGGAACCGCAAGGTCGGCCGACCAGTTCCTCAGCTGCTTCGTCCACAGCGCATCGTCGACGAGCGGGGGCGCCCCGTGGCTGAGGTACAGCGCAGGCATCCGGGTGTCCACCGGCACGGTATTCGGGCTACTGGACACGAGTGACTCCCCAAGATGTTGATGTGTCAACAATCGTACGCCGGGCCGGTAGTAGTGTCAACCCCCACTGACGCTGCCAGCCCTCGCGGGTGGGTCCGTACGGCAAAATCCCGACGGGTACCGTTTCTTCGATGGTTGCACCGATTCCGGCGACGGTCACCGTTCTGCTTGCCGCCGTCGAGCGGCTGCTCACCGAGCGGGGCCCGATGACACCGGAGCAACTCCTGGTAGCACTCGGCGATGCCGGTGTCGATCTCGGCGACCACCCTGAAGAGACGCTGGGCGATCTACTCGACGCCGACGAGTTGCCGCTGGTCTTGCCGCTGCTCGACGGTCGGCACGCGTCGGTGCCGGGCGTGCTGGCCGGCCGGGTGTTCACCCACCGCCTTTCCGCAGCCGAGTCGAAGTACGGCCTGGTCGCCGTGACTCCGGATCTTGAGCCACTTTCCGCCTTGGCCGAGGATGAGCGCCATGGGCACCTGCCCGACGGCACGCGACTGCTGACCGCCTTCCCCGATCTGGACGCCGACCTGTTCGCCGAACGCGGCATCCCGATCGTCGCGTTCCAGGACGAGGACGAGGCCCTGCTGCTCCCGCCGGATCACTTTCGGGTGCTGGGGTTATCCGCGGGGGACCTCGTCGGCTTCCGCGTCACCGCCGCGGGGATCAGTCTCAGCGGCGTCGCGGAGGGCGAAGTCGAGGATGTCGCGGCCTCCCGGGACGTGGGCGCCCGGCTGACGGCCGTCCTGGCTCAGTACGGCGACGACGACGCGCTGACGCTGGACATGGTGATCTGGACGGCTTGCGGGCAGGACGCGGACCTGTTCCGTACGCCGTTGCCGCCGTTGGGGGACCTGCTCGCCGCCGCCGGCTTGCCCCATGAGGACGGCCAGGTCGGCCAGCCCGGGTTCGACTTCAACAGATGGCAGGTGACCAGGCGCATCGAGTCGATCCAGCGCCTTCATGATCTGGGCGACGACGAAGCCCTGGCCGTGTTCGTCATGCTGAACCTGTATCGGCAGGTGGCTGAGGTCTACGACGCGGCAGCCGCGGCGGACCGGTCAGGCGCAGCTCTGCGGAGCGTTCTGGAGTCCGGCGACGGCGAGCCGACACCGCAGGTCGGGCGCCGGGATCGTGACGCCACGCAGAACACCGTCGTCCAGGCGACGCTGAGGTTCCTGGCCGATCCCGATGTGGCCGAAGCGGTGCTCGTCGAAGCGGTCGGAGCGGGACGTGACGGGGCCGGGGCGCTCGGGGTGTTCGCCGAGACACTGGAGCCGCTGGCACCGCGCTCGGCGCGGCCGGCGCTGCGGTGGCTGCGGGCCAAGGCGCTGGAGCGGTTCGGCGATGTGCTCAACGCGGAGGCGGCGTTCGACGCCGCGCAGGGCCTCGACCCGACCTGGCCGTTGCCCCTGCTCGATCTTGCCCGCTACGCCAGCGACCGTGGGGATGCCGAGCGTGGCCTCGCTCTGCTCCGCCGGGCCGGGGCGGTACCCGATGACAGCCTCGTGGAACTCCTGGAACATTTCCGTCCACACCCCCGCTCCGACCTGGGTCGCAATCAGCCGTGCTGGTGCGGGTCCGGTCGCAAGTACAAGCAGTGTCACCTGAACCGCGAACGGCTGCCGCTCGCCGAACGGGCTGCGTGGCTGTACCAAAAGGCCGGGGTCTACCTGGCGGACGGGCCGTGGCGAGCCGCGGTGGTCGAGGTGGCGGCTGTCCGGGCCGAGCATTGGGAAGAGCCGGATGCGATCCTCATAGCGCTGCAGCACCCCCTCGTCACCGACGCGGTGCTCTTCGAAGGGGAGGCTTTCGCCGCCTTCCTGGCCGAACGGGGGGTTCTGCTGCCCGAGGACGAGCGGCTGCTCGCTGAGCAATGGCTTCTGGTGGAACGTTCGGTGTATGAAGTCGAATCGGTACGGGCCGGCGCTGGGTTCACCGTCCGTGACCTCCGCACCGGTGACCGTCACGACGTCCGTGACCGGGCGGCGAGCCGGCAACTGACGCCGGGCATGTTGGTCTGTGCCCGATTCGTGCCGGCCGGCGACACCACGCAGTGCTTCGGCGGCATCGAAGTGATCAGCCTGGCCGAACGCGACCTCCTCATCGCGCTACTCGATGAGGCGCCCGACCCGGTGGATCTCGTGGCGGGGCTGTCCCGACGCTTCGCGCCACCGGAACTGCGCAACACCGAAGGCGACCCGTTAGCGATGTGTTCCGCGACCCTGCAGGTCGCCGATCCGGCGGCGCTTCTCGCGGCGTTGGACGGGGAGTACGAACGTCAAGACGATGAACCCGAGAATTCGCCGGCTGCCGGGCCGCAATGGCTCGAAACCGTGATCACGCACGGTGTGGTGCGCATCCGCGCCACGTTGCGCCTTGAGCATGACCGGCTGCATGTCGAGACGAACAGTGAGGCACGTCTGGACCGGGTACTTGCCATCCTGCAGGCGATGTCCCCCGAGCTGACGCTCATCGAGGAGCAGCGCCAGCCGGCTGCGGAGATCCGGGAAGCCCTGTCGCGATCCCGGTTGCCCTCGCCGAGCAGTGATTCCGCCCTCAACGTGCTCGATCCCGACGATCCGGACGTCGCCGCGGTGCTCGATCAGGTAGCCCGCCAGTACGAGCAGGCCTGGCTGGACGACTCGATTCCGGCGCTGGCCGGCCAGACGCCGCGCCAGGCCGCGGCCGACCCCACCCGCCGACCCGACCTGATTCGGTTGCTTGATTCCTTCCCGCCGGGAGACCAGCCTGGCCAGATGAACCCGGATCGACTGCGGTCCGCCCTCGAACTCGAGTAGCCCTCACCGTTCGCGCAACCCGGCAGGCATAGTCCTGGCTATGACCGAACGCCAGCAGGCAGTGTTGCAGGGCCGGGTCGCCGTCGTCACCGGAGGCGGCCGCGGGATCGGCCGGGCCATCGCCACCGCGCTGGCCGAGGGAGGGGCGCACGTCGCCGTCGCGGCCCGCTCCGGCACCGAGGTGGCCGAGGTGGCCGAGGCCATCGACGGCCTGGCCGTAACGGCGGACATCAGCCGTCCGGCCGACGTCGCGCGGATGTTGGCGGCGGTGCGCTCCCGCTTCGGCCCGGTGGACATATTGATCAACAATGCCGGGGTGGTGTGGCCGCTCGGGCGAAGCTGGCAGGTCGATCCGCAGGCATGGGAGAGCGCGGTGTCGATCAACTTGTTCGGCGCCGTGCGGTGCATCCAGGAAGTACTGCCGGACATGCTCGGGCGGCGGTACGGCCGCATCCTCAATCTCTCCTCCGGCGCTGCCTCGGGCGCTGGTGTGCCCAGTGCTAGCGCGTACTCGGCGAGCAAGGCCGCCCTGGACATGGTGACGGCGAATGTCGCCGCGGAACTGGCCGGCACCGGCGTGACGATCAACGGGCTGCGCCCGGGTACCGCGGATACCGCCATGCAGGACTACATGCGCTCGCTCCCCCTCGAGCAGGTCGGGGACGCCTTCGCCGACCGGTTCGGCAGGCTGCACCGCGACGGTCAACTTCTGGACCCAAGGGTGGCCGCCCGTCTTGCCCGCGCGTTGATTGCCACGGATCGAAACGGCGTTACCGTCGACGTGCGGGATCCAGCGGGACAAGCCCTGCTCGCCGCCGGTGACTAGCCCGGAAGCCGGAACTGGCGCAGCTGGGTGACGCCGGCGATGGTGCAGGTCACCGGCGTGCTCGGCCGAACTGCGGCAAGGTCCAACCGGGCGGTCACCGTGATCGGCCCGGGGGCGATGGCGGTGACTCGGGTCCACCCCTCTTCGGAGCGGGTGACGCAGGCCGGCTGGTCGCCGACCTGCCAGAACCGGGTGTGGTGCAGGCGTACGTCAGCGGTACCGGCGCTGCGGAAGTTGAGCGTGAAAGAGGACACTTCCAGCGCGGTGAGGGTGGCCGGGCCGGTCACCAGCGGCTGGGCCCCGACGACCCGCCATACCCGCCAATGGGCGTCGTGCCACGCCGGGGTCAGCCAGGATTGCCCACTTTGAACGATCTCCGCTTGCCGCAGCGAGGCCGGCTCCAGGGTGGCGTCCGGCACGGCGACGAAGCGCACCCGGTTGTTGAGCAGCCAGGCGCGGTACTGGCTCCCGGTGAGTTCGGGGTCGTAGAGGATCTTGTTGTACCCGACGTCGATCTGCCGCTCCCAGCCGCGGGCCAGCGGTACCTTGCTGGCCACATACGTGGTCTCCCAGTGACCGCGGGTGAGTGGAATCTCCACCCGGCCCAGCGGCTCGTCGTGGCTTTGCAGGAACTGCAGCAGGCCCGCGTAGTACGCCGGCTGACTCGACGGTGTGGAGCCATCCGCGATCGCTCCGGTCACCGGCGCCAGCTGCCAGATCATCAGGGGCCCGGCGACCGCCATCAGCACCCTCCGCCGCCCGGTGGACAGCAGTACGACCGCAGCCAGTGGCCCGGCCAGGATCGTGCCCAGGCGGGTGATGTTGCCGCCGACCGGGTTCGGTATGACGAACAGCACGACGGCGGCAACGGCATAGGCAGCCAGACCGAGTCGCAACGTGCGGTGGGTGCGCGGGGCGAACACCAGCCCGAACGCGACGAACACCAGTACGGTCACCAGGCTGGTCCAGGGGAACGGGAAACTCCCGCCGCCGCCGAAGACCAGCGCGACCAGCAATCCGCTACTCGCGCCGGTCAGCGGCAGCGCCCGTCGCCAACCCAGCGCGGGCGCCCAGGCCGCCGCGGCCAGGAGCAGGAACGCGCCGGGCAGTGGGCTGGCAAGGGAACAGAGCGCCGCAAGCACACCAGCAGCTACCGGCCGGCGGCGCTGGGTCGCCGCCAGTGCCGCCAGTCCGAGCGCGAGACCCAGCGCGAACGGCATCCGGCCGATGATGAAGTTGGCTACCGTCGCCACAGCGAACCAGATCAAGCCCGCGGTGTGCCGGTTCGTGGTGCCGAAGCGGGCCACCCGGACCATCGCCATGGTGGAGGCGACGCACGACAGGAAGCCCACGGCGCGCGCGCCGATCGCCGCCGCGAGCGGCGGGAAGACCACGCTGTAGCCGGGTACCAGATGACCACCGAACCACCGGTCGTCCCACAGCAGCGGGCCGTGATGTCGGAACAACCAGGTGCGGAAGTCCTGGGCCGGTAGATCCGGACC
>JBDUDX010000114.1:0-13422 GCA_040002735.1 Frankiaceae bacterium | reverse complement strand
TACGGCCTCTTCATCGATGGCGCATTCGTGAAGGGGCACGGCAAGCCGTTCCACACGATTTCGCCTTCGACTGAGAACCAGATCGCCGAGATCGCCAATGCGAATGCGAAGGATGTGGATGCCGCGGTGGCGGCAGCCCGCAAAGCCTTCGACCGCACCTGGAGCAAACTCTCGGGCGCCGACCGCAGCAAGTACCTGTTTCGCATCGCACGGCTCGTGCAGGAGCGCGCTCGCGAACTCGCCGTCGCGGAGAGTCTCGACAACGGCAAGCCGATCAAGGAGTCGCGCGATGTCGACGTGCCACTCGTGGCGGCCTGGTTCTTCTACTACGCCGGCTGGGCCGACAAGCTCGACTACGCCGGGCTAGGGCCTTCGCCACGCGCCCTCGGCGTCGCCGCCCAGGTGATCCCGTGGAACTTCCCGCTGCTCATGCTGGCCTGGAAGATCGCGCCAGCGCTCGCCACCGGCAACACCTGCGTCCTGAAGCCAGCCGAGACCACGCCGCTCGCCGCCCTGCACTTCGCGCAGATTCTGCAGCAGGCCGACCTGCCGTCCGGCGTGGTCAACATCGTCACTGGCGCGGGCGCCACCGGTCAGGCGTTGGTCGCGCACAACGACGTGGACAAGATCGCCTTCACTGGATCGACGGAGGTGGGCAAGGAGATCGCTCGTACGGTCGCCGGTACTCGCAAGAGAGTCACCCTGGAACTCGGCGGCAAGGCCGCGAACGTGGTCTTCGACGACGCCCCACTCGACCAGGCCGTCGAGGGCATCGTGAACGGAATCTTCTTCAACCAAGGCCACGTCTGCTGCGCCGGCTCCCGGCTGCTGGTCCAGGAGTCGGTGGCGGAAGAGTTGCTGGACCGGCTGAAGTACCGCCTCGCCACCCTGCGCCTCGGAGACCCGCTGGATAGGAACACCGACATCGGCGCCATCCACTCCGCCGTCCAACTGGCAAAGATCCACGAGCTCTCGGATGTGGGTGAGGCGGAGGGCGCCGCCCGCTGGTCGCCGCCGTGCGAGCTGCCGGAGAGGGGGTACTGGTTCCCGCCGACCCTGTTCACCGGGGTCTCCCAGGCGCACCGGATTGCCCGTGAGGAGATCTTCGGCCCGGTGCTGTCGGTGCTGACATTCCGCACACCGGCGGAGGCGGTGGAGAAGGCGAACAACACGCCGTACGGCCTCTCCGCGGGAGTCTGGACGGAGAAGGGCAGCCGCATCCTGTGGATGGCGGACCGGCTGCGAGCCGGCGTGGTGTGGGCCAATACGTTCAACCGGTTCGACCCGACGTCGCCGTTCGGCGGGTACCAAGAATCCGGCTACGGCCGCGAGGGCGGCCGGCACGGGCTGGCGGCGTACCTCGATGTTTCATGACCGCGATGTCTGACCGGCTTTCTGTGCGCAAGACCTACAAGCTGTACCTGGGCGGCGCATTCCCCAGGTCGGAATCCGGCCGGACATACCAGGTCGGCGGCGTCAACGTCGCGATGGCCTCCCGCAAGGACGCCCGGGACGCCGTGGTCGCCGCCCGCGGCGCGTTCAGCGGCTGGTCGCGGGCGACCGCATACAACCGCGGGCAGGTGCTCTACCGGGTGGCCGAAGTACTGGAGAGCCGCCGCGCCGAGTTCGACGTCCTCGCCGAGCCGGACGAGGTCGACGCCGCGATCGACCGCTGGGTCTGGTACGCCGGCTGGGCGGACAAGCTCGGGCAGGTGCTAGGGGCGACGAATCCGGTGGCCGGGCCGTACTTCAACTTCACCCTGCCGGAGCCGACCGGCGTGGTGGCTGTACTGGCACCGCAGACCTCCGCGTTGCTGGGGCTGGTCTCCGTCCTCGCGCCAGTGATCGTGTCCGGCAACACGGCCGTCGTGGTGGCCGCCGAGGAGCGTCCGCTCGCCGCCGTGACGCTCGCCGAGGTACTGGCCACCTCCGACGTACCGGCCGGCGTGGTGAATCTCCTCACCGGGCGCACCGCCGAGCTCGCCCCCGGCTTGGCCGCCCACATGGACGTGAACGCGATCGACCTCAGCGGTGCGCCGTCTGGTTCAGCCGCCGACCTGGAACGGGCCGCGGCCGAGAACCTCAAACGGGTGTTGCGGCCGGCCACCGACGAACCGGACTGGTTCGCGGACCCCGGGCTGACCCGGATGACCGCGTTCCTGGAGACCAAGACCGTCTGGCACCCGATCGGGATCTAGCCCGGCACGCGCTCGGCATACCAGGGTTTGATCGTCTCGTTGATGATCTGAAGCCGCAGGTCAAATGGCAGGAAGGCCGACTTCATCGCGTTGATGGTGAGCCACCGGATGTCGGTCCAGTCGTAGCCGTACGCCTGCACCAGCGCCGCGAACTCGCCGGAGAGGGTCACGCCGCTCATCAACCGGTTGTCGGTGTTGACGGTCACCCGGAACAACAGCCGTCGAAGCAACCCGATCGGGTGCTCGGCGATCGACCGCGCGGCGCCGGTGTGGACGTTCGACGTCGGGCACATCTCCAGCGGCACCCGGGTATCGCGGACGAACTGCGCGAGCCGGCCGAGGGACACCGCGCCGTCGACCGAGACCGCGACGTCGTCAATGATCCGTACGCCGTGGCCGAGTCGGTCCGCGTTGCACCACTGCAGCGCCTCCCAGATCGACGGCAGCCCGAACCCCTCGCCGGCGTGGATCGTGTAGTGGCCGTTCTCCCGCTGCATGTACTGGAACGCGTCGAGGTGCCGGCTCGGCGGGTGCCCCGCTTCGGCGCCGGCGATGTCGAAGCCGGCGACGCCCACGTCGCGGTAGCGGATCGCCAGCTCGGCGATCTCCTGGGACCGGGCGGCGTGCCGCATCGCCGTGAGCAGCGCCCGCATGGTGATCGGCTGGCCCTCCGAGCCGAGCCGAAAACCTTCCAGTACGGCCTCCACCACCTCCTCGAGTTGCAGGTCCCGCTCGGTGTGCAACTCAGGGGCGAACCGGACCTCGGCGTACACAATGCCGTCCGCTGCCAAATCCTCCGCGCACTCCCGAGCGACCCGAACCAACGCCTCCCGGGACTGCATCACCCCGACGGTGTGCCGGAAGGTGCCCAGGTACTCCTCCAGCGTGCCCGAATCGGCACCGCGGCGGAACCAGCGGCCCAGCTCGGCGATGTCGGTGGTCGGCAGGGCGTCGTACCCGTCCTGCGCGGCCAACTGCACCACCGTCTGCGGCCGCAGCCCGCCGTCGAGATGGTCATGCAGCAGGACCTTCGGTGCTTCGCGGATCTCGTCCAGGGTCGGCGGATCGGGGGTCGGCATTCGCGCTACTCCTCGCGGTGGGCGAGTTCCGGCGCGAACGCGGGAAGGCAGATCGCCACGTAGTCCCCGGCTTCGGGTGTGGAGTAGCGCACCCACTCGTCGGCCATGGTGAGCGATGCCTCGCCCGGACGTACCTCCAGCACGCCGCCGTCGTACTCGATCCGGACCAGCCCAGAGAGCACCAGGGTGATCTCGTCGAACTCCGGGGTCTGGGCCGGCTCAGCCCAGCCGGCCGGGGACCGCATCCGAGCCACGCTCGCCGAGGTGGTCCCCGAGTTCACCCGGCCGACGTACTCGTTGATCGACTTGCCACCGGGGACCGGTACCTGGGTAGCCGTGGGAATGTGCTGCGGCATGTCAGACCCCGATCTCTTCCAGGATGAGCGGTGCAGTCTCTGCTGCCGGGCCGATATCGATGGCGTCGGCGAGCGCTTCGTGGGCCCGGGAGAGGCGCCCCGCGTCGTCGGTGTGCAGTTCCAGCAGCGGCTGCCCGGACCGTACCGGGTCGCCGGGCTTGGCGCGGCAGTACACCCCCGCGGCCGCGGAGACCAGGTCCTCCTTGCGGGCCCGGCCGGCGCCGAGCCGCCAGGCGGCGATGCCCACCGCCCGGGCGTCCAGCCGGGTCAGCACGCCATCGGTGGCGGCGTCAACGGTCTCCACGTGCGCGGCGCTCGGCAGCGCCGCGTCCGGGTCGCCGCCCTGCGCCCGGACCATCGCCTGCCAGGCGGCGTACGCCGAGCCGTCCCGCAACCGATCCGCCGGATCGGTGTCGACGCCGGCCAGCCGCACCATCGTACGGGCCAGCGCCAGGGTGAGCTCGACCAGGTCCGCCGGGCCGCCGCCGCGGAGCACGTCAACGGCTTCAGTGACCTCCATACCGTTGCCGCAGGCGCGGCCCAGTGGAGTATCCATCGCGGTGAGCAGGGCCGCGGTCCGGACGCCGGAAGCCTCGCCGAGGTCGACCATCGTCCCGGCGAGCTCGCGGGCCGACTCCAGGGTCGGCATAAAGGCGCCGGTTCCGACTTTGACGTCCAGTACCAGCGCGGACGTGCCCTCGGCGATCTTCTTGGACAGTATGGAGCTGGCGATCAGCGGAATGGACTCGACCGTGCCGGTGACGTCGCGCAGCGCGTACAGCTTGCGGTCCGCGGGCACCAGCCCCGGGCCGGCCGCGCAGATCACCGCGCCAACCTCCTGCAGCACCCGCACCATCTCGGCCGGCTCCAGTTGCACCCGAAAGCCGGAGATGGCTTCCATCTTGTCCAGCGTTCCGCCGGTGTGCCCGAGGCCGCGGCCCGACAGCTGCGGCATCGCCGCCCCGCAGGCGGCCACCAGCGGCGCCAGGATCAGCGAGGTCTTGTCCCCCACCCCGCCCGTGGAGTGCTTGTCCACGGTCGGCGCGGCCACCGAGGAGAGGTCGATGCGGTTCCCGCTGGCGAGCATCGCGGCGGTCCAGCGGCGTAGCTCCCCCGGCGCCATCCCGCGCAGCAGCACCGCCATCAGCAAGGCGGACATCTGTTCATCCGCCACCCGGCCGGCGGTGTACGCGTCGATCACCCAGTCCACCTGAGCGTCGGTGAGCGTACCGCCGTCCCGCTTGGTACGGATCACGTCCACCATGTCCATCTCGGGGTCGAAGTCGGTCATCCCGAACCGGCCAGGTCCGCCGGGCCGAACGCCGCCGGCAACAGCTCGCCGAGCCGTCGCGGGCTGTCGCCGCTGTCCACCAGCAGCTCCGCACCACCGGCTTCGTACAGCAACTGCCGGCAGCGCCCGCACGGCATCGTGGGTAACAGCGCCGGTCCGCCGACGCAGCTAACCGCCAGCAGCCGGCCGCCGCCGCTGGCGTGCAGCGCGCTGACCAGCCCGCACTCCGCACAGAGCCCGAGGCCGTACGAGGCGTTCTCCACGTTGCAGCCGACCAGCACCCGGCCGTCGTCCGCGAGACCCGCGACGCCGACGGGGAAGCCGGAGTACGGCGCGTACGCCAACGCGGCCGCCGACACCGCGGCCGCCCGCAGCCCGGCCCAGTCCACCGCCGGGGCACTCACTGCTGCCCCTTGCGGTACGGCTGGCCGTCCGCGGCCGGCATCCGCAGCCGCTGCGCGGCGAGGGAGAGCACGAGCAGCGTGACGATGTGCGGGGTGAACGAGACGAACTCCGGCGGCACGGCATCGCTGCCGAAAAACCAGATCGCGAAGGCAGCCGCGGCGACCGCGCTGAACACCGCGGAACGGATGGCACGGCGCACGGCCGAGCGCACCGCGAGCAGCGCGAGCAGCAGCGCGGTGAACAGCAGCAGGGCATGGACCGCGGACTGCTCGCGGAGTTGCAGCGCGTCGGCGTACCCGAACAGCGCCGCCCCGGCGGCCAGCCCACCCGGCCGCCAGTTACCGAAGATCATGGCCGCCAGCCCGATGAAGCCTTGGCCGCCGGTCTGACCCTCCCGGTAGATCGACGAGCCGACGATCGAGAGGAACGCGCCGCCCAACCCGGCCAGCCCGCCGGAGATGATCACGGCAAGATACTTCATCCGGTACACCGGCACCCCGAGCGACTCGGCCGAGACCGGGTTCTCCCCCACCGACCGCAGCCTGAGCCCGAGTGCGGTCCGCCACAGCAGGAAGTACGACGCCGGGATCAGCAGCACCGCCACGACCGCCAGCAGCGAGACACCAGCGGTGAGCCCGTGCAGGATGCCGGCCAGGTCGGAGACCAGGAACCAGCGGTGCCGCTCCAAAGACCCGAGCGGGTCCGGGCTATGCCAGCCGAAGAACGTGCCGCCGGAGAGCACGGGCAGCGTGACGGTCTGGATGTCCCGCTTGATCTCCGGGGACTGGGTAGCGCCGCCGCCCGGAGTGTGGGCGTAGGCGATCACCGAGAGGTACCGGGCCACCCCGGCGCCGAGGATGTTGATCGCCACCCCGGAGACGATGTGATCGACGCCGAAGGTCACCGTGGCCACCGCGTGCAGCAGGCCGCCGAGTGCCCCGCCGGCGATGCCCGCGAGCACACCCCACCACGGGCCGAACTGAAACCCGCCCCAGGCACCGAACCAGGTGCCGAGGATCATCATGCCTTCCAGGCCGATGTTCACCACGCCGGCGCGCTCGGCGAACAGCCCGCCCAAACCCGCCATCCCGATCGGGATCGCCAGCCGCAGCGCGGCGCCCATGGTGCCGCTGGAGGTGATGTCCTCCTGCCCGGTGATCACCCGTACGAAGGAGAGCAGCACCAGCACGGCGGCCACCAGCAGCAGGGTGCCGGAGAATCTCCCGGAGAGCCTGGCCGGCAGCCCGCGACGGCCGGTGCCGGGCCGGCCGGCGGCCGGCGCGCCGCTGCCGCTGGTCGAGGTGACGGTGCTCACACCGGCACCGCAGCCGACGCTTGCGGTTCGGGCGGCGGTCCGGCGTCCGGCCCGTCGTCGGAGTCCAGCCGGCGGCGGACCGCACGCTCGGCGGCGGCGACCTCGGCCCGGCGAACCACTTCGTACGCGACGACCACGGAGAGCACGATCGTGCCCTGCATGATGACCACGATCTCCTTCGGGATGCCGTTGAGATCGAGCACCTGGGCCGAGCGCTCCAGGAAACCGATGAGGATCGCGCCGAGCACCATGCCGATCGGCCGGTTCCGGCCGAGCAGCGCCACCGTGATGCCGGTGAAGCCGAGACCCGCCGGGAAGTCGTTGGAGTACTTGTGGGCGAAGCCGAGCAGGTGCGGCATCCCGACGAGTCCGGCGATCGCGCCGGAGATGAGCATGGTCTTCACCACCATGCCCTTCTGCGCCACCCCGCTGGCTTGCGCCGCCCACGGGTTGACGCCGCTGGCCCGCAGGTCGAAGCCGAACCGGGTACGTTGCAGCAGGATCGAGTATCCGATCCCGACGACGATCGCCACGATCGCGAAGCCGTACAGATCGGTGTCGCCGGCGGTCAGCCCCAGCGCCTTCAGAAGCGGATTCAGCGAGGGGAACCAGGCCGAGGTCGGTAGCGTCTTGCTGGCGCCGGAGAGGTTGTCGCTGCCGCCGGCCTTGAAGAAGGTCACCAGCAGGTACGTGGACAGCCCGCCGCCGATGAAGTTCAGCATGATCGTGGAGATCACCTCGCTGACCCCGCGGGTGACCTTCAGCAGCCCGGCGATGCCGGCCCACATCGCGCCGGTGACCACCGCCACCGCGAGAATGAACGCCACGTGCAGCGGCGCCGGAAGCGATACCGCTGCCCCGAGGCCGGCCGCGAGCACGGCCGCCATGTGGTACTGGCCCCCGACGCCGATGTTGAACAGCGCCATCCGGAAACCGATCGCCACCGCGAGCGCGGAGAGGAAGTACGGGACCGCCCGGTCCAGGATCGAGACCATGCTCTCCGCGGTACACGGCGCGTCCGGGAAGGCCTTGGAGCAGACCCCGTAGCTCACCATCTTGGAGTAGGTCGACAGCGGTGAGTGGTGCGACAGCAGCAGGGCGATCGAGGAGATCACCAGCGCGACGGCCAGGGCGAGCAGCGGCGCGGCGAGCAGCAGCAGCCCGCGTCGCAACATTCCTCGCCCGGTCACCCGGTGTCCCGCAACGCTGCCCCGGTCATGTGCGACCCCAGCTCCTCCGGCGTCAGCCGGGCCGGGTCCAGCTGCGCCACCAGCCGACCGCGCAGCATGACGTGCAGCGTGTCCGACATGCCGATCAGCTCCTCGAGGTCCGCAGAGATGAGCAGCACGGCGAGCCCGGCGGCGCGGGCGTCGCGCAGCTGCTCCCAGATCGCAGCCTGCGCCCCGACGTCGACGCCCCGGGTGGGGTGCGAGGCGACCAGCAGCGAGGGGGAGCCGCTCATCTCCCGGCCGATGATCAGCTTCTGCTGGTTGCCGCCGGAGAGGGCGAACGCCGGTACGTCGGCGCTCGGGGTCCGGACGTCGTACTCGCGGATGATCCGCTCGGTGTCCCGGCGCGAGGCCGCCCGGTCGATCCACGGCCCCCGCACCATCGGCGCCTGGGTCTGGTGGCCGAGAATCCGGTTCTCCCACAACGAGGCCGCCAGCAGCAGGCCTTGGCGGTGCCGGTCCTCCGGGATATAGCCGATGCCGGACTCCCGGCGCCGGCGGGTCGACCAGTGGGTGATGTCCTGGCCGCCCAGACTCACCGACCCGGCGATCGGCTCGCGGAGCCCGAGCAGCGTTTCCACCAGCTCGGCCTGACCATTGCCCTCGACGCCGGCGATGCCGACCACCTCGCCGCGGTGGATGTCGAAGCTGACGTCGTCGAGAATCCGCCGCCCGTCCGGCGCGTTGAGCGTGAGGCCGCGGACGGCCAGTTCCACGGTGTCGGTGACGGTGGACTCCCGAGTCTCGGGGGTCGGCAGTTCGCTGCCGACCATCAACTCGGCGAGGTCCCGGGCGCTCACCTCACCGGCCCGCACGGTCCGCACGGTGGTGCCGGCGCGGATCACCGTGACCGAGTCGGCGACCCGCAGTACCTCGTCGAGCTTGTGCGAGATGAAGATCACCGTGACGCCCTCGCTCTTCAGCTCCGCGAGGTTTCCGAACAGCTCATCGACTTCCTGGGGCACCAGCACCGCGGTCGGCTCGTCCAGGATGAGGATCTTCGCGCCGCGGTAGAGCACCTTGAGGATCTCGACCCGCTGCCGGTCACCGACGCCGAGATCCTCGACCAGCCGGTCCGGGACGACGCCGAGCCCGTAGGCGTCGGAGATCTCCGCAATCTTGGCCCGGGCGCGCTTGACGTCGAGGCGTCCGCCGCTGGTCGGCTCGTTGCCGAGTACCACGTTCTCCAGCACGGTGAAGTTGTCCGCCAGCATGAAGTGCTGATGCACCATGCCGATCCCGGCGTCGATGGCGTCGCTGGGCGAGCGGAACTTCATCTCCTTGCCGTCGACCAGCACCGCGCCTTCATCGGGTCGGTGCATGCCGTACAACGTCTTCATCAGGGTGGACTTGCCGGCACCGTTCTCCCCGACGATGGCGTGTACCTCGCCACGTGCCACCGACAGCGAGACGTCGCGGTTGGCCACCACGCCGGGAAAGCGCTTGGTGATCCCGCGCAGTTCCACGGCGGGTGCGGCCACGGGATCTACTTCGTGGGGGTGGTGGGTACCTTGATGGCGCCGGAAATAATCTGCGCCCGCAGTTGCTCGAGCTTGGGCTTGATGTCGTTGACCGCTCCGCCGGTGACGGAGTAGCCGACGCCGTTGTTCTTCAGATCGAAGTGCTGCTCGCCGGTGTCCTTCTTGCCCTTCGAGAAGTCATTGATGAAGTCGAAGACGGCCACGTCGACCCGCTTCAGCGCGGAGGTCATGATCACCGGTCGCAGCGACGGGTCCGCGGAGAGGTACTGGTCGGAGTCGACCCCGATCGCGAGCTTGCCCTTCGCCTTCGCCGCCTGGAAGACCCCGGTACCTGAGCCACCGGCGGCCGCGTAGATCACGTCGGCACCCGCGTCGTACATGCCGTTCGCGGCCTCCTTGCCCTTGCTCGGTGAGTTGAAGCCGCTGAGGTCCGGCGGGTTGGTGAGGTACTTGTCATCGATCTTGACCTTGGGGTCGACCTTCTTTGCCCCGGCGTCGAACCCGGCTTGGAACGTCTTGAGCAGCGGCACGCTCACCCCGCCGATGTAACCGACGTGGTGCGTCTTGGACTTCAGCGCGGCAGCGGCACCGACGAGGAAGGAGGACTGCTCGGCCCCGAAGGTGAGCGAGGCGACGTTCGACCCCTTCACCACCGCGTCGATGATCGCGAAGTTGGTTTTCGGATACTTCGGCGCGACCTTGGTCACCGCGTCACTGAAGGAGAATCCGACCGTGATGATCGGGTTGTAACCACCATCTGCGAGCAGCTTGAGCAGTTCCTCACGGTTGGTACCGCCGGCGTCCGGCGAGAGGTCCTTACCCTTGACGCCCAGTTCCGCCTGCGCCTTGACGAGACCGGCGTACGCGGCGTCGTTGAACGACTTGTCGCCACGGCCGCCGACGTCGTAGACCACGCCCACCCGGAGGTTCTTGCCGCTCGTTCCGCCGCTTGCCGTACTGCTGGCACCGCTGGCACCCGCTTTCGGCGTGCTGGTCTTGTCACTGCTGTTGCTGCCACAACCGGCCGCCGCGAGCAACGCGGCCGTACCTAGTGCCAGGAGCCGGGCTGATCGATTTCCGCGACGCACGTGCGTCCCCTCTCGTGGACCGTCAGCGCGCCAGACTAGTGGAACAACACCCCACCGATATCGGCGCGCCATACCGCCCACGCTCACATCGCGTCGGCCGGGCGGTACACCCCCCAGATCTCCCGCAGCGCGTCGCAGACCTCACCGACCGTGGCCCGGGCCCGCAGCGCCTCCCGCATCGGGTACAGCGTGTTGTCGCTGCCGCCGGAGGTATCCGCAGCCTTGCGCAGATCGTCCAACGCGCGCTGCACCTCGTCGTTGTCCCGCTCTTTGCGCAGCCGGGCCAACCGCTCCCCCTGCTCCGCTTCGATCGCCGGGTTCACCCGCAGCGGTTCGTAGTGCTCCTCGTCGTCGCGCACGTAGGAGTTGACCCCGACCACCAGCCGCTCGCCGCTCTCGATGCCCTGGGTAATTCGGTACGCGGCCTGCTCGATCTCGTTCTTCTGGAAGCCCCGTTCGATCGCGGCCACCGCACCACCCAGGTCCTCCACCTTGGCCATCAACTCGCGGGCGCCGTCGGTGATATCGGTGGTCATCGACTCCACGGCGTACGAGCCGGCGAACGGGTCCACGGTGGCGGTGAGATCGGTCTCGTTGGCCAGCACCTGCTGGGTACGCACGGCGAGGCGGGCCGCCTTCTCGGTCGGCAGCGCGATCGCCTCGTCGTAGGAGTTGGTGTGCAGCGACTGCGTACCGCCGAGCACCGCGGCGAGTGCCTGCACGGTGACCCGGATCAGGTTCACCTCCGGCTGCTGGGCGGTGAGCTGCACGCCGGCGGTCTGGGTGTGAAAGCGCAACATCTGCGACTTGGGGTCCTTGGCGCCGAACTCCTCCCGCATCACCTGCGCCCAGATCTTCCGCGCCGCCCGGAACTTCGCCACCTCCTCCAGCAGCGTGGTGCGGCTCACGAAGAAGAAGGCCAGTCGGGGCGCGAACTCGTCGATGTCCATCCCGGCGGACAGCGCCGCCCGTACGTACTCGATGCCGTTCGCCAGCGTGAAGGCGATCTCCTGGACCGGCGTCGCGCCGGCCTCGCCCATGTGGTATCCGGAGATCGAGATGGTGTTCCAGCGCGGGATCTCCGCCTTGCAGTACCGGAAGATGTCCGTGATCAGCCGCAGCGACGGCTGGGGCGGGTAGATGTAGGTACCGCGGGCGATGTACTCCTTGAGTACGTCGTTCTGGATGGTGCCGGTGAGCTTGCGCAGGTCGACGCCCTGCTCCTCCCCGACCAGCTGATAGAGCAGCAGCAACAACGCGGCCGGCGCGTTGATCGTCATCGACGTGGACACCTTGTCCAGCGGGATGCCGTCGAAGAGCAGCCGCATGTCATCGATCGAGTCGATGGCCACCCCGACCTTGCCGATCTCCCCGGCGGCGATCGGGGCGTCGGAGTCGTACCCCATCTGGGTCGGCAGGTCGAAGGCGACGGACAGGCCCGTGGTGCCGGCGGCGAGGAGCGAGTGGTACCGCTGGTTCGACTCGACCGCGGTACCGAAGCCGGCGTACTGCCGCATGGTCCACGGGCGGCCGGTGTACATATTCGGGTACACACCGCGAGTGAACGGGTACTCCCCGGGCTCACCGAGCTGCACCGCCGGGTCGAAACCGGCGAGGTCCGCCGGTCGGTAGACCTCGGAGATGGGCCGACCAGATTCCGATTCGCGCGCCATGATACCGACTGTAACGACCCGGTCGGGGCAGCTTGCGGACAGCTCGATTTTGCCTCCCCGGTGAGGGACGAGCCGCCGAGACGGGGTACAACGGGCCGATACCCTTCCGGTGAAGCGTCGTCCCGTGGAAAGTCGTCCTGTGATCCCGCCACATCCCGACAGCGCCGTACGGACCGTCGCCGGCCGCTATCGGCTTCGTGAGGTTCTCGGTCGCGGCGGCATGGGAACCGTCTGGCTCGCCGAGGATCTGCTGCTGCGGCGCGAAGTGGCGCTCAAGGAGCTGCACTTCCCCGACACGCTGGCTCCCGAGGAGCAGGAGGAACTGCGGCAACGCAGCCTGCGGGAAGCTCAGGCCGCGGCCCGGATCAGCTCACCGCACGCCGTCAAGGTGTACGACGTGGTCACCGACGGGGGCCTGCCGTGGATCGTGATGGAGCGCCACCACGGCCGCACGTTGTCGGAAATCATCCGCGCCGATGGTCCCCGTACCCCGGGTGAGACCGCCCGGATCGGGTTGGCGGTACTGGCGGCGCTGGAGAACGCGCACGCCGCCGGCATCGTCCACCGCGACGTCAAACCGTCGAACGTGCTGGTCCGGGCCGACGGGCACGTCACGCTCACCGACTTCGGCATCGCGCGTGGCATCGAAGACACCACCATTACCAGGACCGGGATGATCGTCGGTTCGCCGGCGTACGTCGCGCCCGAGCGGGCGACCGGCGCACCGGCGTTGCCGCCTTCGGACCTGTGGGCGCTCGGCGCGACGCTGTACACCGTGGTCGAGGGCCATCCGCCGTACGACCGCGGTGACCCGATGCACACCCTCGCCGCGGTGATGTACGAGGAACCCGAGCCGTGCCGGGCGGCCGGGCCGCTGGCACCGGTGATCCGCAGCCTGCTCGCCAAGAACCCAGCCGATCGACCGACGATCCCGGCGGCGCGGGCGGCCCTCAACGCGGTGATCGCGACCACGGACGCCGGCACCCGCACGCTGCCGATGGACGGACCGGTCCACGTCGGTGACCGGACGGTGCGATTGCCCTCGGGCTCGGCCGAATCGACCGGCGCGCCCGAGCCGCCGCGGCTGGCACCGCCGGCCGGCGTGATTCCGCCGCAGGCCGCCGTGGTTCCGCCACCGCCGCCGCGGCCGCCGCTGCGCTCCCCGTCCCCGTCCCCGTCCCGCTGGTCGGGCAGCGGCGGGTCGGCACGTCGAGCCGGTGCCGTGCTGGTGGTGCTCGCCTTGATCGCGGCGGCCGAGGCGCTGGTCACCGCGCTGCGGGATCGGCCGGCCGACGGTCGCCCCACGG
>JBDUDX010000113.1:0-5367 GCA_040002735.1 Frankiaceae bacterium | reverse complement strand
CCACCACCGTCACCCCAGCCGCCGCCGGGCCGCCACTGGCGGAACTGGGGAACGGAGAACGCGGGGATGTCGGGCTCGTGCCGCCGGCGCCCCGGCTACCGGAGGAACACGCCACGCCGAGTACCAGGCAGCCGGCGAGGACCGCGACCGCACCAGAGCGCACGCAGCTCAGTTTAGGTTCGCGGTCCTCCCCGGCACTCCCCTTGCCCGGTGGGCTCAGCTGTTGAAGGCATTCTGGGCCGCGAGCAGACCCTCGGTGATCAGCGCTTCCGTAGCGTCGGCGGCGCGGTCCACCAGAAACCCCAACTCTTTGCGCTCAGCACCGGAGAAGTCGTGCAACACGAAGTCGGCCGGGTCCATCCGACCCGGTGGCCGTCCGATGCCGAACCGCACCCGGGCGAACTCGCCGCTGCCGAGCGCCTTGCGTACCGACCGGAGCCCGTTGTGGCCGTTGTCGCCGCCGCCGATCTTCAACCGCAGCGAACCGAGCGGCAGATCCAACTCGTCATGGATCACCACTATCCGTTCGATCGGCACGCCGAAGTAGTCCCGTAGCGAGGCGACCGGGCCGCCGGAATCGTTCATGTGACACTTCGGCTTCATCAAGATCGCTCGCCGGCCAGCCAGCCGGCCCTCGACCACGTCGGCCCGACCCTTGTGGGCCTTGAAACGACCGCCCATCCGTTCGGCGAGCAGCTCGGCGACCAGGAACCCGGCGTTGTGCCGGTGCCCGGCATAGGACGGGCCGGGATTGCCCAGGCCGACGATCAGCCAGCGATCTTCGGGCACGAGTGAGGTGTACGTGAGCCAGGTCTCAGGTGGAGGCGCCCGCTGAGGCGTCGGTGTCGGACGGGCTCGACTCCGGGCCGCCCGCATCACTGTCGGTGTCCGGCACGACGTCGCCCTCGACGGGCTCGCCGGCAACGTCCGCCTGTGCCTCGGCCAGCTCGGCCTCGAATGCCTCGGCGCTCTGCGCGGCGAGCACGTGGACGGCCAGGCTGTCGGGTTCGATCTGCAGGGTGGCGCCAGCCGGCAGGGCGATCTCACCCGCGGTGATCGAGGCACCGACGTCGAGGCCGTCGATGGACACCTCAAGGCCCTGCGGAATGGCAGTAGCCTCCGCCTCCAGGGACAGCGTCATGAGCAGCTGTTCGACAACGGTGTCGCGTACCGCCTCACCGATGAGGGTGACCGGCACGTCGATGGTCACCTTCTCGCCGCGGCGGACGAGGATCAGGTCGACGTGCTCGATGCTGCCCCGCAACGGGTTGCGCTGAATCGCCTTGGCGAGCGCGAGTTCGGTACCACCGTCCACGTCGAGGTGCAGCAGCACGTTCATGCCGGCATCGGTACGCAGCGCGGTGGAGAATTCCCGAGCGGGCAGCGAGATGTGCCGGGGCGGGGTTCCGTGGCCGTAGAGCACCGCCGGCACCTTCCCTGCGCGGCGGGTGCGCCGAGCCCCACCTTTGCCGAACTCGTTACGCGGTTCGGCGGCGATGCGGACCTCGGACACGGTGGAACTCCTCAATAGCTACCTACGGCGGTGGGCGTGCAGCCGGAAGCCGCGCGCGAAGAATCAGTCTAGCTGGGCGATACGCCCGAGCACACGTCGCCGAGAGCGCTCGCCTCTAGACTCCGACCCGGACGGGGCCGGCCGAAGGGGGAAGTCTGCGTACCGACTGGGACGTCGTCGTGGTGGGTGCCGGGTTGGTGGGATTGGCTACCGCGTACCGGCTCCTGCAGGCACGCCCCGAACTGCGGCTGGCGGTGATCGACAAGGAGCCCGTGGTCGCCGCGCACCAGAGCGGTCACAATTCCGGCGTACTGCACGCCGGGGTCTATTACGTACCCGGCTCGCTGAAGGCGCGGCTGTGCGTGGCGGGCAAGTCGGAGATGGAGTCCTACGCCTCCGACCGCGGCATCCCGTTCCAACGCTGCGGCAAGCTGATCGTGGCCGCCGACGCCGGCGAGTTCGGCCGGCTGCAGACGCTTTACGAGCGCGGCGTCGCGAACGGCGTGTCGGGCGTACGGATGATCGGTCCCGAGGAGATGCAGGAGTACGAGCCGCACGCGGTCGGCGTCCGGGCGGTGCACGTACCACCGACCGGGATCATCGACTTCACTGCGGTCGCGCGCAGCCTCGCCGAGGACGTCACGACGGCCGGTGGCCGGCTGCTGCTGGGCCGGCAACTGACCGCGATCTCCGCGGCGACCGGCGGCCGTGCCCTCGACCTGACCGGCGGCGACCGGGTGACCACCCGGCTGCTGGTCACCTGCGCCGGCCTGCACTCCGATCGGATTGCTGCACTCACCGCCGAGCCGGACGGCGACCCGCTGCCGTCCATCGTGCCGTTCCGGGGGGACTACTACTCGCTGGTGCCTTCCGCCCGGCATCTGGTTCACGGGTTGATCTATCCGGTACCCGATCCGGCCCTGCCCTTCCTCGGCGTGCACCTCACCCGCCGGCACGACGGCGAGGTGTGGGCCGGTCCGAACGCCGTCCTGGCGTTGGCCCGGGAGGGCTACCGGCGGCGTGACGTCGTTCCGCGCGACGTGGTGGACGTACTCCGATCACCCGGCTTCCGCCGCCTCGCCCGCCGGTACTGGCGAGTAGGCGCGCAGGAGAGTTGGCGGGATGTGGTCAAGAAGGCGTTTCTGCGCGACCTGCAGCGGTACGTGCCCTCGTTGCGCGGCGAGGATCTCGTGTTCGGTCCGTCCGGGGTACGGGCGCAGGCTGTGGATGCGGACGGGTCGCTGGTGGACGACTTCCGGCTCGCGGAAGGGGACGGCGTACTGCACGTGCTCAACGCCCCCTCGCCGGCGGCGACCGCTTCGCTGGCGATCGGGGGAATCCTGGCGGCCCGGGCCGTGCAGCGATTGACCGGGTGAGCCGGTCAGGCATTCCCGCCGAAGAGGCTGGTCACCGAGCCGTCGTCGAAGACCTCGCGGATCGCCCGTGCCAGCAGTGGCGCGATGGAGAGCAGCGTGAGCTTGTCGAACTGGCTCTCCGCCGGGATCGGCAGCGTGTTGGTGAGCACGACCTCGCTGATTCGGGAGTTCTTCAGCCGGTCCACGGCCGGACCGGAGAGTACGCCGTGGGTGGCGGCCACGACCACGTCGGTGGCGCCGCCGTCGAAGAGCGCTTCGGCCGCCTTGGTGATCGTGCTGGCGGTGTCGATCATGTCGTCGACGATGATGCAGGTACGACCGGCGACCTGCCCGACGACCTCGAACACCTTCACCTCGTTGGCCACGTCCGGATCGCGCCGCTTGTGGATGATCGCCAACGGGCAGCCCAGCCGGTCGGTCCAGCGTTCGGCCACCCGCACCCGGCCGGCGTCCGGCGCGACCACAGTGATGTCGCAGCCGGTGTAGCGGTGCGAGACGTAGTCGGTGAGCAGCGGCATGGCGAACAGATGGTCGACCGGACCGTCGAAGAAGCCCTGAATCTGGCTGGTGTGCAGGTCAACGGCCATCAGCCGGTCGGCGCCCGCGGTCTTGAAGAAGTCGGCCATCAGCCGGGCCGAGATCGGCTCCCGCCCGCGGTGCTTCTTGTCCTGCCGGGCGTACCCGTAGAACGGGATCACCGCGGTAATCCGCTTGGCGCTGGCCCGCTTGAGCGCATCGACCATCAGCAGGTTCTCCATCAACCACGCGTTGATCGGCGCGCTGTGCGCTTGCACGACGAAGGCATCGCTGCCGCGGACGGATTCCTGAAACCGTACGTAGATCTCGCCGTTGGCGAAGTCGTACGCGCTCATCGGCACCACGGACACGCCCAGTTCGCTGGCGATCTCTTTAGCCAGTCCGGGGTGGGCCCGGCCGGAGAAAAGCATGAGCGTCTTGCGCCCGCTGATGGAGATCCCGCTCACTGCTGCTCCTCGGTTGGCCGATCGTTCGCCAGGGCTGCTGCGGCCGAATCGGCGGACGACGTACCGGGTCGAGACCGCTCCACCCACCCCTCGATAGTGCGTTGCCGCGCTCGGCCAAGCGCCAAGGCTCCGGCCGGTACGTCCTCGGTGATCACCGAACCGGCGGCAGTGTACGCGCCGTCGCCAATGTCCACCGGAGCGACCAGCATGGTGTCGCTGCCGATCCGGACGTCGGCTCCCACGGTCGTGCGGTGCTTGGCCTGGCCGTCGTAGTTGACGAAGACCGTCGCCGCGCCGATGTTGCTTCCCGGCCCGATGGTGGCGTCGCCGACGTAGGTCAGGTGCGGGACCTTCGCACCCTCGCCCACCTCGGCGGCCTTCATCTCCACGAAGGCCCCCGCCTTGGCGCCCCGGCCGAGGCAACTGCCCGGCCGCAGGTAGGTGTACGGCCCGACGGTCGCCAGGGGTCCGATGTACGCGCCGTTGCAGGTACTGGAGCGGACCTGTGCGCCCGCCTCGACGGTGGTATCGGTGAGCGTGGTGTCGGGGCCGATCACGGCGCCGGCGGCGATGGCGGTACTGCCGTGCAGGCGAGTGCCGGGTAGGAGCGTGACGTCCGGTTCCAGGCGAACGCCCACGTCGACCCAGGTGGTGGTCGGCTCCAGCACCGTGACCCCGGCCAGCATCGCGTCGTGCAGGATGCGGTCCCGGAGCAGTTGGCCGGCGGTGGCGAGTTGCAGACGGTCGTTGATTCCGAGTACCTGCTCCCACTGGGTGAGCTGCGATCCGGCCACGATGGCGCCGTCGCGGGAGAGGATGCCGATGACGTCGGTCAGGTACTCCTCGCCCTGGCTGTTGTCGGTGGAGAGCCGGGCCAGTGCCGCCCGCAGGGGACCCGCCTCGAAGGCGTACACCGACGTGGCCACTTCCCGGATGCCCAGTTGGGCCGGATCGGCGTCCCGGTGTTCGACCACACCGAGTACGGCGCCGCCGTCGCGCAGCACCCGGCCGTAACCGGTCGGATCCGGCAACTCGGCGGTCAACAGGGTGGCTGCGGCGCCGCGCAGTTGATGCAGCGCGACGAGTTCGTGCAGGCTGGCGGCAGTGAGGAGCGGGGTATCCCCCGGCACCACCACGACCGTTCCATCCAGCGCCTCCGCGGTGGCCAGCGCCGTGCGGACGGCGTGCCCGGTGCCCCGCTGCTCCTCCTGTACGACGGCGACCGCATGCGGCGCCACCTCAGCGAGGTGCTCCGTCACGTGGTCGCGGCCGTGACCCACCACAACCACCGTGCCGGCCGGTTCCAGCGCCTCGGTGGCGGCGAGCACGTGCCCCAGCAACGAGCGGCCACAGATCTGGTGGAGCACCTTGGGTGTGGCCGACCGCATCCGCTTGCCTTCACCGGCAGCGAGCACGATAACCGCAGCCGGGCGGGGATCAGGCACGTGGCAAGCTCCTCAGGCCTGGAGGCAATGCCGCCAGAATACCGACGCTC
>JBDUDX010000112.1:0-17510 GCA_040002735.1 Frankiaceae bacterium | reverse complement strand
GTCCTCGTACTCCTGGCGCTGGCGGTGCTGATCGCTGCACTCGGCATCGTCAACACGCTCGCGCTCAGCGTCTTTGAACGGACCCGCGAGATCGGCCTGCTCCGAGCGGTAGGCATGAGCCGTCGACAACTCCGCCGCATGGTGCGCCTGGAGTCGGTGATCATCTCAGTCTTCGGCGCCATCCTCGGCGTCCCAGTCGGCCTTGGCTTCGGCTGGGCCCTGGTGCGGGCGTTGCGCGATCAAGGGATTCGGACCCTGGTCATCCCGTGGGGATCCTTGGCCCTCTACGTCGTGCTCGCGGCAATAATCGGCGTGCTGGCGGCCGTCCTGCCGGCCCGGCGAGCAGCTCGGCAGGACGTGCTGCAGGCCATCGCCACCACGTGATGCTGGTCGATGTCGAGCAGGACAACGGCCGGCCAGAACTACGACGGGGCGCCGATGAAGTTCTCCCGCTCGAGCCAAAGGAGGATCTCCTGGGCGGCTTCCTCAGCGCTCAGTTCCCCGGTATCGATGACCACCTCGGCGTCCGTCGGCTCCTCGTACGGGTCGCTGATGCCGGTGAACTCCTTGAGCACACCGGTCCGGGCTTTGGCGTAGAGACCCTTGCGATCGCGCTCCTCGCAGACCTCGATCGCGGTGGCGACGTGGACGAGGACGAAGCCGCCGTTGGGTTCGACCATGGCCCGGACGTCCTTGCGGGTCAACTCGTACGGGGCGATCGGCGCGCACAGTGCAATGCCGCCGTTCTTGGTGACCTCCGAGGCGACCCAGCCGATCCGCCGGATGTTGATGTCCCGGTGCTCCTTGGAGAAGCCCAACTCGCTCGACAGGTGCTTGCGGACCAGGTCGCCGTCGAGCATGGTGACCGGCCGGCCGCCCATCTCCAGCAGCTTGACCATCAGGACGTTGGCGATGGTGGACTTGCCGGAGCCAGACAGGCCGGTGAAGAACACGGTGAAGCCCTGCTGGGACCGGGGCTTGTAGGACCTGCGCAACTCTTCGGCGACCGCCGGCGGGGTGAACCACGCGGGCAACTCCGAGCCGAGGTTGAGCCGGCGACGCTGCTCGGTGCCGGAGATGGACAACGTCCGCGCCCCCTCCGGCACTTCGTCGACCGGTAGGTACTCGTCCCGGTCCTCGACGTAGACCATCAGCTGGAACGGCACCATCGTCACACCCAACTCCGCCTCGTGCTCGCGAAGCAGGTCCTGGGCGTCGTACGGGCCGTAGAAATCCTTCCCGTTGCAGTCCGCCCCCGGGCCGGCGTGGTCACGCCCGACGATGAAATGCGTGACGCCGTAGTTCTTGCGGATGATCGCGTGCCACAGCGCCTCCCGCGGGCCGCCCATCCGCATGGCCAGCGGCAGCAGCGACAGCAACGCCGTGCCGTGCGGATACGACGGCATGATCGCCTGGTAGCAGCGCACCCGGGTGTAGTGATCCACATCCCCGGGCTTGGTCATCCCGACGACCGGGTGGATCAGCAGGTGCGCGCCGACCTCCTTGGCCGCCCGCAGGGTCAACTCCTGGTGCGCGCGGTGCAGCGGGTTGCGGGTCTGGAAAGCGACGATCTTGCGCCAGGCGCGGTCGGTGAAGATAGCCCGCAACTCCGCGGGCGTCTGGCGGAGTTCCTTGTAGTCGTAGTGCAGCGGAAGCCGCGCTCCCTCGACCCGTCCCCCGAGGTAGACCGGATTGCTGCGTTGCAGCAGATGAGCGACGCCGGGGTGCTTGAGGTCCGTCGTACCGAAGACCTGCTGCGCCTCCGCGGCCAGGTCCGGCCGGTAGATGTCCTCGACGGTCAGCGCGGCGAGCATGACGCCCTCCGGGTCCCGCAGGGCCACGGCGCTGCCCGGCTCCAACCCGGCCGCGAACTCTTCCGGCACGTCCAAGGTGACCGGGATCGGCCACAGCGCACCGTCGGTGAGCCGCATGCTGGAGCACACCGACGTGTAGTCCGCGGCGCCGAGGAAGCCGCGCAGCGGCGAGAATCCACCCGACAACAGCAGTTCCAGGTCACATACCTGGCGTGCGGTGAGATCCCACGACGGCCAATCCCGGGACTGCTTGGCGATCTCGGCAGCCCGGTCCGCATCAGCGAGCAGATTCACGAGTTCCCCGCCGTGCGGGGGGATCAGATGGTCAACCACGGATGGAACTCCTCCAAAGCTGGTCAGCGACGCGCGCCCGTCGGCGCCGCGCCACGCCGTAGGAAACGATCAATGGGTACCTGCTGCACCAGAGTGGTCCGCCACGAGTGGTCGCCGGGACTCCGGGTCAAGGGTAGCGGCACTGTTGGTGAGATTGTCGCGCCCGCTGGCCCGAGAGGCGCCGCACACCGTGCAACGGTGTCTTACGTATGGTTACAAGGGCAGAACCGCGATAACGGTTCCCGTCGTGATAGGCCGTTCGGAGGATGGCCGCTCAGTACCCCGCCCGCTTGGATGGTCAGCAGATCCTCCCGGACGATGCGGACGTGGCACAGTACCCAATCGGGTCGAGCCGGGCGAATAGTCCCACCCCGGCCTTGCGTGCACCGGGCAGCTTGAGAGCAGATCGCTAGCGGAACGGAGTGACGCAGCGTGATCCGAGCGGCAGTCCACCGCGCGCGCGATCGCACACCCACGGCTGCCAGCCGTGACACCGAGCTCCCCGGCCGAGGGCCGGTGCCACCCGAGTCCTCGGACGCCCGTCGGATGCTGTCCTCGACTCGGGTCATTGACCTGACCGCAGCCGCCGCCCCGCAGGTGCCAGTGCAAGGCAGCCGAAGCGTCCCCGGGAACTATCGGGTATCGGTGAACTGGGAGCGCCGGCTGGTCGCCGTCGTCGTCTTGGTTGACTTCACGGCCATCCTGCTGTCCTGCGCCGCGGCCTACCTGGTTCGGGTCGGGGCTGCGTTGCCCGGCCGGCGGTACGCGGCGATCACCGCCGCGTTAGTCGCTGCCTGGCTCTGCGCCATGTGGCTGAGCCGGGCGTACGAGTCCCGATACCTCACGCTCGGCTCGGAGGAGTTCAAGCGCACCTGTAACGCCGCCTTGCGGGTCATCGCCTGCATCGCAACGGTCGCCTATGCCACTCAGCTCACCACGGGGCGGCGCTTCGTCGTCATCGCCTTACCGCTCGCGACGGTGGTGTCCCTGTTGGCGCGCTATGCCGTCCGCAAGGCGCTGCTTCAGCTGCGTCGGGAGGGCCGCTGTGTGTACCGGGTCATCGCCGCGGGCAGCGCCGCCGGGGTCGCTGACCTGATCCGCAGCACCCAACGCGCCCGGTATGCCGGCATGAAGGTGATCGGTTGTTGCATCGACCAGCACGGGCCCATGCGAATCTCCGTGATCGAAGGCGTCCCGGTTATGGGGGATCTCGATTCCATCGCCACGGCCGTGCGCACCTCCCAAGCGTCGACGGTCGCGATAGCGGCTCGCGGCGAGGTGTCGGCACAGGCCCTCCGCCGGCTGTCCTGGGACCTGGAGGGCACCGGCGTGGACATGCTGGTGGCGCCGGCACTCACCGATGTGGCCGGTCCGCGGATCCACATCCGTCCGGTGGCCGGCCTGCCGCTGCTGCATGTGGAAGAGCCGGAGCTCTCCGGCGGTCGCCGGCTGCTGAAGGCTGCCTTTGACCGTACGATTGCGCTGATCTCATTGACGCTCTTGTTCCCCGTGATGCTGGCCTTGGGTATTGCCATTGGGTTGACGTCGCCGGGACCGGTCCTATTTCGTCAGGTGCGCTGCGGACGGAATGGCGGACCGTTCACGATCTACAAGTTCCGATCGATGCGCATCGGCGCGGAGGCGCAGTTGGCGACGCTGCTCACCAGGAATGAGCGCGCCGACGGCCTGCTGTTCAAGATTCGTCGCGATCCCCGGGTGACCCCGGTGGGTCGTTGGCTTCGACGCTACTCCCTGGATGAGCTTCCGCAGCTGCTCAACGTGCTCAAGGGTGACATGTCACTCGTGGGGCCACGTCCACCGCTGCCCAGCGAGGTCGCCCACTATGAGACCGACGTTCAACGCCGGCTCATGGTCAAGCCCGGGTTGACCGGTCTATGGCAAGTGAGCGGCCGATCTGATCTCACCTGGGACGAGTCGGTCCGACTGGACCTGGAGTACGTGGAGAACTGGTCCCTGGCGATGGATTTCATGATTTTGTGGAAGACCGCCTTCGCGGTGCTCAGGGCGGACGGTGCCTACTAGCGCTCCGTTTGGCGACGTCGGAACTGATGTGCGCCGTTCGAGTGAAGGGGTCGCTGTTCCGATTGGAAACGTCGCCGTCCGGTATCTTGGAGTGATCGCTGGCACGCGGTGAGGCTTGCATGCCCAACTACGCTGGAGAATATTGATGCAGACAAGCAGCGACCGGGACGCCGGCGTTCAGGTCGCTGACTACGGCAGGTTGCTTCGTCGCCAGGCGTGGCTCATTCTGCTCCTGACGCTCCTCGGTGCCCTGCTGGCCGCCGCCTACACCGCAAAGCAGGCCAAGACGTACGAAGCCATGTCTGCCGTGCTGGTGAAGCCGATCATTCTCAACCCCGAAGATGCAGCTAAGCGCACCGCCGATCTGGTGAACCTCGACACCGAGTCACAGCTCGTCCATAGCGCCGCGGTGGTCAATGCTGCTAAAGCGCGGCTGAAATCGGCGAAATCCTTCGATCAACTCACTCAGGCGGTGGGCATCACCGTACCGGCCAACACCGAGGTGATGCAGATTACGTTTTCGGGGTCAACCCCCAGAGAAGCGCAGCAGGGGGCACAATCCTTCACCGACGCGTATTTGAAGTATCGCAAAGACCAGGCCACCGGCGACGCCAAGCGTCAGTTGGTGCAGTTCCAGAAGCAATCCGCCTTCATCACCTCTCAACTATTGGACGTCAGCGGCAAGATCGCCGGAACCGCCAGCAACTCCCCGGACCGTGCGTATCTGACCAGCCAACAGCAGTCACTCACGTCCCAGCTCACCGACACCCGCGGATCGATCAGCCGACTCACCGGTTTCGACGTTGACCCGGGAACGCAGGTGCAGAAGCCCGAGTTGCCGAAGAAGGCGAGCAGCCCGTCGCTGCCGTTGAATATCGCGATCGGTCTGGCCATCGGCGGGCTCGCGGGCCTGTTGCTCGCGATGTTCCGGCATCGACGTGACGACCGGGTACGAACCGTGGAAGACCTCGAAGGAACGCTCGGGGTGCCCGTCTTCGTCACCGTCCCCGCGGGCCGCCAGCGCGGCGGCCCGCTCGCCACGCTTAGCGGTTCCGGCGCGACGTTGGAGGCCTATCGCCGACTGCGATCCGTCCTCCTCGGCCTCTTTGCCGAGGAGCGGCGGCCGCGCAGCAGCGGAACCGGCGCCGAGGTGCTGCCGACGGCAGGTGACGGAGAACGATCCGACGGTCCCGGTCGCGTCGTCGTGTTCACCGAGGTGGGCAACTACAGTCCCAGTGCGGAAGTGGGCGCGAACCTCGCCGTTTTGCTCGCCAGAGGCGGCTCGAAGGTGGTGCTCGTCGACACCCGTAGGAACTCCCCGGCCACCGCAGCGTTCGGGCTCGGCAATGACCGTGGGCTCTCCGACGCCGTGGAGCACGAGGCGTACGGCGAGGAACTGGTGCAGCACCCCGCGGGGATACCCAACCTCGCCGTGATCGGCACCGGCCTCGGCACCACCCCGGTCGGCGAGGTGATGGCCACCAGGGTGGGACGCAACCTCTTGGAGTGGCTGCAGCGCACAGCGGACTACGTCATCATCACCACGGCATCCGTGACCAGCAGCGCGGACGCTCAGACCCTGGCGCCGCTCGCGCACGCGGTTATTCTCAGCGTGCCGGCTGGGACGACCCGGGAGCACGAGGTACGGGCTGCCAGCCACGAATTGGCGTCGGTCGGCGTGCCGTTCGCGGGCGCAGTCCTGGTCGATCGGCCCCGGCGTGGTGGCGGTCCGGCGCCACATTCGCGCTCGAACGTCACGGTGCGCCCCGGGCAGGCCGCACTTTCCGCGGCGTCCACCAGCAGCTGACCCGGCGGATGGCTTCGGGTAACGTACCGAAAGGACTTCGGCGAAGGCTGCTCGCCGGCCTGACCACGGCTTTTCTCGGAACGGCCCTCGGCGTGGCCGGCTGTGACTCGACGAGTAAGCCCGCGGCCGCACCGACTGAGCCGGTCCGCACTCGTGACACGACCTCCACAGCGCCCACGTCACCTCGGCTTTCCCCGACGGCGTCCACTCCGCCGAGTGTGGCCCTGCTCACCGGTGCCGCCGTCTCGACGGCCGTGCGGGACCGACCGGTCGTGGTCGTCGCCCTGCGGGCAAATACCGGCCCGTCGGAGACCGCCGGCCTGCCCGACGCGGATGTGGTGTACGAAGAATTTCCGGCAGCCGACCGGAGTCGCCAACTAGCGGTCTTCCAATCTCGGAATTCCCCTTCCGTGGGCCCGGTCGGACCGACCACGCCTTTGGACCGCAAGGTGGCGACCGTCTTCGGCGGCGTACTCGCCTACTCCGGCGGGACGGTGAAGTTCGTCAAGATGCTGGAGAAGGCGCCGATCGTGACGGTCAACGCGCTGGCTCACCCCACTGCCTTTCTGCGACGCGGCACGTCGACTTCATCGACCTACGCTCCGGTGGACAGTTTGCGATCGGGAGCGACCAAGGCCACTTCTCCCAAAACGGTCTTCTCCTTCTCGGCGGGCGCTGGGCCGACCGCCGGGACGACGCCGTCCAAGGCGACCACGGTGACGGTCGACGTGGCGACCGGGTTCGGCGAGGAGTGGACGCATTCCGCCGATCGGCTGTGGCACCGTACCGAGCGAGGCAAGGCCCTGCGGACCGCCGACGGCGGCCTGGCAGTGGCGAACCTGATCTTTCAGGTGACGCCGTACCAGCCCGTCTACCTCAAGAGCAGTACCGGGGCGACCGTGCTGACCCCGAACGTGCTGGGAGTCGGCTCCGCAACCGTCTGCAGTGCGACCGGCTGCATCGTGGGCAGTTGGCAGCGCCGCGGGTACGAAGCCGGCACCAACTACTTCGACCGCAAACGCAGTGCCATCCGACTCTCTCGGGGGAGCACCTGGGTAGTGCTGGCCCCGGCAGGGAGTTCGCTCAGCGAGCGATGACGCCCTCGAACCTTCCCGGCTCCCGCCACACTGTGCTGAAGACTCCGCGATGGCGATGGCAGCAAACCCGCGAGGAGCTACCTCGCCCCGCCGCGTCTGACGGAGACGGCGGGGTGGATGCCGTGAGCCGGCTGTTGTGGCCACCGCCGCTCACCGTCGAGATGGGTCGCCGCGACCTCCGACCCACCGCCGGAATCGTTCTCTCCGAGTATCTCGTGGCGCCAAACCGGCGGGCCCCAGCACTGCTTCTTCCGCTCGGCTCACCGCGGGCGGCCGCCCGGGCGGTGTTGCGGCCCAGCGCGGGAACCCGGGGTCGGCAGCAGGCCGGGCGGCGCGCGGCGGCGCTGGTTTTTCGCGCCGGCCTGGGTCCTCACGTCATGCGCGACCGGCTCTATATCTGCACGGCGCCGGGCTCGCCGGCAGATCCGAGCAGCATCGAGATGTACCTGCGCGGAGTCTTCGGTCCCGACGTGCTGATCGCACTGGCGGTCGGACCGATCCGAGCCAATCGCAAGCCGGTACTGCAGGTTCTCACTCCCGCCGGCCACCTCGTTGCGTTCGTCAAGGTCGGCTGGAATGCCCTGACCCGGAGCCTGGTGAGTGCCGAAGCGACGACGCTCGCCGGGCTGGTGCCGACGCGACTGGGTCCGGTGCAGCCCCCGCACGTACTGCACGTCGGGACGTGGCGGGACCTGAGTCTGTTGGCCCTTGCGCCACTGATCGGTACCGCTCGCCGCGGGAAACCCGGCGAGCTCCCGATGGACGCCATGCGGGGATTGGCGACCCACGCCGGCACCGAGGTGCGCGCCCTGAAGGACAGTCGGTTCTGGACCAAGCTGCGCGAGCAGATAGCGGCCCTTCCCGACCCACGGACCCGGGACGCACTGCTGGCGATCCACCTGACCGCCAACGGGCGCTGGGGGAAAGCACCGGTCACGTTCGGCGCCTGGCACGGCGACTGGACGAAATGGAACATGGCGTGGGACGGTCGCTGCGTATTGCTGTGGGACTGGGAGCGGTACGAGACCGACGTACCGGTCGGACTCGACGCCTACCACTACGCGCTGCAGAGCCGACTTCACGGCGACGGGACTGTCGAGCCAGCCGCGGCCCGCGTCCGCCGGGACGCAGCGACGCTGGCGGCGGGCATGGGTATGCCCCGGGAGCAAGGACAACTGCTCCTCGGGTGCTATCTGCTTTCGCTGTTGCTGCGTTACGAGAACGACTCGCAGGACGCCATGGGCGCCCGACTGCGCCCGGTCGCCGAATCGCTGCGCGCAGTCGTCGCGGGGCAGGTGTCAGCCGGTTGATGGCGCTGTCGGATAGTAGGAGTCGCGCACCGGTGCGGTGATGGACCGGATGCGGGTCATCTGTTCCGCAGACAACCGGGAGCGCCATGACGTGGCGGCGCGCCGGCTGTCTTGGCGCTGGAATCCGGTACGGGACGGCAGACCACCCGCGAAGGACCATGACAACGGGCGACCACCGTCGTCGCCGCCACTGGTGGCGCGAGTGATGGATCGGGCGCCCTCGTCGGTCAGCGGAAGCCCCAGTTCGGCGTACAGGTGCCCGAAACCGCGCAGCGGGTCGGCCGCCAGATCCTCGTGGCGGATCACCCGGATCTGTGGCGTAACCGCGCCCATCGCCTGCACCACGGAGTACAGCACGTTCCACAGCAGAGCCACCCGGCCGAGCGCGTCGCTGTCCCGGGAGTGCTCCAGGTCTTCCCGGAACGGCTCGAGGTGGTCCGCCATCAGTTGCGGTTGGTGCAGCAACTCATCGAAGTTCATGTCCCAGCCGAAACGCAGCCAACTGCTCACCACGGCGGCCGGCTCGCGGATCAGCACAACGACGTCCGCGCCGAGACGCTGGGCAAACCACGCCGTACAGAGCACCGCGTACGGGTCGTCGAACATGGCCCGCCGTCCCAGCCTCCGCCCGAGCCCAAAGGCCATCGCGTACTTGACCATCCGCGCGACGTCGTACGGGCCGGAATTGCGCCGCAGTTCTGCGACCGGCCGGTAGCGCAGCCGGGCGGTGTCCTGGAAGGCCGGCAGGAACGTGGCGTCGAGCCCATCGGCGATGTACTGGAACTGATGCTCCACGTCCGCCGCGAGCACTCCGGGCGAGCGACCGGGCGGATGTCCGGGGTTCATCGGTTCGTTCACGTACACGACGCGGCCGCTGAACTCCAGCATGCGGCCGGTCCAACTCGTGCCGGAGCGGGGCATGCCGGTAACCAGCAGCGGCCGCGGCGGCGCATCGCGCATCAGCGATGCTCTCCTGGCGTGGCCCTGCTCGGCCAAATCTGATAGCCGAAAGCCCGCAGCAGCGGGGCAGTCATCACGGTCACCACTCGGCGCCGACCGACCGGCAGCGAAGTGCGCCACTGCTCGTCGAGGGCGACGGTAATCGCGTCGTGCTGGAAGCGCATCGGATTTCCGGCGAGGGTATGGTCCGTTCGGCGCAGGTCCACCACCCGGTCGGAGAGGAACGGCATCCTGGACGCGTCGGCATCCATACCGAGGAAGCGGCCCACCTCGATCACCCGGTCGCGCGGAGCAGCGACGAGATCCTCGTACCGCAGGAAGTGCCGGGGGACGTCCAGCAGGCTCAGGATGCTCAACAACACGTTATGGATCAACCAGCGGCGGGCCACTCGGGTCGGCTCCTGCCGAGGCATCTCCGGTGCGCCGGCGTGGTCGGACTTCCGGACGACTTTGGTCCAGGAGTAGGCGACGCCACGCGGATCACGGACCAGATGAATGACCCGGAGATCGATGCCGGGAACGTGGCGCAACAGGTAGGCCGTTGAGGTGTGCTTACCGGAGTCCACCACGATGGCGGCGCCGGTGGTGTGGGCCACCGCGGCGTACAAGGCCGTCAACAGTTCGGCATAGCTACGCACGTCACGGTTGCGACGGCCGAATCGCACCGGCAGCATCAGCGCTGGCAGGTAACGCAGTCGATCCACGCGCCGCTGCAGCCGCAGCGCCTCAGCGAGCTTCTCCGGCGACCAGGAACCGAGCACCTGGGGAATGACGACCGACCAGAACGGGCACTGCCGGGCCGGCAGGCCACAACCACAGGGCACCCCGCCACTCAGTGCCCGCCACACCTGGGACGCCTCGCCCACGTTCACACAACCGGGGACCTGGCCGAGGATGCGGTCCAACAGGGTGCTTCCGCTGCGGCCGAGTCCGGCGACGAAGGCGACCCGCAGCGCCGGAGCGCCACAGAGGCTCGCGGACATACCCGGGTCCGGCCGGTCCAGGACGATTCCCTCCGGTGAAGTACGGCGTTGCCGGCAGGGACAGCCAGCTTCTTGACCGTCTCATAATGCCCTCGACGCCCGTAGTCGATCGCTACAGTGGGCGGCAAGGGTGCAACCGGCTGCATTTCGACCATCGACCGGCCGTTCGTTCCCGCAACCGGCCCGACCAGAAGCGGGCGACCTCAAGTGCGGACCTCCTGGTGTCGAAGTACGGCGAGCCGAAGATCGAACCGCGTGGCCGGTCGGTGGACTACCCGCGGTGCCGGCCAGATAGGAAGAAGGGACGGCAGGTGCTCGAAGGCTCGCCGCTGCGTCACCGGGCGGTCCGCTACGCGCGCTCGTCGGTGGGTACCACCGGGCGGTTGACCGCCCCGCTGCGCTTGCAACCCTCCTTCCTGGTGGTAGGCGCGCAACGTTGCGGCACCACGTCACTGCACCGGCTGCTGGCCCGCCATCCCAACGTGGCACCCGCCGCTCTGCACAAGGGCGTGCACTACTTCGACGTGTCCTATTCCCGCGGACCGGCATGGTACCGGGGGCATTTTCCGTTGGCGCTACCGGCTCGGCTGCGCCACGGGGGGGCCACCCCGATCACCGGCGAGTCCAGCCCGTACTACATGTTTCACCCCCTGGCGCCGGCCCGGATCGCCAAGGACCTGCCCGGCATCAAGCTGATCGTGTCGTTGCGGGATCCGGTGGAGCGCGCGTACTCGGCCTACGCCCACGAGTTCGCGCGCGGGTTCGAGACGGAATCCTTCCCGGTGGCGCTCGACCTGGAGCCCGAGCGGCTGGCCGGTGAGGAGGAGAAGATGATTGCCGACCCGCGTTATCTCTCCCTGGCTCATCAACACCAGGCGTACGCCTCTCGGGGCTGCTACGCCGACCAGCTGGAAAGGCTGCTTGAGTTGTTCCCACCGGAGTCCGTCCTGGTGCTCGACAGCGCCCGGCTGTTCGCCGATCCTCAGGAGCAGTACGACCGGCTGCTGGACTTTCTCGGGCTACCGTCGTGGCAGCTCTCCGGCTCCGAGCACGCCAACGCGCGCCCGAGGTCGGCGATGCCGGCGGCCGTGCGCCGGCGGCTGCAGAACTACTTCGCTCCGCATGATGCGCGCCTCACCGAACTGCTCGGGTGGACGCCGTCGTGGACGGTCCCGGCGGGACAAATGCTGTGAGCGCCGTACTCGACCGGCCGCTTCCGACGTCGGTTCCCCCCCGGGTCACCGGTCGGCGGATCCTGTCACCGTCCTGGCCGGTGACCGCCTTGTTCGTCGGCTTCCCGATCTGGTGGGCGCTCGGGATCGCCTTCCTCATCGTGCCGCTGCTTGCCGTCCCGATGACGTTCAGCCTGCTGCGTCGGCGAAACATCGTCCTGCCGAGCGGCAGCGGGCTGTGGCTGCTGTTCACCGCGTGGACGCTCCTCGGAGTTCTGATGCTGGGCAAGGTCGCACCGGGCACGCAGCCGGGCTCGTTCGGCGAACGCCTGCTGCCCTTCCTCAGCCGCAGCGGCACCTTGATCGGTGCATCCGTACTGCTCATCTACATTGCGAACCTCAGCCCGGCGCAGTTGCCAGCGATGCGCTTTGCTCGGATGCTGGGCTTCCTCTTCGTGGTCACCGTCGTTGGCGGGGTGGCCGGCATGCTGTTTCCGCACGGCGGTTTCACCTCGCTTGCGGAGTACGTACTGCCGCACCACCTGGTGAGCAAAGGGTCCTACCTGCGCGAGCTGATACATCCGAACTTCGCGCAGGTACAGGGTTTCCTCGGCTACGAGACACCGCGACCGGCTGCGCCCTTCGCCTATACCAACGAATGGGGGGCGAACCTGTCGTTGCTGTTGCCCTTCTTCGTGCTGTCCTGGTTCGCACCCGGGAGTCAAGGGGGCCAGCGGTGGCGCCGCTGGCTGGCTCCGCCCATCCTCGCCGTCTGCGCCGTGGTGGTGATCTACTCGCTGAACCGTGGCCTGTGGATCGCCATCGCGCTGAGCGTGGCCTACATCGTCATGGTCATGGTTCTGCGGGGGCGGATTCGGATCGTTCAGATGGCGCTCGCCGCTGCGCTGGTCGGCGGGGTGGCGTTCGTGGCCACTCCGCTGCACACGGTGGTGAGTGAGCGGCTCGCGCACGGGCATAGCGACACCCGACGTGCCTACCTCGCCACCGCGGCGCTGCAAGGTGCCACCCACTCCCCGTTTCTGGGCTGGGGCTCCACGCGTAAGCCGTACGGCAATGTCTCCTCCATCGCCGCCGGCGCTACCCCCAACTGTCCGCGATGTGCACCGCCTCCGATCGGCACGCACGGCCTGATCTACCTGATCTCCTTCAGTCACGGGTTCGTCGGCGCCGGGTTGATGGTGGCCTTCTTCATCGGGGCGTTCTTCCGTACCCGGCGGGATCGCCGGCCATTCGGTATCGCCGCCACCATCGTGGTCGGGTTGGTGCTGGTGGAGATGTTCTTCTACCAACTCATCCCGTTCGGGCTGCCCATCGCCACCGCGGTCTTCGCGATGGCGTGGCGGGAACGGGCAGCGGGCCGCCCGGTGCCCGCCACCGGGGTGCCGCGGTCGCTACCGAGGACGCTGACCCCGGACTCCCAGTGAGTTCACCCGACGTCTCGGTGGTGATTGCCACCCGCGATCGGCCGGACTTCCTGCGGCGGGCGGTAGCCGCGGCCCTCGAACAGGACTACGACGGGCGGATCGAGGTCGTCGTGGTCTTCGACCAGAGTTCGCCGGAATACTCGCTGGAGTGTCAGTCCGGGCGCCGCCAGGTACGGATCGTGGCCAACGACCGCTCCCCCGGTCTCGCCGGTGCCCGCAACTGTGGTGCGGAGGCGAGTACCGCTGACTTGCTGAGCTTCTGCGACGACGACGACATATGGCTGCCCGGCAAATTGCGACGCCAGGTTCAATGCCTGGCCGGGGGCTACGACACGGTTGTCACCGGCATCGTCATCGACTACGTCGGCAAGCTCACCGAGCGAGTACCCACGCCGGCGGACGTCACGCTGGCCGGACTGATCCGCCGCCGCTCTTTCGAAGCTCACCCCTCGACCGTCGTGGTACGCCGAGCTGCCTTCGTCGGCAGCATCGGTGAGGTCGACGAGGAGATCCCAGGCGGTTACGGCGAGGACTACGACTGGATCATTCGGGCCGCCCGCCATGGAACCATCGGCGTGGTGCCCGAACCGCTGGTACGGGTCCTGTGGCACCAAGCATCCTTTTTCGCCGGCCGCTGGGAAACCATTCTGTTGGCGCTGGACTACCTACTCGCCAAACATCCGGAGTTCGCCGGTGACCCGACCGGGTTGGCTCGGATCTACGGCCAGAAGGCCTTTGCCCATAGCGGCCTCGGGCACCGTCGTGAGGCCGCACATTGGGCGGTACAGGCGTTACGGCTGTCCTGGCGCGAGCGGCGGCCCTACCTCGCGCTACTCGTCAGCTTCGGGCTGCTGCGGCCGGAATCGGTCCTGCGTTGGGCACACGCCGCGGGACGAGGCATTTGAGTGTTTGTGTCTCCCACCGTTCTGCTCACACGCAATTGCGAGCCACCTCTCACGCGGAACCGGATTGGCGTCAACGAGCTTCGGCGGGTTGGCCTCCGCATCATTTTCCTCGCCAATTTCTTAACGTTAACGGGAAGAAGGCATCGCGGTGGTCAACTGGAACCGGGCCTCGCGATTGGTTGCGCTCAGGCGGCATCACCGACTCGCCCACGCCAGAGGTTGGATTGTCACGCCGACGAACGCGCAAGTCCCGGAGCAGGCGTTAAGTGAAAATTGTCTTGGCGCTAGCCGCGTTCTTCATCATAATCACGCTGGGTAATCTTAGTCTGATATCAAATCTTGTGGTATCGGTTCTGGTGGTAGTGGCTGGCGGAGCACTGGTGGATAAGGCGTTGATGTGACTCTCACAAAGAACCTCAACGAATCAATGGTCGTGTTGATCGCGATTATCGTCGGTGGTTACGCTTTGACAATTCGCGGAGCCTGGCCGAACCTCGTAGCCCCGCCAGGTTTGAGCGCTGAGGCTCGCTGGCTTCGTCTGTGACCGCAATACAGAGAGCAATAAGCGGTGTCGGAAACGGGACAGGAGGCGAGTGGGAAGGTTCGGCGCCCGATTGTAGTCTGCCTGGCGCAAAGGCCGTGGGGAACACGGCTATGTCTGCACGGCAGGTCGGCGCAGCGCCGCGGCCAGTGGTTGTGTTCGCTGGGAGCGGATTTTCCGATCAATAGTCCGGCAAAATCGGCCTCCCGCTGGCCCGCACGTCTTGAGGAACCTACCGCCCGGTACCGGTCGTCACCGTGGCAACATCCCTATGTCCGATCGGTGTCCAGAAGATCAGCCGTATGCTTGAGGATCGATTCCTTCCGGGAGCTCCGTTTTCATGCGTGGATTTCGTGCTGGTACGACGCCTGATCCAGCCGCAGGGACACCACCGGACGGAGTACCCCTCAGCCGGTGGATCGCCGTAGCTGCCCTGGTCGTCCTCGTGGCCATCAGCATCGGGACGGCGCTGTGGTTGTCTCACCGGTCGTCAACTCCCACCACGACCCCTACCGCCACGACCAGCCCAACGAAGTCCGGCACACCGCCGACCGGCACCCCACCGACCGGCTCGGCCATCGTGCCGGCGACCGGCGCGCTCGTCGGTGCCTGGGTGAAACCGACTGCGGCCGACGGTCGGGATGTCACCACGGCGGTCAGTACGCTTCAGCGGGGTATCGGTCGCCGCCTGGACATCGTGCACGTGTACCGAAAATGGGAAGAGCCGTTTCCGGGGCAGACCGAGCGCGCGGCGATCGGTCAGGGCAGCACTCCGATGATCTCCTGGGCCGGGTCCTCAACGACCGCCATCGCCGGCGGTGCCGACGACGCGCTGATCGAGCAGCGCGCCGATGCGGTCCGTGCCTTGGGTGTACCGGTGTTGCTGCGATGGTCCTGGGAGATGGACCGGCCGGCCGTGGCAGGCACCGTCGGCTCGGGAGCCGACTACGTGGCAGCGTGGCGACATCTGCGATCAGTGTTCGCCGGACAGGGCGCCACCAACGCGCAGTGGGTGTGGTGCCCGACATCCTTTGGCTACGCACAGAACCGGGTTGACAGTTTCTACCCCGGCGATAGTGCCGTCGACTGGCTCTGCGCGGATGGCTATACCGGTCCGTCGGTGGGCGGTTGGCGCAGCTTCGGGGACGTCTTTCAGGGGTTCTACGACTGGGCCGCCAGCCACCCGAAGCCGTTGATGATCGGCGAGTTCGGCGTACCGGCGGGCGCGCCGGGCCAACGGGAGGCATGGTTGCGGGACGCCCAGCAGACGCTGAAGACGCGGTTCCCGCGCATCAAGGCAGTGGTTTACTTTGATGCGATCCGGCTGGACGGTCAAGGCAACCGCAACATCTGGACGCTGCGCGGATATCCGGCTGCGTTAGCCGCGTTCGGAAAGCTGGTGGAGGATCCCTACTTCAACACCCGCCGGCTGCCTGCTGCGGGTTGACCGACGTGAGTAGGTCCGCCACCCCATCTGCGCCGTCGTCGTCCACCGGGTCGCAGCGGGATATCGCGGTCCTGGCTCGCGGGGGCACGCTGAACATGCTGGCCGCCCTCGGCGGCGCGGTGCTCAACACCGTGCTGCTGGTGCAGATCACCCGTGGGTACGGCCGTGCCGCGGCCGGCACGTTCTTCGTCGTCACGGCGTTCTTCCTGATCGTCACCTCGGCCGCTGCCCTAGGCGCGGATACCGGAGTACTGCGCTACATCGCGCGGGCACGTGCCTTGAGACGACCGAGGGATGCCGTGCTGGTCCTGCGTGCGGCGCTGATACCGGTGGCCGGCCTGAGCGTCGTGCTCGCCGTCGTCATCGAAGTCCTCGCGCCGCGACTATCCGGTCTGCTTGGCTCGGCGGCCGCACCCCAGTTCCGGACGGCCATCCGGGTCATGGCGCCGTTTCTGCCCGTGGCGGTGGCGTATAACGTGCTGCTCGCCGCGACCCGCGGCTACGGGGCGATGCGGCCAACGGCGCTGGTGGAACGCGTGGGCCGGGTGGCCGTCCAGTGTGGCGCGGTGGCCACGGTGCAGCTGCTGTCGGGACACAGCATGTTCCTGCTCTGCCTGGCTTGGGCCGCACCGTACCTCGCCGGCCTGGCCGTCGCGATCGCCTGGCTGCGTCGGCTGCACGGCCGCCGGTACGGCGTCTTCGCCGCCTCGGCGGACCAGCCGACCGAGACGCGCTCATCTGACGATGATGTGACGCCCCGCGAGTTTTGGCGCTTCAGCGCGTTCCGCGGCGTGTCCCGGCTTTTCGCCGTCGCACTGCAGCGCCTCGATGTCATCTTGGTGGGATCGCTTCGCGGTCCTGGCGACGCCGCGGTATATGCCGCTGCCAGCCGTTTCCTCATTGTGGGACTGATGGCGGTGCAGGCTATTCAGCAGGTCACGGCACCGAAGATGAGCCAGCTGTTGGCGACCCAATCTCACCGTCGGGCCACTGTGGTGTACCAGACCTCGACCACGTGGCTGATGGCCTCGACCTGGCCGCTGTATCTGTCTTTCGCCGTCTTCGCACCCACCTTGTTGCAGGTTTTCGGTTCCGGCTACTCCACCGGCGCGGTCGCGGTAAGCGTGCTGTGCAGCGCGATGCTGGTGTCCACCGCGTGTGGTTCGGTCGACTCGATCCTGCTGATGGCCGGCCGGAGCAGCTGGAGTGTGCTCAACACCGGTTGCGCGTTGACCACCAACGTGGTGGCGGACCTGATCCTGATTCCCCGGCACGGCATCCTCGGGGCGGCCATCGGGTGGGCGCTTGCGATTCTGGTGAACAATCTGCTGCCGCTGACGATGATCTCCCGGGCCATGGACATGCGACCGTTCTCGGGAAGTGGTCGCGACGTCGCCCTGCTGAGCGTGGGATGCTTCGGCGTACTACCGCTGGTCGCCCGGATCGTTCTCGGCATATCCGTCCCCGTGGTGACCGCGACCGTCGCACTGGCGACAGTCCTTTACGGTCTCGGACTGTACGCCCGTCGGCGGTCCATGGGCCTCGACGAACTCGCCGCTGCGCTTCGGCGGAGCAGAGACCCGGCGCTCCTGCAGTGACCGGGTCACAGCCCGAAGTGGCTGCGGATGGCTTGGGGGAGGGGTTGGGCGTGGT
>JBDUDX010000111.1:0-9360 GCA_040002735.1 Frankiaceae bacterium | reverse complement strand
ACGGCGCCGATGACGCGGTGGTGGCCTACTTCGGCGACGGCGCGTCCAGCCAGGGTGACGTGAACGAAGCCTTCATCTGGGCCAGCGTCTTCAACGCGCCGGTGGTGTTCTTCTGCCAGAACAACCAGTGGGCGATCTCCGAGCCGCTGGAGCGCCAGACCCGGATCCCGCTCTACCTGCGGGCCAGCGGTTTCGGCTTTCCGGGCGTCCGGGTCGACGGAAACGACGTACTTGCCGTGCTGGCGGTGACCCGGCAGGCGCTCCGGCGCGCCCGGGAGGGCTCGGGCCCTACGCTGATCGAGGCGTTCACCTACCGGATGGGTGCGCACACCACCTCCGATGACCCGACCCGGTACCGGGTGGCGACCGACCTGGAAGCCTGGAAGCTGAAGGATCCGCTGGAACGGATGAAGGCTTTCCTCTACAAGCAACAACTCGCCGACGCGGACTTCTTCGCCGAGGTGGAGGTTGCCGCGGAGGAGTTGGCGGCGCGGATCCGCCAGGGTTGCCTGGAGATGGCTGACCCGCCGACGCTGTCCCTCTTCGACGCGGTGTACGCGGGCGGCAGTCCCCTGCTGGACGAGGAGCGAGCGCAGTTCGCGGCCTATCTCGACACCTTCTCGGGGAGCGCCTGATGGCCTGGACCACACTGGCGAAGGCGATCAACATCGGTCTGCGGAAGGCGATGGAGGCCGATCCCAAGGTCCTGATCATGGGTGAGGACGTCGGCAAGCTCGGTGGTGTCTTCCGGGTCACCGACGGGCTGCAGAAGGACTTCGGCGAAGCCCGGGTGATCGACACGCCGCTCGCCGAGTCCGGCATCGTCGGGACCGCGATCGGGATGGCGCTGCGCGGATACCGGCCGGTGTGTGAGATCCAGTTCGACGGGTTCGTATACCCGGCGTACGACCAGATCGTCAGCCAGCTCGCGAAGATCCACTACCGCAGCGGCGGCTCCTGCCCGATGCCGGTGACCATCCGGATTCCCTACGGTGGCGGCATCGGCGCGGTGGAGCACCACAGCGAGTCCCCGGAGGCGTACTTCGCCCACACCGCGGGCCTGAAGGTGGTGAGCCCGTCCAACCCGATCGACGCCTACTTCATGATCCAACAGGCCATCGCCGCCGACGACCCGATCATCTTCTTCGAGCCGAAGCGGCGGTACTGGGAAAAGGCCGACCTCGACGAGTCGCTGACGCCGGATCCGCTGCACACCGCGCGGGTGGTCCGGGAGGGCAGCGACGTGACCGTGGTGGCGTACGGCCCGATGGTGAAGACCGCCCTGGAGGCGGCTACCGCCGCCGAGCCGGAGGGCCGCAGCCTGGAAGTTCTCGACCTGCGTTCGATGTCACCGATCGACTGGCCGGTGGTGCTCGCCTCGGTGGAGAAGACCCGGCGACTCGTCGTGGTGCACGAGGCGCCGGTCTTCCTCGGGATGGGCGCAGAGATCGCTGCCCGGGTGACCGAGCGGCTGTACTACACGATGGAAGCGCCGGTGCTGCGGGTGGGCGGGTTCGACACTCCGTACCCGCCGTCGCGGCTGGAGGAGGAGTACCTCCCCGATCTCGACCGGGTACTGGACGCCGTCGACCGCTCGCTCGCCTTCTGAAATCCAGGGGTCCCCATGGCGTTGCTGCAGTTCAAGCTCCCCGATCTCGGGGAGGGACTCACCGAGGGGGAGATCCTCAAGTGGCTGGTTAAGCCCGGGGACACCATTCGGCTGAACCAGCCCCTCGTAGAGGTGGAGACCGCCAAGGCGGCGGTCGAGGTGCCGTCCCCCTACGCCGGGGTGGTCGCCGCACTGCATTTCGGCGAGGGAGCGCTGGTCGATGTCGGCGTACCGATCATCACCGTGGAGACCGAGCCCGGCAGCGCCCCGATCGAAGTGCCGGGCATCCCCTCCGCGTTGATCGCGAACCCACCGGATGACACCGCCGTGGAACCGGGGCTGATCGGCGGTCCGGCTCCGGGTGGGCGAACGTCGGTACTCGTCGGGTACGGGCCCAAGACCGTCACAGCCCAGCGCCGGCCCCGCAAACCCGGGCTGACCAGTGCCGGGCCGCTGCCCACGCCGCCGCCGGCCCGGGTCTCCGCCGTCGCGGTCGGCGAACACGCCGCCCGGGTGGTCGGCGAACCGTCGCGTGGGACCGCGGTGCTCGCCAAGCCGCCGGTCCGCAAGTTCGCCCGGGACAACGGGGTGGACCTGCGCGCGGTGATCGGTACCGGACCCAGCGGGACGGTCACCCGCGCGGACGTCGAGTCCGCGGCGCGACCCGCCCCGGTGGCCCCCCCGGCGGCCGCACTAGCCGCCCCGCGCCCGGCTTCGGGGGAGACCCGGATACCGATCAAGGGCATCAGGCGAACGATGGCTCAGGCGATGGTGGCCAGCGCTTTCACGGCGCCGCACGTCACGGTCTACGTCACCGCCGACGTCACCCCGACGATGGAGCTGCTGGACCGGATCAAGGCGCTGCCGGAGTTCGCCGGCATCCGGGTCTCCCCGCTGTTACTGGTGGCCAAGGCACTGCTGCTGGCGATCCGCAGGCAGCCGCTGCTGAACAGTTCCTGGGACGAGGCGGCACAGGAGATCGTCGTCAAGGAGTACGTCAACCTCGGTATCGCCACCGCGACACCGCGCGGGTTGACCGTGCCGAATGTAAAGGACGCCGGACGGTTGGCGCTGCCGGATCTCGCTCGGTCGCTGCAAGACCTGGCCGACACCGCGCGCGTCGGCCGGACCACACCGGCCGACCTCGCCGGGGGCACCATCTCGATCACCAACGTCGGCGTGTTCGGCGTCGACACCGGTACGCCGATCCTCAATCCCGGCGAGGCAGCGATCCTGTGCCTCGGGGCCGTCCGCCCGATGCCGTGGGTCCATGACGGCGAGCTAGCCATCCGCCAGGTCACCCAGCTAGGGCTCTCCTTCGACCACCGCATCGTCGATGGGCAAGGCGGCGCGGTATTCCTGGCCGACCTGGCGCGGCTGCTCGCTGATCCGGCAATGTTTACCGTCTGGGGCTGATTCCACCGGAGGCCGACGTGCGCGACCGACCACAGATGCCGACCGGCTACGGCGTCGCCGCGGAAGCTGACGGCCAGCTGGACTGGCCGGACGTGGTGAGGCGACTTGCCGCGGCTCGTAACTACTGGCTCTGCACCACGCGACCCGACGGCCGGCCGCACGCCATGCCGGTCTGGGGGCTGTGGCTGGAGGATGGCGTCGTCTTTTCCACGGACCCGGCCTCGCGCAAGGGGCGGAATCTGGCTGACCGGCCCGCTGCCGTCATCCATCTGGAGAGCGGCGACGACGTGGTGGTGCTGGAAGGGAACGTGCTGCAGTTCGCGGGCGACCGTACTGCTTTCGCAGATGCCTACCACGCGAAGTACGACTTTCGGCCCGATCCCGGCCCCACGCAGGGCGTGTACGCGATGCGGCCCCACGTCGTGCTGGCCTGGAGAGAGGTCGATTTCCCGCGCTCCGCAACTCGCTGGGTACTGGGGTAGGGCTCAGCTGTGGTGCATGCGGCGCTCGAGCGGCGACCAGTCCTGGCCGTCACGGGTGTCGGCACCGAAGATCGGGCCCAGGATGGCGAGAGCGATGAAAAAGACGAGGAAGAGGACTGACGTAGCCATACCTCGATGATGCGCTCGGAGGGCCGCTCCCGCCAGTGGCAGATCTGTCGATGTGCGTAAGTTTTCTGCCACACTGGAAGTATGCCGCTCAACGTCGCCGTCGCCTTGATCGATAACGTTGCCGCCTTCGAGTTGGGGGTGGCCTGTGAGGTGTTCGGAATCGACCGGTCCGCCCAGGGAGTACCGGCGTACGACTTCGCCGTCGTGTCCGTCACGCGCCGGCCGCTACGGAGTGCCTTCGGCTTCACCGTGAGCACCCCGTACGGCCTGGACCGCCTCGCCGCGGCAGACCTGGTGGTCGTACCGGGAAGCGGTACGCCGGGGACCGAGGCCGGGCCGCGGGCGCTGCACGCCGCGTTACGCGACACCGTGGCGCGCGGCGGCCGGGTGATGAGCCTCTGCGGGGGAGTGTTCGTACTCGCCGCCGCTGGGCTGCTCGACGGCCGGCGCGCGGCGGCACATTGGTACCACGCCGCTGAGTTGGCCGCGCGATACCCGGCGGTCGACGTGGACCCGACGGTGCTCTACGTCGAGGACGGCCCGGTCCTCACCTCGGCCGGAACCGCGGCGGCGATCGACCTGTGCCTGCACGTCGTACGTCAGGATCACGGCCCGGCCATCGCCAACGTGGTCGCTCGCCGGATGGTCGTGCCCCCGCAGCGGGACGGCGGGCAGGCGCAGTACGTCGAGGCGCCGGTTCCGGTCCATGACGAGGATCATGTGCTGGCCGACGTACTGGACTGGGCGGTGCAGCGGTTGGACGAGCCCCTGCCGGTGACTCGGCTGGCGGCTCGGGCGACGATGGCGCCGCGGACGTTCGTTCGGCACTTCGCCGAACTGACCGGCACCACTCCGCATCGCTGGCTCATCGAGCAACGACTGCTCTGTGCCGAGCGCCTGCTGGAGGAGGACCTGCCGATCGAGGAGGTAGCCCGGCGGGCCGGTTTCGGTACTGCGGCGGCCCTGCGGGAGCAGTTCGGCCGGCGGCGGGGCGTCACTCCGCAGGCGTACCGGCGGTCTTTCGCGGCGCGCTGAGGGAACTGTCGCCTCGCTCAGTAGACATCCCGGTCCCGGGTGACGGTCCGTTCTTCCACGACATCGGCCCGGGGAACGACGCGCCGCCGTGGACCAAAGACAAGCATGCTGAGGACCAGGCCGAGGATGCCGGCCAGCATCAGGATGTAGCCGACGACCTGGATGTCCAACCCGGCCACGGTGGCGTGCACGGCGAAGGCGAGGATGGCGCCGACGGCGATCAGGAAGATGCTGGCGCCGATCGTCATGGCGGCTCCTGAGGCGAGGGGATGGTGCGCTCACACTACTCTGTGTAGTCATGTCGGCGCCTTCTGTTCACGCCATTGAAGCGCCCTGACATGGGGCATAGTTCCGGGCGTGATGGACGAAGAGTGGTACTGGTGTCTGACCCACAACGCCGTGGAGCCTCGGTCCGGCTGCCGGGATACTGAGCGGATGGGGCCGTATCCGACCCGGGAGGCGGCAGCCAACTGGCAGCAGATCGTGGCCGAACGGAATGAGAAGTGGGACGCCGAGGACGAGGAGTGGGAGTAGCCGCGACCCGCAGCGTAGACCGGATTCGCGACCGGCCGGCGGTCGCGGTGGTCCTCGCCGGTGGCACCGGCACCCGGATGGCCACCGAAGTCCCCAAGCAGCTGCTCGAACTGGCTGGGCGGCCGATGTTGGAGTACTCGATCGCCGCCTTCGACGCCGCGCCGGGAATCGACCGGGTCCTGCTGGTCATGGCGCCCGGCTTCCGCTCCGCGGCCGAACGCATTGTGGCCGCCGGCCCCTATCGCAAGGTGCGGAAGATACTCGACGGCGGAGCAACCCGTACCGACTCAACCCGCCGAGCGCTGGCAGCGCTCCGGCAGGAATTGGCGGGGGAGTGGGACGTGCTGTTCCATGATGCTGCCCGACCGTTGGTGGACCGACAGACCATCGCCGACTGCCTGGCGGTGCTGCGTACGGCCGCCGCGGTCACGGTCGCGATGCCCACGTCAGACACCATCCTGGAGGTCGACGACGGCCTGATCACCGACATCCCGAATCGGCACCGACTCTGGCGTTGCCAGACCCCGCAAGGCTTCCGGCTCGCCACTCTGCAGCGGGCGTACGAGCTGGCCGACGCCGATGTCGGCGCGGGTTTCCAGGCCACCGATGACTGCTCGGTGGTACTGCGCTACCTGCCTGGGGTGCCGATCGCCGTGGTCCCCGGATCGACCCGCAATCTCAAGGTCACCGAGCCGGCCGACCTCGCGATGGCCGAAGCCCTCCTGGCCTGAGTCGCTCCCTCAGCCGGCGCTGGTCCGGGCGGTGGCCCGCTGCCGGAGCCGCTGCAGGTCCACGCGGGGCGTGCCGTCGTCCTTCGTCGCCAACTGCCGCCAACTCCCGTCGGCGGCGAGCTCCCAGCTCACCACGTCGTCGGAGAGCGCCAGGGCCATCAGCTCGTTGAGGTACGCCTGAGCGCTGTCCCCCTCGACTCGGACCAGTGCCTCCACCCGCCGGTCGAGGTTGCGATGCATCAGGTCCGCGCTGCCGATCCAGATCTCGGGCTCGCCGCTGTTGGTGAAGCGGTAGACCCGGGAGTGCTCCAGGAAGCGGCCGACGATGGACCGTACCCGGATGTTCTCCGAGACTCCGGGGACGCCCGGCCGTAGGCAGCAGATGCCGCGAACGACACAGTCCACCGATACTCCCGCCTGCGAGGCCCGGTACAGCGCCTCGATGCACTCCTCATCGACCAGGCTGTTCATCTTGAACTGGATGCCGGCCCGGCGACCTTCCCGAGCGGAGGTGATCTCGCGTTCGATCCGCTCCAGCAGTCCGGCCCGCAAGCCACTGGGCGCCACCAGCAGCCGCCGGTACTCGGTCTGGCGGGAGTATCCCGTGAGCACGTTGAACAGGTCGGTGAGGTCCGAGCACACATCCGGGTTGGCGGTCATCAGGCCGAGGTCCTCATACAGCCGCGCGGTCTTGGGGTTGTAGTTGCCGGTGCCGACGTGGGCGTACCGGCGTACCCCACCCGGCTCGTGCCGGACCACCAGCGAGGTCTTGCAGTGCGTCTTCAGGCCGATGAACCCATACACCACGTGGCAGCCGGCGCGTTCCAGCGCTCGCGCCCAGCCGATGTTCGCCGTTTCGTCGAACCGTGCCTTGATCTCCACCAGGACGACCACCTGCTTGCCGGCCTTCGCCGCCCGGATCAGCGCCGCCACGATGGGCGAGTCACCGGAAGTGCGGTACAGCGTCTGCTTGATGGCCCGTACGTCCGGATCGGCCGCCGCCTCCTCCACGAAGCGCTGCACGCTGGTGCCGAACGCGTGGTACGGGTGGTGCACCAGCACGTCGCCAGCGCGCAGCACCGACCACAGATCGACGTCAGGGTCGCAGAGCCGGGGATGCGTCACCGGGACCAGCGGCTCGTCCTTGAGGTCCGGGCGATCCACCCCGTACAGCTCCATCAGGCAGGACAGGTCCAGCAGCCCGTCGACCCGCACCACATCGCCGGCCGAGACCGACAACTCGCCGGTCAGCAGGGCCAGCAACGGTTCGGTCATCGAGGAAGCGACCTCGAGTCGGACGGCCGGCCCGAACCGGCGCCGGTCCAGCTCCCGTTCCAGGGAGCGGAGCAGGTTCTCGTCCCGGTCCTCCTCCACCTCCAGGTCGGCGTTGCGGGTGACCCGGAAGAGGTGGGTCTCGGCGACCTCGAAGCCCGGGAAGAGCTGATCGAGGTGGGTAGCCACCAGCTCCTCGAGCAGCAAGAACCGCCCGTCCCCGGCGTCGATCAGCCTGGCCAGGTTGTTGGGGACCTTCACCCGGGCGAAGTGCTGCTCCCCGGTATGCGCGTCGCGGACCAGCACGGCGAGGTTCACCGACAGGCCGGAGATGTACGGGAAAGGGTGCGCCGGGTCCACCGCGAGCGGGGTGAGCATGGGGAAGACCTGCGCCCGGAAATACCGGTCGAGCCGGTGCCGGGTCTCCCGCTCCAGATCGTCCCAGCCCACGATCACCAAGCCGGCGTCGGCGAGCCCGGGACGTACCGACTCGGCGAAGCAGCGGGATTGGCGATCGACCAGGGTCTGTGCCTTGGCGGCGATCGCGTCGAGTTGGCGGCTGGCGGAGAGCCCGTCCGGCGACGCCAAGGCGACCCCCATCGAGCGGCGGCGTTGCAGACCGGCGACCCGGACCATGAAGAACTCATCGAGGTTGCTGCCGAAGATGGCGAGGAACTTCGCCCGCTCCAGCAGCGGGATGGTGTCGTCCTCGGCGATGGCCAGTACCCGTGCGTTGAAGTCGAGCCAGGACAACTCGCGATTGAGATATCGCGACATGCTCGCCGGGCCGCTGTCCCGCCCCGCCGGGGGCTGCGGCGGAGATCCGGCAGGATGCGGCTGGCCGTTGGTCTCCGCCGGAGCCGGCCGGGTCGCGGTGAGCAGGGCCGTCGCGTCGGGGGCAGCCGATGGTACCGATGAGGTCGTCACCGTTTGATCCTCCCCCATGGCGGCGCCCGCCGGTAGGCCCGAATCAGGTCACCAGCGGGCGACACTCCTGCCACAGGGCCGCGTACGCAGCGGCGGCCGGGCTTCTGGGTGCGGACACCACGACCGGTTCCCGGCGCAAGCCCATCCGCTCGATCTCCGCCGAGGCGGGGACGGCGGCGGCGAGTATGGTGTCGCGATTCTCGCGCAGGTCACGGATCATCTCGGCGTGCAGCCGCTTGCGACCGTCGACCATGGAGAAGAAGGCGCGGATGAGCGGGCGACGGCCGTCCGCCGTGTCGACGAACTCGGTGAGCTGGTCGTACGTCCGAGCTGACAGCGGAGCCGGGATCAGCGGGACCAGCAGCAGGTCGGCGGCGGTGAAGATGGCCTCGGACACCAGCGAGGCACTCGGCGGGCAGTCCAACACGACGAGGTCGTACTCGGCCGCCAGCGGCGCGAGGATCCGCCGCAACCGGCGGTCCGGCCGTTTGGCGTCATCGAGCGCGAGGTCCATGTGCCGGTAGGAGAAGTCGGCCGGCAGGAGGTCCAGCCCGTCGACGTCGGTCGACTTGATTGCCAGCTCGACGTCGCGGCGTCCGCTGATCAGCGACTGCGCGCCGCCCTTCACCCGCGGTCGGATACGGAACAGGTACGTCGCGGCGCCCTGTGGGTCGAGATCCCACAGCAGGGTGCGCCAGCCCTCAGCCGCGGCGAGGGCCGCCAGGTTGACTGCGGTAGAGGTCTTCCCGACGCCGCCCTTGATGTTGTACGAGGCCAGTGTCTTCATCCGGCAACCTTCATGGCGAGCCGGTCATGTCGGCGATCAACCGGCGGTTCTCCGGCGCCGCGAAGGCCGCGAATCGCTGGGCGAACTCGGCCCGAGCCCGGTGCTGGCGCTGCTCAAGAGTGCCGCCGAGGCGGCCCAGGGCGAGCAGCGTGGCCGCGGGTGTGCCCCCGTCGGCTAGCAGTTCTTCGGCGAACCCGTCCACCGCTGCGTGTTGGACGGCGGTGTCCTGGAACTCGCCGAGGTTGTCCTGCAGGCCCTTCAGGGCGGTCACCAGGGCGCCGGTCGCGGAGCGGTCGTAGAGCCCACCGAAGAACTCCAGCAGGTAGCGCAACTCCTTGCACCGCTTCCGCAGGTCGTGCAGCGCCGCGGCCGGTGACTCCTCCGTGATCTTGGCACCCGCGCGCATCACTCGACGACTGACGCGGCGGATGCGGGCGT
>JBDUDX010000110.1:0-3172 GCA_040002735.1 Frankiaceae bacterium | reverse complement strand
CGCTCGCGTCGCTGGTCGGATAGTCCAGTTCGCGTGGCGTCGTCTTTCCGGGCGCTCCGACTACCGAGTACGGCGGCGAGTTCTCCCCGAAATACACCCGGGGCTGGCTCACGTTGAGATTGCCCTTGACCGGTATGTCGCTTTCGTTGAACTGAGGCTTGCCGTCGGCGTCGACCCTATCGCTGGGTGCCGCCACGACCCCGTAGCCGTGGGTATAAACCAGATGCGAGTTGATCCAGTTCTGCTGGTTAGCTGTGAGTCCGTTGACGTTGATGTCCCGGACCGCGATTACCTGCTCCTGCTGCGTGCCGCTGACGTTGTAACGGTCGATATCGAGCACATCCGGGAACGCGTAATAGTTCTTGAAACCCTGCAGTTGTTGATAGGTCTGCTGAACGATGTTCGGGTCGACCAGCCGCACGCTCGGCAGTGTGACCTTGTCCGCCCGCAGGGCCTTGACGTCGCCGGAGAGCGTGCCGCCGTAGGGCTTGAAGTCCACATCGGCATTCGGCCGGATTCCATAAGCCGCGCGGGTGGCGGCGATGTGTCGGTTGATGTACACCCGCTCCTTGTCGACCTCACTCGGCTTCACCTGGAACTGCTGGATGATCGCCGGGTACAGCCCCCCGATGAGCAAGGCGCAGAGCGCCAGCAGACCGAGTCCGATGGAAGGTAGCGCCCACCCCTTGGAGAAAACGTTGGCGAAGAACAATCCGGCGCAGATCAGAGCCACAAAAATGAGAATGGTCTTCGCCGGCAAGACCGCGTTGATATCCGTGTAGGAGGCACCGGTATTGACGAACCCACGGCGGGAGAACGACAACCCATAACGGTCCAGCCAGTACGCCACGGCCTTGAGCAGTACGAAGATGCCGAGCAGCACCGACAGGTGGGCGCGCGCCGACGGGGTCAGTTTGTCACCGGGCGACTGCAACCGGAGGCCGCCGTAGAGGTAGTGCGTCGCCGCGGCGGTCAGCAGGGCCAGCACGACGATGAAGAATGCGAAGCCGAGCAGAAAGCGCTGGAACGGGTAGGTGAAGGTGAAGTAGGAGATGTCCTTGTGGAATTGCGGGTCCGTCTGCCCGAAGGACACCGCGTTGCGCCATAACAGCCAGGTACTCCACCGCGATGCGGCGGACGAGCCGGCCAGCAGACCGAGCAGGCCGGCGAGGGCCACCAGGACCCATCGCCGGTAGGGGTCGATTCCGACCCGGTAACGCTCCAAGCCCTGCTGCTCAGCGGAGAGCGGGCGAAACGGGGGGCGCAGTCGGTAGGCGACCACGACGTTGATCCCCACCAAGACGGCAGTGAGTACGCCGAATACCGCGAAGAGCAAGAGCCGGGTGCGCAGTTGAGTGGTAAACACCCGAGCGAAGTCCACCGACCGGAACCAGAGCAGGTCGGTATAGAAGGAGGTGAAGACGCTGGCCAGGATCAGCGCTACGACCAGCAGGCCGACGCTCGGCAACAGCAGCTTCGGCCCGCGCCGGAGACCACGAGGTCTCGGCAGGCCCTGACCGGATGGCATGCGAAAGGACATGGTCAGTCCAACGTAGCCGCTTCGGAGGGCTGCTGCGCGGACCCGGGCGACGAACCGCCGCCGATCCGTTGCCTCAACACGCCGGTACCGCTCGGCCGGCGGTCAGTTTCGCTAAGGCGTCGACCGCCTCGGAGAGGGTTGCGACCCGAACCAGTTGGAGGCCACCCGGTCGGTTTTTCTTCGCCGCAGCACAGTTTTCCCGCGGAGTGAGGAACACGGAGGCGCCGGCATGCCGAGCGGCTACCACCTTCTGGGCCACTCCGCCGATCGGCCCGACCTTGCCGTCATCGTCGATGGTGCCGGTACCGGCGATATGCCGCCCGCCATTGAGTTGGCCCGGGGTGAGCGTGTCGATGATCCCCAGGGTGAACATCAGGCCGGCGCTGGGGCCCCCTACATCGGTGAGGTTGATCCGCACCTGAAACGGTGGGTCTACCCGAGGGCTGATCGAGACGCCGATGACCGGCCGTTGAGGATTGGACGGGTCCGCCACCGTAGGTATCGACAGGTGCTGAACTGCACCGGCACGGCGGATCTCCAGCGATACCGACTGGCCAGGGGTACGGCGGCCAATCAGGCTGCGCAAGGCTTCAGCGGTACGGACCGGGCTCCCGTCCACGCCGGTGATCACGTCGCCCACGCGCAGCTGGGCAGCGGCCGGGGTCCCTTTGCTGAGTTCCGCCACGACGACCTGGGTCCGGAACGGCACCTTGAGATAGGTGAGTGCGGCCGTGATCGCCTCCTGCTGAGAGGTGACCATCTCTTGGGTGTTCTGTTGCTCGACGACCTTTTCACTCTCGCCCGGCGGGTAGATCACATCCTGCGGCAGCACGGCCGCGTGCGGGTCGAACCAGCCCATCACTGCCTGAGCAAGCGTCAGCTGACCGGCGGGACTTCCCCGAACGCCGACGGTGGTGAGATCGAGATGGCCGCTGGTGGGATAGGTGGTTCGCCCCTTCACCGTGATGATCGACGTGCCGTCCGACCGCTTACCCAAGGTGTTGGTGACCGGGCCGGGTACCAGTTCGACATAGGGCACGCGCAGGATGATCCCGAGGAACAGCAGCACCAACGCGACGATGCCGGCGTTGACCAGGGCCGGTCGACGGGACATTGGGCCAGCGTAGGTCAACTCACGGGCTGCCGACCCATTCCTGGGTACCGTCGGCAAATCGCTGATGCTTCCAGATCGGCACCTGCTCCTTGAGGTTGTCGATCAGCGCGCGACAGGCCGCGAAGGCGGCCTCACGATGCGAACCGGCCGCCGCGACCACGACGGCGAGGTCTCCGACCACCAATTCACCGGTGCGGTGGATGGCGGCGAGGCGCACCGTGGGGAGGTCCGCCACCACCCCTTCGGCGACCGTCTGCAGGACGCTGAGCGCGGTCGGATGCGCGGTGTAGCCCAGTGCGGATACCGCTCGGCCACCGTCATGGTCGCGTACCGCCCCGACGAAGAGGGCGATGCCGCCGGCCTCCGAAGTCGTCACCGCTGCGAGTACCTCGTCGACGGAGAGCGGTGCGCTGCGGATGTCGATCAAGGCGATAGCGCGGTCGGAGCCGATCTGCGCCTGCACACCCGCCGGATCGACCGATGCCGCCATCGCCAAACCCTAGCCCGGACGTGGCTAG
>JBDUDX010000109.1:0-5796 GCA_040002735.1 Frankiaceae bacterium | reverse complement strand
CGGACTGCAGGATCTGCCACAGCCCGGACGCACCCGACGGGTTCCGGGTGAGCGGGTTCCGCCCGGACTCCGGTTCGGTGAGCGCGGTGGCGATGTCCAGGTCCGGGCCGGTGAAACCGGCCGTGGCGGAATGCCCCTTCACCTGCTCCCAGGACAACTGTCCGGCAGTAGAGGGACCACCGGCCGGCCCGGCTGCGGCGGCCGGCCCGCCGAGCGCCTGTAGGGCGGGCACCGCGTCCGACCCGATGGTGAACTCCTTGGAGTTCCACCAGATCACCGCCAGCAGCTCCGGCCAGGACCGGACGGTCACCGCCGCGTCGGTGATCCACTGCGCCCGGCCGGGGAGGGCGGCCATCCCGAACTCGGCGACGATCATCGGCTTGCCGTGCGCGGTGCCCCAGCTGTGGACGCCGGTGAACACCTGCGCGAAGCTGCGGCCGGTGCCAGCTCGGACGCCCTGCCAGTTGTAGCCGTCCGCACCGATCGCGTCGACCACGTCATCGCCGGGGTAGTAGCTGGTCGCCTTCGGCCCGCCGCCGTTGAAGCTGTCCGCCAACAGGATCAGCGTCCATCGGACATTGATCACCCCGGCGGCGCGGTAGACGGCGACGTAGTGCCGCCAGGCTGCGGTGAACTGCGCCGGCGCGCCGGGTTCGTTCTCCGGTTCGTGGTTGAACGCCAGATACACCATGCCCGGAATCGCGGCCACCTGCCGGGCCTGCTCCCGGATCACCCCGTCCTGCGCGCCGGAAGCCACCGCCGCCCACGTCGTCCCCACCGTATTGATCGACAGCACCGGAATGTGCCCCGGCGTGACCTTCACCCGAGCACCCCAAGTCCTGACGTACTCCCGGCTGTAGGGGAGGGACTTGCCGAGCTTCGCCTCCGCATCCACGATCTGGCTCGAGCCCAACTGGCCGTCGCCGCCGCCACAGGCGCTGGCCGATTGCAGCGCCACCCCACCGCCGACGATCACGACGATGAGCAGGAGAAACGCCGCGAGAATTGTCACCACCGCGGCGGCGACCCAACGTAGGACGCTCACTGGGGCGGCCAAACGGCCAGCCGGTTAGCGCAGGTGACGTGAGGACTCGTCCGGACTTCGCCGCCGCCACTCGCGACCACGGTGACCGGTACGAAGGCTACAGCTCCCCCGACAACCCTCACAGCGGGCCTTCGGCGGCGGTGGCCGGCTCGGCCGGCAGGGACATGGGCGTAGACGCTCTCCGCTAGAAAACTCAGTCAGAGCTGAGAGCCTACCCTCTGACTGAGTGTTAAGCGCGTCGGACACTGGGGTTTCTCGACGCCGCCCAGGCGGCCAGCGTCCGTTGAGCCCCCGGCGGTGCCCTCACCTTGATCTTGGAGCTGGTACGGGTTTGTTTCCGAGTCACCGCGGCTGCGCCTGGGCAGGGAGAGCCGGAGTGAAGGCGTGCACCTAGCGAGCGAGTGGCGGTGTCCTAGCTGATCCGGGCTTCAACCCCATGAACGGGGCACTCGCTGCGCACCTCGGCGAGGTACTTCTCACATTCCGCTAGTCCAACTCCATATGCCAGGTAGGCGGCCTCGTCGGAGTCGCTGGCCAAGCAGTTGCACTGCATCATGGTGCCTTCGGCGGGAGCCGGCTGGCCTTCGCCGTTCAGATCTGGTCCCGTCATATTGCACAGATCCTTTCGTCCTGCTGATCTAATTCTCGAACACGTTCGACAACTAGATGGGGCAGCGTCGAACGTCGCAGATACTTCCCGGCCTGGATAAGACGCGGCGCCTCTTTACGGTAGTCAGCATGAATTGCCGGGCCGGCGCCGTCGGTGCCCTCCGCCGCTACATCGCCATCGTCGAGATCGCCCTGAGGGTAGAGGTTCGCGTATCGGATGAGCGCCGCCCGCGCCAGCGCTGTGATGTCCTCGGCGGTTAGGCCATACTGGCGCCCAACATCCTCGGCGAGCTCGCGTATCCGCCCTTTCGGATCTCGCCGACTTTCAAGTCGGTCGATGCCGTCGAGGGTTTCGATCACTCGACGGAACAGGCGCAGGTCGGGGCTGCGTAGCAGCCCGACGGGTAGCGTCGCGTCCGGAACGCCTTTCCGGAATGGTCGCCAGATCGAGCCAAGGGCGACACACGTACCAGCTACCTGCACGTACTTCTTTGACTTACGTAAGCGCGCCACGGCGCACTCCAGGCCTGCGCCGATCACGATGGCCGAGGCAGCTGTTCCGATGACCGCCTGGGCTGGGACTCCTCGCAGAGGCGGCGGTAGACGGTGAGACACCAAGCGGCCGGCTACGCCGGCGGCGAACTGGCCGTAGAAGCCGGCGAGGAGCGCCGCGCCGACGGTGGTGCAGCGTAGACCGCCGCGCAACGACTCTTTGTGGGTCAGTCGCGACGTCTGGTGGGTGAGGTAGGCAACCTCGCCCACGGAACGGACCATGAACTGGGAGAAGACAAGCCAGTACGCCGCCGTCATTGGGTCGTAGAGTCGTTCCGATGGTAGCTGCAGCTCCGCGGCGACCGGACGGTTCCGGGCGAACAACAGGGTCATCAGCACGAGGGTGTTCACCATGCGCCGCCGGCCGGCGAGCACCTTAGCCTCGGCCTGGCCAGGGGTGTAGGCGGTGCGGAGCAGCACGGCATTGCCCAGCCCGGCGGCAACCGTCGTTCCAACCTGGCTGAGGAAACGGCCGTAGTTCGCATCCCCCACCAGACCCTCGATGCTGTCGAGCGCGCCGGGCGCGAGGGTGCTGCCACCGATCGCTATTGAAGTCAGAGCTAGGCCCATCTCACGCACAGCTGGGTCTTCGCTCTTCCGCAACAACGCGAGGAGCCGCAGGGCCGCTCCGGAGTAGTAGAACGGCAGGACCACTGTGGCGATCGCGCCAGGAGTCACGTCGCTCCAACGTGAGCCCGGGGTCACGCTCCCCAAATGCCTTCCAGGCGGTGCCGGGCCCGCTGCTCTTCCGACGGCAGCCCAGCTGGCGGCCGCCGCTGTCCGACGTCTTCGCGCACGAGGATGAGTGAGGCGATGAGTTCGGCCTCGTGCTCTTCGGCGGTGCCGTAGTCCGTGCGCATGCACATGTGCTCGACCTCTCCGAGGCCGCCGAGCCACGGGAAACGCTCGGCTAGCCACGCCTCGTCCGCGACCCGCGCGGAACGGTGATCGCAGATGATGTGGGCGAACTCATGCAGGATCGTCGTGTCCCGGCGGCAACCGTCCAGGCGGGCCCGGTAGAAGACGTAATCCCTTGTCACGGTTCCGACCCATAGCCCGGTGATCTCAGCAGGCAGGACCTTGCTGCCGAGCACCCACAGCTCCCGCCCCCGCTGCTCCTCAAGCCGAGCGGCTAGCTCGCGCAGGCGGAACGGGGCCGGGAGATCAAGTCGAGCGATCTTGTCCTGGCACGATCGCTCCAGCTGCCGGCTCCTACCCCGGATCCGCTTGATCGTCTTTAGCATCGCGGTGGGCCTCCGCCTCTTCCTCGGGGGGGTCGCTGCTCCATGTTTCCACAGGCGGACGGGCCTCACTGGGCAGCCCCTCCAGCCCCCGAATCTGCTCAACGATACCGATCAAGTGCCGCAGGTTGCCTTTTGATAAGTCCACAGAACGAAGGGCGAGCTGTCGAATGGAGCTATCGCGCAGCGCTGCAATGAGCTCCAGCTCGGCGTCGGCTTTCTGCGAGGTGGAACTGCTGGAATAAAAATAAGACACGTCGACGCCGAAGAAATCGGCGAGTGCTTCCAGCAGCTTTTTTCCGGGGTTGTCGCGGCGACCTACCCGTAGAAGGTAGATGTAGTTTTCTGACGTTGCGGGCGCTCCGCGGGCGGTGACGCCGCCGGCCACCTCTTTGTAGCTGTATTCCCGGGCCTCACCCACCGGCCGTACCAGACGGAAGAGGCGATCAAGCTGTTCTGCCAGGGACGGCTTGGGTACGGCGTCCTCGTCGCTCACGGCCCGCTCCTCCGCCGCCGGGGGACGGGAGCCCCTGACGTCGACCCGCTTTGTTTGGCCACCGCCCAGCTCAGCATGCTCGCAGGAGGGTGGCGTAGAGCGTCAAGCCGGGGCCGAACGATAGGGCTACCACGTAGTCGCCAGAAGTTGCCTGCTTGCGGACCCTATCCAGGATCATCAGCACAGTGGCGGATGAGCAGTTCCCGTACTCGCGCAGCACGTCGCGGGAGGCCTCGGTAGCGGCCGGTCCTAGGTTGAGTGCATCGCCGACCGCCTCAAGGATTCTGGGGCCACCGGGATGGACCACCCAGGCCTCGACGTCCGGGAGTGAGAGTCCGTGTTGAGCTAGGAGAGATTCCATCGCCGGCCGGACGTGCCGGGCGAGGACGTCGGGCACGTCCGGCGATAGCCCCATGCGGAACCCGAGGTCGGTGACGTCCCACGTCATCATGTCGGCGGTCGTGGTATCCGTGACGGCCGCGACGTCGACGACCTCTAGGGAGCCGGCTCCTGTCTCTGGCGTAACCACGACCGCCGCCGCGGCGTCCCCAAACAGCGCGTGCACCACCATCTGTTGCACAGCGTCCGGAGTTAGCGGATGGGGAACCTCTTGAGCAGGTTGGAGGTGGAGGCTGGTGAGTTCCAGGCACAGGAGCATCGCGGGGCGCTGGTGGACGGAGACGTAGTCCGCCGCCGCGCCTAGGCCGGGAATCGCCGCGTAGCAGCCCATATGCCCCAGCATCAGGCTGCGCAGGTCCGCCGCCATGTCAAGGTCCCGAGCGAGAAGGATGTTCAGCCCAGGAGTGGCGTACCCCGTGCAGGAGGCCACGACGAGCAGTCCGACATCTTTCGGTTCGATGCCGGCTGAACCAAGGGCGGCGCCGAGCGCTTCTTTTCCGAGCGGTACCGCTTCTGTCATAAAGCGGGCCATTCGGGCTCCGGTTCCCCAATGCGAAACGTCTTCGCTGCAGGGGTCGACAACGCCGTGACGGGTCTCGACGCCGACGCTCCGAAAGAGCCTCGCGGCAAGACTGTTGTTCTGGTAATGCTCAGCGAAGAACCCGTCCCACAGCTCGGCCTGCTGCCTTTTGGGCGGCAATGCTTGGCCGAAGGAGCTGACCAACGCATCGCTCATGTGTGGGTCTCCATCCGTCTCAGTTGGTGGTCGCGCAGGCGCCGAATCGGCGAGAGGCAGCCGGCTGGCCGACACGCAGCGACGGAGAGTGCTCACAGCTTGACTTTTGGCGGGTAGTCGTGATTAGGCTGCCGGCATCTCAGTCAGACAATCAACTCCGTGCTCTGACTCACCTCCTTCACTTGGAGAGGCGCCGCCCCTGTGACCGCCACCCAGCCGAGCATTCGGTTACAGCATGCCGCACCGGCGCTCGTGAGCCCGCCCGCCGCCGTGCGGTGCCTGCCAGCGCGGTGCCTGCCAGCCAGCCCGGCGCTGCTTAGGCCGTTGCTCGGATCAAGCCGTACCGATGAGGGCGCTCCGTGGTGGTTCCTTGGAGTACACGGCGGTGCTGGCGTCACCAGCCTGATCCGGGCAGGAGCCGGGGGTGGCGACGCCGGGCGTGTCTGGCCCTTGGAAGGCAAAGTAGTTGTTGTCGCCCGACGCACGGCGTTCGGGCTCGAGTGGGCCCGGGACGCCGCCCGGCAGCACGCCTCCGGCGGGGCGCCTGGGGATGTCGAGCTCGCGGGCCTGGTGGTGGTGGCGGACGCGCCGGGTCGGGTTCCTCGACGAGTCGCGCGCTTCCTGGACTTGGTGGCTGCGGCGTATCCGCAGGTCTGGGAGATCCCGTGGGTGGAGGAGTGGCGGTTGGCCGGGCACGCGGAGCCGCTTCCGTTGCCGC
>JBDUDX010000108.1:0-18233 GCA_040002735.1 Frankiaceae bacterium | reverse complement strand
GCTCATCCAGCCCATCGCCATGGAGGAGGGCCTGCGCTTCGCCATCCGCGAAGGCGGCCGCACCGTGGGCGCGGGTCGGGTTACGAAGATCCTGAAGTAGTCCGTACGCCGGCGGAGGCCCGGGCATGTGCCCCACCTCCGCCGGCGAACCGGCGCACCGGCAGTCCCGCTCACATCCCAAGGAACGAGAGAAGCGCAGCGATGGCGGCACAGAAGATCCGCATCCGGCTCAAGGCATACGACCATGAGGTCATCGACAGCTCGGCGCGGAAGATCGTCGAGACGGTGACCCGTACCGGCGCCCAGGTGGCCGGGCCGGTGCCGTTGCCGACCGAGAAGAACATCTACTGCGTCATCCGTTCACCGCACAAGTACAAAGACTCCCGCGAGCATTTCGAGATGCGGACCCACAAGCGGCTGATCGACATTCTCGACCCCACGCCCAAGACCGTCGATTCGCTGATGCGTCTCGACCTTCCGGCCGGCGTCGACATCGAAATCAAGCTCTAGACCGGCGACAGGGACACGTACCGATGGAACGCAAGATCACTGGCGTGCTGGGCGAGAAGCTCGGCATGACGCAGGTCTTCGACGACGCAAACCGGATCGTTCCGGTGACCGTCGTCAAGGCCGGGCCGTGCGTCGTCACCCGGATCCGGACGCCGGCCGCCGATGGCTACTCCGCCGTGCAGCTCGCCTTTGGCGCGATCGATCCGCGCAAGGTGACCAAGCCGCTGGCCGGTCACTTCCGCCGGGCCGGCGTACCGCCGCGCCGGCACGTCGTCGAGTTGCGCACGCTCGACGCTGGCGAGTACACGCTGGGCCAGGAGGTCACCGCCGAGGCCTTCTCCGCCGGTCAACTGGTCGATGTGGTGGCCACCAGCAAGGGCAAGGGCTTCGCCGGTGGCATGAAGCGGCACAACTTCCACGGTCTCGGCGCCGGACACGGGGTGGAGCGCAAGCACCGTTCGCCCGGCTCGATCGGCGCTTGTGCCACGCCGTCGCGGGTGTTTCGCGGTACCAAGATGGCGGGTCATATGGGCCATGTCCGCACCACCACGATGAACCTGACGGTCCACGCGGTGGATGCCGAGAAGGGCCTGCTGCTGCTCAAGGGCGCTGTGCCCGGACCGACCGGCGGCCTGGTGTTGGTTCGTACCGCCGTCAAGGTGCCCTTGCGGAAGGGAGCGCAGCAGTGACCACCGTGAATGTGCAATCAACGGTCGGTGATCTGGCGCGTACCGTCGAGTTGCCGGATGAGATCTTCAACGTCGAGGTCAAGACGGCGCTGATGCACCAGGTCGTCGTCGCCCAACTCGCGGCGGCCCGGCAGGGAACGCATGCCACCAAGACCCGGGGCATGGTGTCCGGCGGCGGGCGCAAGCCGTACCGGCAGAAGGGCACCGGCCGGGCCCGCCAGGGTTCGATCCGCGCCCCGCAGTTCGCCGGCGGTGGCATCGTGCACGGCCCTCAGCCGCGCGACTACGCCCAGCGGACCCCGAAGAAGATGAAGGTCGCCGCATTGCGGGGTGCCCTCACGGATCGGGCCCGCGACGGCCGGGTGCATGTGGTCGCCGGTTTGGTGTCGGGCGACGCGCCCTCGACCAAGGCGGCGGTGAAGGCGTTGGCGGCGATCACCGTCCGCCGGCATGTGCTGGTGGTGATCGAACGCTCCGATGAGCTGACCTGGAAGAGCCTGCGGAATGTGGCGTCGGTCCACCTGCTGCACGTTGACCAGCTCAACACCTACGACGTCCTGGTCAGTGACGACGTCGTGTTCACCGAAGGTGCGTTGGCGGCGTTCGTGGCCGGCCCGGTGCGTGGCAAGGGTGCCAGTGCCGTGGCCCGAGCTTCGGAGATCGAGGATCTTGCCGCTGCGGTGAGCACGCTCGCGCCCAGCCCGACGGACTCCGGCGAAGCCACCGTTACCGCAGCCGAGGAGGCTCCCGTGACCGATGTCACCGACAGCGCCGACCTGATCGGCGAGCCGGCGATCGACGCCGGCAGCACCCGCCCGGCCGGTGCGGGCGTCTCGGATGAGGAGGCGGTTACCGAAGTCGTCACGACCACCGACTCGAACCTGCTCGCCGAAACGGCGTACGAGACCGAGGGTGCCGACGTGCCGTCCGCGCAAGAAGTCGATCGGGGCGAGTCATGATTGCCGACCCGCGGGACGTGTTGCTCTATCCGGTGATCTCGGAGAAGAGCTACGGCCTGCTGGATGAGAACAAGTACACGTTCCTGGTTCGGCCGGACGCCAACAAGACCCAGATTCGCATTGCCGTCGAAGAGGTATTCGGCGTCAAGGTGACGGGGGTCAACACCGCAAACCGCCCCGGCAAGCGCAAGCGGTCGCGTACCGGGTTCGGCCGTCGCAAGGACACCAAGCGCGCCATCGTCAGTCTCGCCGACGGCGACCGCATCGAGATCTTCGGGGGCCCGGTCAGCTGACCGGGACGCCGTACACCAGAGGACGGGAAGCGAGCCGGATACATGGGCATCCGCAGGTATAAGCCGACGACGCCAGGGCGTCGCGGCTCGAGCGTGGCTGACTTCGTCGAAGTCACCCGCTCCGAGCCGGAGAAGTCCCTGGTGCGTCCGGTGCACTCCAAGGGTGGGCGCAACGCCTCCGGGCGGATCACGGTCCGCCATCAAGGCGGCGGCCACAAGCGGGCGTACCGGCTTATCGACTTCCGTCGGCACGACAAGGACGGCGTACCGGCCACCGTCGCGCACATCGAGTACGACCCGAACCGGACCGCCCGGATCGCACTGCTGCATTACGCGGATGGCGAGAAGCGCTACATCCTCGCGCCGGCGCGGCTCAAGCAGGGTGACCGGATCGAGAACGGCCCGGCGGCCGACATCAAGCCGGGTAACAACCTCCCGTTGCGCAACATCCCGGTGGGCACGGTCATCCACGCCATCGAGATGCGCCCCGGCGGCGGTGCCAAGATCGCCCGATCAGCCGGCGCGAGCGTGCAGCTCATCGCCAGGGAAGGCAGCTACGCCTCGCTGCGGATGCCCTCCGGCGAGGTCCGCATGGTGGACGTTCGTTGCCGGGGCACCGTCGGCGAGGTCGGCAACGCCGAACAGGCGACGATCAACTGGGGTAAGGCCGGCCGGATGCGGTGGAAGGGCAAGCGCCCGACCGTCCGCGGCGTCGCCATGAACCCGGTCGACCACCCGCTCGGCGGTGGCGAAGGCAAGACCTCCGGAGGTCGCCACCCGGTGAGCCCCTGGGGACAGCCGGAAGGCCGTACCCGCACCCGCAAGGACAGCGACCGCCTCATCGTCCGTCGGCGCAAGACCGGTCGGAAGCGCTAGGAGCTATAGATCTCATGCCGCGTAGCCTCAAAAAGGGTCCCTTCGTCGATGACCACCTGCAGAAAAAGGTGGACGTCCAGAACGAGCGGGGCACCAAGAACGTCATCAAGACCTGGTCCCGGCGCTCCATGGTCGTGCCGTCCATGCTGGGCCACACCATCGCGGTGCACGACGGCCGCAAGCACGTGCCGGTGTTCGTCACCGAGGCGATGGTCGGTCACAAGCTTGGCGAGTTCGCGCTGACCCGGACCTTCCGCGGCCACATCAGGGATGAGAGGAGGTCGCGTCGTGGTTAGCCGACTTGCCGAGGGCTTCCTCGGCGCCCAGGCGACGGCGCGGCACGTGCATATCGGGCCACGGAAGGCCCGTCGCGTGGTGGACATGATCCGTGGGCTGCCGGCCGAGCACGCCCTGGCCACGCTGCGGTTGGGCGCGCAGGCCGCTACCGAGCCGGTCGCGAAGACACTGGCGAGCGCCATCGCCAACGCCGAACACAACAACCAGATCGATCCCAGAACGCTGGTCGTGTCTGCGGCGTACGTCGATGAGGGACCGACCATGAAGCGGTTCCGGCCGCGGGCGCAGGGCCGGGCTTACCGCATCCGCAAGCGCACCAGCCACATCACCGTGGTGGTGGAGTCCCGCCCGAGCGAGGCTGCACCGACCCGGACGCGCCGGGCAACAAGCACCAGGAGGGCTGGCTAGTGGGCCAGAAAGTCAATCCGCACGGTTTCCGGCTCGGCATCACCACCGAGTGGAAGTCCCGCTGGTACGCCGGCAGCACCACCGCTGGGCAGCGCTATCGGGACTACGTCAAGGAAGACGTCGCCATCCGACGGATGATGTCCAAGGGCATGGAACGGGCCGGCATCAGCCGGGTCGACATCGAGCGCACCCGAGACCGGGTTCGCGTCGACATCCACACCGCCCGGCCCGGCATCGTCATCGGTCGCAAGGGTGCTGAAGCGGACCGAATTCGTGGCGACCTGGAGAAGTTGACCAGCAAGCAGGTGCAGCTCAACATCCTGGAGGTGAAGAGCCCGGAGATCGATGCGCAACTGGTGGCCCAGGGGGTCGCCGAGCAGCTGTCCAGCCGGGTCAGCTTCCGTCGCGCCATGCGCAAGGCGATGCAGTCGACCATGAAGGGCGGCGCCAAAGGCATCCGGGTGCAGTGCTCCGGTCGACTCGGCGGCGCCGAGATGAGCCGCTCGGAGTTCTACCGCGAAGGCCGAGTGCCGCTGCACACCCTGCGGGCGAACATCGACTACGGCATGTACGAGGCCAAGACGACCTTCGGCCGGATCGGCGTCAAGGTGTGGATCTACAAGGGCGACGTCGTGCAGAGCCTGGCCGAGCGGGAGGCTGCACAGGCCCTGCGGCCCGGCCGCGCACGCCCGGCCCGACCGCGCCGGGACCGGCCCGCGGATCGTCCCGACCGGGGCGGCGCGCGCGATGGGGTGGCCCCACCGGCACCGGCGATGGACCCGGTTCCCGAGCCGACGGTGCCCGACCTGCCGACTGCCGACCTGCCGACTGCCGAGCTGCCGGCTGCTGACGTACCGGTGACCGAAGTGCCGGTGACCGCTGACAGCGCCCCCGGCATCGACACTCCCGCCGCGGAGATCGAGACCCCGAGTGGGGAGGCCTAGCCATGCTGATCCCCCGTCGGGTCAAGCACCGCAAGCAGCACCACCCGAACCGGTCCGGCATGGCCAAGGGCGGTACCCGGGTGACGTTCGGCGAGTACGGCATCCAGGCGATGGAGTCCTCGTACGTGACGAACCGTCAGATCGAGTCGGCCCGGATCGCCATGACCCGGCACATCCGCCGTGGCGGAAAGGTCTGGATCAACATCTACCCGGACCGTCCGCTTACCAAGAAGCCGGCCGAAACCCGGATGGGCTCCGGTAAGGGCTCACCGGAATGGTGGATCGCGAACGTCAAGCCGGGCCGGGTCATGTTCGAGCTGTCCGGCGTACCGGAGCCGGTGGCCCAGGAGGCCATGCGGCGGGCAATGCACAAGCTGCCGATGAAGTGTCGGTTTGTTCGACGCGAAGTGGGTGAGGCGTGATGGCAACCGAGACTTCGGACACCACGGGCGCGGCGACCGAGCTCCGCGGCTTGACTGATGACGAGCTGGTACTCCGGCTCCGGGAAGCCAAGGAAGAGCTGTTCAACCTGCGCTTCCAGTCGGCCACCGGCCAGTTGGACAACAACCGGCGGTTGCATGTCGTACGCCGGGACATCGCCCGGATCTACACCGTGATGCGGGAACGCGAGCTCGGCATCTATCCCGCCGGCGAGCCGGCCCGTCCCGAGCCAGCCAGTACAGGGAGTACTTCGTGACTGAGAGCACTGTGACCGAAGGGGCGGCCGAGGCGGTCAACCGTAACTTCCGCAAGACGCGGGAGGGGCTGGTGGTCAGCGACAAGATGGAACTCACCGTTGTCGTCGAGGTCGAGGACCGCGTCCAGCACCCGCTGTACGGCAAGACGATTCGCCGGACGAACAAGCTCAAGGCGCACGACACCTCCGGCGCAGGCGTCGGTGACCGGGTGCTGCTCATGGAGACTCGGCCGCTGTCGAAGACGAAGCGCTGGCGGGTCGTGGAGATTCTGGAGAAAGCCAAGTGATTCAGCAGGAATCGCGACTGCGGGTGGCGGACAACACCGGTGCCAAGGAGTTGCTTTGCATCCGCGTACTCGGAGGTTCGGGGCGTCGGTACGCCGGGATCGGCGACATCATCGTCGGCACCGTCAAGGACGCGCTCCCGGGCGCCGGGGTGAAGAAGGGCGATGTCGTCAAGGCGGTCGTGGTCCGTACCGTCAAGGAACGGCGCCGTCCCGACGGCTCCTACATCAAGTTCGACGAGAACGCGGCCGTGCTGATCCGCGATGGCGGCGACCCCCGGGGTACCCGCATCTTCGGTCCGGTGGGACGCGAACTGCGGGAGAAGCGCTTCATGAAGATCATCTCACTGGCGCCGGAGGTGCTCTAACCATGCCGACCGATCCCGGCAAGGCCGCACCCAAGGGCCTCACCGTCAAGAAGGGCGACACCGTCCAGGTCATCACGGGTAAGGACCGGGGTGCCAAGGGGCGGGTCATCGTTACCTACCCGCGGTTGGAGAAGGTGCTCGTCGAAGGCGTCAACCGGATCCGCAAGCACACCAAGGTCACCACGACCTCGCGGGGCGCGCAATCCGGCGGCATCGTCGTGCAGGAAGCGCCGTTACACCGCAGCAACGTCATGGTCGTGTGTCCGCACTGCAACAAGCGGACCCGAGTCGGTCATCGTCGCGACGAGGACGGCAACGTCCGAGTCTGCAAGCGCTGTGGAGGTGTGCTGTGACGACAGTGGATACCGAGGCTGCACCCGACACCAGCGCTTCGGAGCCGCGGCCGCTGACTCGGCTGAAGCAGCGCTACCGGGCGGAGATCGTCAGCGCGCTGCACGAGCAATTCGGTTACGGCAGCATCATGCAGGTCCCTGGCCTGACCAAGATCGTGGTCAACATGGGCGTGGGGGAAGCGGCGCGGGACGCGAAGTTGATGGACGGCGCGGTGCGTGACCTGACCGCGATCACCGGTCAGAAGCCGGCGATCGCCCGCGCGCGGACGTCGATCGCCCAGTTCAAGCTGCGTGAGGGGATGCCGATCGGCGCCCACGTAACCCTGCGCGGTGACCGCATGTGGGAGTTCCTCGACCGGCTGCTCACCATCGCGCTGCCGCGCATCCGGGACTTCCGCGGCCTGTCGCCTCGGCAGTTCGACGGCAACGGCAACTACACCTTCGGGCTCAACGAGCAGTCGATGTTCCACGAGATCAACCAGGACACGGTGGACCGGGTCCGCGGCATGGACATCACCGTTGTGACCACCGCCCGGAACGACGACGAGGGGCGGGCGCTGCTGCGCCTGCTCGGTTTCCCCTTCAAGGAGTCCTGAGATGGCTAAGACCGGCCTGAAGGTCAAGGCGGCCCGCACCCCGAAGTTCAAGGTGCGTGGCTACACCCGGTGCCAGCGGTGTGGCCGTCCGCGGGCGGTGTTCCGGGCGTTCGGCCTGTGCCGCATCTGCATGCGGCAGATGGCGCACGCCGGCGAACTCCCCGGTGTCACCAAGAGCTCCTGGTAGTCCAGCATCGACATTCCGACTTCTCCCTCCTTGGCCGCAGGCCCGTGCACTCGGGCGGGCGGCGCGGCGAGAAAGGCTTCGGCCAACCACATGACTACGATTCCGATCGCGACCGACTGATGACCATGACCGACCCGATCGCCGACATGCTCACTCGTCTGCGTAACGCCAACCGGGCCTACCACGACGCGGTGCCCATGCCGTACTCGAAGATCAAGACGCACATCGCCGAGATCCTGCAGCAGGAGGGGTACATCGCCGGTTGGCGCGTCGCCGAACCGGCCGAGGGCTCGGTGGGTCGCTCACTGATCGTCGACCTCAAGTACGGACCCAATCGCGAGCGGACCATCGCCGGCGTTCGACGGATCTCCAAGCCGGGCCTGCGGGTGTATGCCAAGGCCGGCGGGCTGCCCCGGGTGCTCGGTGGACTCGGCGTGGCGATCATCTCGACATCCGGTGGCTTGTTGACAGACCGGCAGTGCCAGAAGCGGGGCGTGGGCGGGGAAGTCCTCGCCTACGTCTGGTGAGAAGGATCTGACATGTCTCGAATTGGCAGAATGCCCATTCCCGTTCCGGCCGGCGTCAACGTTGACATCGCGGCCGCCTCGGGTACCCAGCAGGTGACCGTCACCGGCCCCAAGGGCTCCTTGAGCCACACCATCGCGGAACCCATTTTGGTGGATCGCGAAGACGACGGCACGCTGGTGATTCGCCGCCCGGACGATGAGAACCGGTCCCGCGCGCTACACGGCCTGTCTCGTACCCTCGTCGCCAACATGGTGACCGGAGTGACGGACGGGTACTCTAAGACGTTGGAGATCGTCGGCACCGGTTACCGCGTGCAGGCCCGAGGTGCTGACCTGGAGTTCGCGCTCGGGTACTCGCACCCGATTTCGGTGGCAGCGCCCGACGGCATCACGTTCGAAGTGCAGGCGCCGACCCGGTTCGTGGTGCACGGCATCGACAAGCAGCAGGTGGGCGAAGTCGCGGCCAACATCCGCAAGCTGCGCAAGCCGGAGCCCTACAAAGGCAAGGGTGTCCGGTACCAGGGCGAGGTCGTTCGCCGCAAGGTCGGAAAGGCTGGTAAGTGATGGCAGGGGTTGCCCGCAGTTCGACCCGCGGCAGCATCGCGGGGCGTCGGCGGGTGCACCGTGCCCGGCGACACTTCCGGGTGCGCAAGCGGGTCTCCGGCACCGAGAGCCGGCCACGGCTGGTGGTCACCCGCTCGGCCCGGCACATCTACGCCCAGGTCGTCGACGACTCCGCCGGCCATACCCTCGCCTCCGCGTCGACGCTGGATGCGTCGCTGCGCAGTGCTGAGGGTGACAAGAAGACTCGGGCGCGTGCGGTCGGCGCGTTGGTGGCTGAGCGTGCCAAGACGGCGGGAATCGAGGCTGTGGTCTTCGACCGCGGCGGCAACCGTTACTCCGGTCGGGTGGCCGCGCTTGCCGACGGCGCCCGCGAGGGCGGGTTGAACTTCTGATGATCGTAAGGAGCTTCTGATGGCAGGACCCCAGCGTCGCGGCGCCGGCGGTGGCGACCGGCAAGGCCGTCGCGACGGTCGGGGTGCCGGTGCGGAGAAGACGGCGTACCTCGAGCGGGTAGTAGCGATCAACCGCGTCGCCAAGGTGGTCAAGGGCGGTCGGCGCTTCAGCTTCACCGCGCTGGTCGTCGTCGGCGACGGCGACGGTCAGGTCGGCGTCGGGTACGGGAAGGCGAAGGAGGTGCCGGCCGCCATCGCCAAGGGCGTGGAGGAGGCCAAGAAGCACTTCTTCAAGGTGCCGCGGATCGGCGCCACGATTCCGCATCCCATCACCGGTGAGGCGGCGGCCGGGGTGGTTCTGCTCAAGCCGGCCTCACCCGGTACCGGCGTGATCGCCGGCGGCCCGGTGCGTGCCGTGCTGGAGTGCGCCGGGATCCACGACGTGCTGTCGAAGTCGCTCGGCTCCTCCAACCCGATCAACATCGTGCATGCCACCGTCACCGCGCTGAAGGGGCTGGTACGCCCCGAGGAAGTTGCCGCCCGCCGCGGCTTGCCGATCGAAGACGTGGCCCCGGCAGCAATGCTGCGGGCGGCGCGCGCGGCGGGGGCGTGAGTGCCGCGATGGGCCAGCTCAAGGTCACTCAAGTTCGGTCACCGATTGGCGGTACCCATCGCCAGCGGGCCACCCTGCACGCGCTCGGCCTCAAGCGGATCCGAGACGTCGTGGTGATCGAAGATCGCCCGGAGTTGCGCGGGATGGCCGTCGCGGTGGCCCACCTGGTCACGGTGGAAGCGGTTGTCCCCGAGGAGGTTGCACACTCATGACGCTCAAGGTTCATCATCTCCGCCCGGCGCCGGGGGCTAAGACGGCGAAGACGCGCGTCGGCCGTGGCGAGGGCTCCAAGGGCAAGACCGCCGGTCGCGGTACCAAGGGCACGGGTGCCCGGAAGCACACCCCGCCGAATTTCGAAGGCGGCCAGATGCCGCTGCACATGCGGCTGCCGAAGTTGAAGGGCTTCAAGAACCGCTTCCGGGTGGAGTACCAGGTGGTGAACCTCGACCGGCTCAGCGAGCTGTATCCGCAGGGTGGCATCGTCGGGGTCGACGACCTGATCTCCCGCGGAGCGGTCCGACGTAACGCGCCGGTCAAGGTACTCGGTACCGGGGACGTCGCGGTGGCCCTGCAGATCAGCGCAAACGCCTTTTCGGCGAGCGCCCGGGAGAAGATTGTGGCGGCGGGCGGCTCGGTCACGGAGGTCTAGGTCCCCGAGTGGGCGGATGTCAGCAGGCTTCGCCGGAGATGGGCCGACTGTTAGAGTTCCTGCTAGGGCAGCCGTGAACTGACGAGCTGTTACTGGCATGCGGACCGACAGCGAGCAACCGCCAGCTCGTCGGTCCAGGAGACCATCGTCCACCGCCCGGAGGAGGAGACATGCTCACTGCCTTCGGCCGCGCATTTCGGACGCCGGATCTGCGACGCAAGATGCTCTTCGTCCTGGGCATCATCGCGCTTTATCGGTTGGGATCGGTTGTTCCGTCGCCCGGCGTGGACTACAAAGCTATCCACGCCTGCATCAAGCAGACCGAGAACAACGGGTTGTATACGCTGGTCAACCTGTTCAGCGGCGGTGCGCTGCTGCAGTTGTCGATCTTCGCCCTCGGCATCATGCCGTACATCACCGCGAGCATCATCATTCAGCTGCTCGTGGTGGTCATCCCGCGCTTGGAACGCCTGAAGCAGGAAGGCTCTTCCGGGCAGGCGAAGATGACGCAGTACACGCGGTATCTCACCATCGGGCTGGCCATTCTGCAGTCCACCGGGATCGCCGCACTGGCTCGAAGTGGCAATCTCTTTCAGGGCTGCGATCAGGCGATCCTGCCGGACACGTCGGTGTTCCGCATTTCTACCCTGGTGATCACTATGACGGCCGGTACAGCCGTGATCATGTGGCTCGGGGAGTTGATCACGGATCGCGGCATCGGTAACGGCATGTCCATCCTGATCTTCACCTCGATTGCCGCTCGGCTGCCGAGCGAGGGCAATAACATCCTGCGGGTCAGCGGCGGGCTGGCGTTCACCCTCGTCATGATCATTGGCGTGGTGATCGTCGCCTGCATCGTCTTCATGGAGCAGGGACAGCGGCGCATCCCCGTGCAGTACGCCAAGCGCATGATCGGCCGCCGGATGTACGGTGGCACCTCCACCTACCTGCCGATGAAGGTCAACCAGGCCGGCGTCATCCCGGTGATCTTCGCGTCATCGCTGCTCTACCTTCCGCAGCTGCTGTCCAACGTCTGGACCAACGTGACGGTCAAGACCTTTGTCAGCAAGTACCTGGTGAAAAGTGACAGCCCGGTTTACCTGATCACGTACTTTGCCCTGATCATTGGCTTTGCCTTCTTCTACGTGGCCATCACATTCAATCCCGAAGAAGTCGCGGACAACATGAAGAAGTACGGCGGCTTCGTGCCCGGCATCCGCCCCGGCCGGCCGACCGCTGAGTACCTCAAATATGTCCTCGACCGCATCACGCTGCCCGGTGCGCTCTATCTGGGCGTTATCGCGATCATCCCGTATCTGGCGCTGGCCCTGCTCCCCGGCAGCAACGCCAACCAGTTCCCGTTCGGCGGCACCGCCGTACTGATTCTGGTCGGCGTCGGTCTGGATACGGTGAAACAGATCGAGAGCCAGCTGATGCTGCGCAACTACGAGGGCTTCCTCCGCTAGTGCGCCTCGTACTCGTAGGGCCGCCCGGGGCGGGCAAGGGCACGCAGGCGCAGTACGTTGCCCAATATCGGTCGGTACCCAAGATCTCTACCGGAGACATCTTCCGGGCCAACGTGAGTAGGGGCACGCCGTTGGGCAAGCAGGCCAAGGCGTTCATGGACGCCGGTGACCTGGTGCCGGACGAGATCACCATCCAGATGGTGCGTGATCGTCTCGCGGAAGATGATGCGGTCAAGGGTTTCCTGCTCGACGGCTTTCCGCGCAACGTCGCGCAGGCCAGGGTGCTGGACTCACTCCTGCTGGAACTTGGCGGCGGGGTGGATGCGGTACTGGAGATGGTGGTCGACGACGACGAGGTCGTCCGGCGGCTCTCCGGCCGGCGGACCTGCCGGGCCTGCAGCCGGGTGTGGCACGTGGACTTCGATCCGCCCACCGACCCGGATACCTGCGATGAGTGCGGCGGGGAGCTCTTCCAGCGTGACGATGACAAGGAAGAGACCATCCGGCACCGGCTGGAGGTCTATGCCGAGCAAACCGCACCGTTGGTGTCCTACTACGCCGACAAGGGCATCCTGGTGGGTATCGATGCGACCGGACCGGTGGATGACGTCACCGAGCGGGCGATCGCGGCTCTGCGGCGATATGCCCGCTGACCAATGTGGCGACCGGGACGGCGTAAACCGATGATCCAGATTAAGACCGAAACCGAGATTGCGGTCATGCGTCGCGCCGGGCTGGTCGTGGCCCGCACCCTGGACACTTTGCGGGACGCCGTGGCACCGGGCGTCTCCACCGCCGATCTGGACAGGATCGCCGCCGATGCGCTGGCCGTCGAGGGTGCCACCTCGTCGTTCCTCGGCTACAACGGCTTTCCCAAGGTGCTGTGCACCTCGGTCAATGCCGAGATCGTGCACGGCATCCCGAATCCTCGCAAGAAACTGCGCGAGGGCGACGTGGTATCCATCGACTTCGGCGCCATCATCGATGGTTATCACGGTGACGCGGCAATCACGGTTCCGGTCGGCGACGTGGTGCCGGAGGTAACCGAGCTGCTCCGGGTCTGCGAGGAATCGCTGTGGCACGGGTTCGCCGCCGCCCGACTCGGCGGCCGGCTCAGCGACATCTCGCATGGCGTCGAGACCTACGTCCGGGCACAACCGCATCCCCTCAAGGGCTCGTGGGGCATCGTCGAGGAGTACGTCGGACACGGCATCGGCACCGAGATGCATCAGGATCCGCAGGTCTACAACTACGCACCCAAGGGGCCCGGTCGAGGTCCCAAGCTGGTCAAGGGCCTGGTCCTGGCGGTGGAGCCGATGGTGAACCTCGGCACCAAGGCGACCCGGGTGCTCGCCGACAAGTGGACCGTGGTCACCGCCGACGGGGCGCCGTCGGCACACTTCGAGCACACCTTCACCCTCACCGAGGAAGGTCCCTGGGTACTCACCGCGTTCGACGGCGGAGCCTCCCGGCTGGGGCCGATGCTCGCCGCGGCCGGGTAGGCCGTTATGGACCGTAGCGTTCGGGCGAGTGACGCCGACCGGGACCGGGTCGCCGATGCGCTGCGCCGGCACTTCTCCGAAGGCCGGCTGAGCCCGGAGGAGTTCGATGAGCGGCTCACCTCCGCGCTGGCGGCCCGAACCGTGGGCGACCTGGCCGATCTGGTCGCGGACCTGCCGCAGGACCCCGACGGCTACGCTCTTCCGGTTCCGGTGAGTGGATCGGGCAGCGCCCGGCTCGCGCATCGCCCGACTGGCGGCGCCGCCTCGGTCGTGTGGCGGGCGCAACTGGCCTCCTATGTGACGGTTTCGCTGATCTGCGTGATCATCTGGTTCGCCGGGGGCCACAACGACTCGTTCTGGCCGATCTGGGTGATCGGCCCGTGGGGCATCGTGATCCTCGGCCGGGCGATCCGGGGACCGGGCGCCGGGGGCCCGCTGGACGGGCGGAACCGGAACCGCTGAACCACCACAGCGGGCGGTTGGCCTTCAGCGGTCATCCGACGTACACTTTCCAGTTGGTACGCATAACTTGCTGCTTCCGCCCACGCGGAGGCGGCATTGTCTCGTCCGCGTGCCGATCAACATGCGTGCAACTGTTCGTCGGGAACTGCTGAAGCGGGAGGATTGTGGCAAAGAAGGAAGGCGCGATCGAAATTGAAGGCCGTGTCGTCGAGCCCTTGCCGAACGCGATGTTCCGAGTCGAACTGGCGAACGGCCATCGCGTGCTCGCCCACATCAGCGGCAAGATGCGCCAGCACTACATCCGCATCCTTCCCGAAGACCGGGTCGTCGTGGAACTGAGTCCGTACGACCTGTCCCGAGGCCGCATCGTCTACCGGTACAAGTGAGAGATTTGTGAAGGTCAAACCAAGCGTCAAGAAGATCTGCGACAAGTGCAAGGTGATCCGCCGTCATGGCCGGGTCATGGTGATCTGCGACAACCTGCGGCATAAGCAGCGGCAGGGCTAGCACCACGACAGCGTTCCACGAACGCCGACGTCGCATCCGCGACCCGGCGTCACCCCCGGTCGGAGGCCGGAGCCACGCTCGGGCGAGCGTGGAAGTGGAGCGGCGAACCTCCGAGCAACGAAGGAGCCTGATCGCCCGTGGCCCGACTCGTCGGCGTCGATCTCCCGCGCGACAAGCGCATGGAGGTTGCACTTACCTACATCTATGGCATCGGCCGGACCCGCGCCGCGGCCACCCTGGCCGGTACCGGCGTCAGCCCGGATCTGCGGTCCAAGGACCTCACCGACGAAGACGTACTGAAGCTGCGCGACTGGATCGAGAGCAACTACCGCGTCGAGGGTGACCTTCGTCGTGAAGTCGCCTCCGACATCCGCCGCAAGATCGAGATCGGCTGCTACGAGGGCATTCGGCATCGCCGCGGCCTGCCGGTTCGAGGTCAGCGCACGCACACCAATGCGCGTACCCGGAAGGGTCCCCGGCGCGCGATTGCCGGCAAGAAGAAGGTCGGGAAGAAGTAGACGCACGGGGGCTCCGCCCCCATGGACCCCCCGGACGTCACCAGCGCAGGCCAGTCAAGAGCTACAGTCACAGTCAAAGGAAGTCACAGGATATATGCCTCCCAAGACCCGCACCGGCGCCAAGAAGGTGCGCCGTAAAGAGCGGAAGAACATCGCCCACGGGCATGCTCACATCAAGAGCACCTTCAACAACACGATCGTTTCGATTACTGACCCGGGTGGCAATGTGATTGCCTGGGCCAGCGCCGGTCATGTCGGTTTCAAGGGGTCTCGAAAGTCCACGCCGTTCGCCGCGCAGATGGCTGCCGAGGCGGCGGCCCGCAAGGCTCAGGAACACGGCATGCGCAAGGTGGACGTCTTCGTCAAGGGACCCGGTTCCGGCCGGGAGACGGCAATTCGTTCCCTGCAGGCGACGGGGCTGGAGGTGGGCGCCATCCAGGACGTGACGCCGACCCCGCACAACGGCTGCCGGCCGCCCAAGCGACGGAGGGTCTGATGGGTAGGTACACCGGCGCGGACTGCAAGCGCTGCCGCCGCGAGAAGATGAAGCTGTTCCTCAAGGGTTCCAAGTGCGAGTCCCCGAAGTGCCCGATCGAGATTCGGCCGTACCCACCGGGCGAGCACGGTCGCGGCCGGACGAAGGACTCCGAGTACCTGTTGCAGAAGCGCGAGAAGCAGAAGTGCGCCCGGATCTACGGGGTGTATGAGAAGCAGTTCCGCAGCTATTACGAAGAGGCGAACCGACGTACCGGCAAGACCGGTGAGAACCTGCTCCAGCTGCTCGAGCGGCGCCTCGACAACGTCATTTACCGGGCTGGCTGGGCGCACAGTCGCGACCAGGCCCGCCAGCTCGTCAGTCACGGCCACATCGTGGTGAACGGTCGGAAGGTGGACATTCCGTCGTTCCTGGTGAGCGAGACGGACATCATCGAAGTGCGGCCGTCCTCGGTCGAGCTCGATCCGTTCGTCATCGCCCGGGCCGAAGCCGGTAGCCGTACCGTTCCGGCCTGGCTGGAAGTGATCGCCAACCGGATGCGGATCCTGGTGCACGGACTGCCCAACCGGCAAGTGATCGACACCCCTGTCCAGGAGCAGCTCATAGTAGAGCTCTACTCCAAGTAGTTTTTCTTCGGTTCACAGCAGTGCCCACGGACCTCATATAGCGGGGGTCCCGACAAAGGAGTTAGTACATGCTTATTGCCCAGCGGCCGTCCCTCGCGGAGGAGACGGTTGATGAGTTCCGTTCACGTTTCGTCATCGAGCCGCTCGAGCCCGGTTTCGGCTACACCCTCGGCAACTCGGTACGTCGGACGCTGCTCTCCTCGATTCCCGGCGCCGCCGTCACCAAGATCAAGGTTGGCGGGGCGCTGCACGAGTTTCAGACCCTGGAAGGGGTCAAGGAAGACGTTACCGATCTGATCCTCAACGTCAAGGAACTCGTCGTCTCCAGCGAGCAGGACGAGCCGGTCGTCATGTACCTGCGCAAGCAGGGCCCGGGCGAGGTCACCGCGGCGGATATCGCGCCGCCGGCCGGTGTGGAAGTGCACAACCCCGACCTGCACCTCGCCACGCTGAACTCCAAGGCGAAGCTCGAGATCGAACTGACCGTGGAGCGGGGCCGGGGGTACGTGTCCGCGGCGCAGAACAAGCAGAACGGCCAGCCCATCGGGGAGATCCCGATCGACTCGATCTACTCCCCGGTGCTCAAGGTGACCTACAAGGTCGAGGCCACCCGGGTCGAGCAGCGCACCGACTTCGACCGGCTGATCATCGACGTCGAGACCAAGAAGTCGATGCTGCCGCGGGATGCGATTGCCAGCGCCGGCAAGACCCTGGTCGGACTCTTCGGCCTCGCCGCCGAACTCAACCAGGCGATCGACTCCATCGAGATCGGCCCCTCCCCGGACCAGGCCGCTCTCGCTGCCGACCTGGCGCTGCCGATCGAAGACCTTGACCTCACGGTGCGGTCCTACAACTGCCTCAAGCGGGAGGGGATCCACTCCGTCGGTGAGCTGGTCTCCCGCAGTGAGGCGGACCTGCTGGACATCCGCAACTTCGGCGCGAAGTCGATCGACGAAGTGAAGATGAAGCTGGTCGGCATGGGGCTGGCGCTGAAGGACTCCCCGCCCGGGTTCGACCCGAGCAATGTGGTGGATACCTTCAGCCCGGACGACTACGACACCGCGTACGCCGAAGACGAGCAGCTCTAGCCGCCCACCGACCGCCGATCTGACACCTGCCGAGCGGCTGCGCCTCGGCCCGAAGGGAACGGAAACATGCCTACGCCCACGAAGGGCCCGCGTCTCGGCGGCAGTCCGGCGCATCAGCGCCTGCTGCTGTCCAACCTCGCGACGGCGCTGTTCGAGCACGGTCGGATCACCACCACCGAGGCAAAGGCGAAGCGACTCCGGCCCCTCGCCGAGAAACTGATCACCTTCGCGAAGCGCGGCGACCTGCATGCTCGGCGCCAGGTGCTCACCGTGGTCCGGGACAAGGGTGTGGTGCACACGCTCTTCGCCGACATCGGCCCGCGATTCTCCACGCGGCCGGGCGGCTACACCCGGATCACGAAGATCGGTCCGCGCAAGGGCGACAACGCCCCGATGGCGGTCATCGAGCTCGTCGAGTCCCTCACCGTGGCGCAGGAGGCTGTCGGTGAGGCGGAGCGGGCTCGGGGCAGCCGGTTCCGTCGGGACGCCGGACGGCCGGCTGCCGTCGGGCTCGGAAGCGCGGTGGCAGCCGAATCGGCAGTCGACTCGGTGGCCGTACCGGCGGAGGGCGATGTCGAGGATGTGCCAGGCGGAGACGTCGAGACCCGACCCCAGGTTGCCGTACCCACCGAGGGTGGCGACACTGACGTCGTGACTGAGACCGCCACCCCCAGCCCTGACCCGGCCGGCAGCGACCCGACCACGGACGTCACCGACGGTGGACCCGGCGAGGAGCCGACGTCAACCCAGACCGAGACGGCGGGAGACACCTCCCAGGCTGAGGGCTGAGCGCTCCCGACGTCCGTTTTCGTCTCGACCTCGCCTACGACGGCGGAGCCTTCTCCGGCTGGGCTACCCAACCCGGCCGGCGCACGGTGTCGGGGGAGATCGAGGAGGCGCTGGCTCGGATTCTGCGGCTGCCGGAACTCCCACGGCTCACGGTCGCCGGCCGTACTGACGCCGGGGTCCATGCCATCGGCCAGGTGGCGCACGCCGATCTGCCTCCGACCGAGGAGACGGCGCTCGCTCGCCGGTTGAATCGGCTGCTGCCGGAGGACGTACGCGTCCGCCAGGTGGCGGTTGCGGCGCCCGGGTTTGATGCCCGATTCTCCGCGTTGTCCCGGTGTTACCGCTACCGGCTCAGCGACGCCCCGTACGGGGTCGATCCGCTCCGCCGGCACCACAGCGTGACCGCACGGCGGACACTGGATGTCGCCGCCATGGCTCGCGCGGCGGCCGGGCTGGTCGGCGAGCATGATTTCGCCGCGTACTGCCGCCGCCGTGAAGGGGCGACCACGGTCCGTCAGCTGTTGCGGTTGGGGGTATTCCGGGACGAGGCGGTTCCTACCGACATCTCGGTGG
>JBDUDX010000107.1:0-2647 GCA_040002735.1 Frankiaceae bacterium | reverse complement strand
CATCTCCGGCAAGCTCCCGCTACCCCAAATCCACACGATCTAGCGAGGAGCCCAACCGGCGCTGTCGCTCGTCCAGATGCGGCCACAGAGACGCGGTCTTACGCGCCACCGCGTCCTCGACCACCGACATAGCACGAGCGTAGGGCGCTCACGACCAAAACCCTACGTTATTTCTGTGCAAGCCCTTACTGCGAGCAGTTCGCCGAGCAGGCCGAGGGCTTCACCTTCCGGTTCCTTAGCGCCATCGCGGACTACCAATGGCAGCGGTCCAGCGGCCGGATCCACACCGACGCCAGCCCGCCGGTCGGCGCTCTCGTCTACTACGGCGGCGGTGGCGGTTACGGACACGTCGCCGTCAGCATCGGCAACGGCCAGGAAGTCGGCACGCTGGGCTACGTCGGACAGCGTCTCCCAGTCAAGCAGTACCCGGTTCTCGGCTACCTCAGCAACCCCTACCTCGGATGGGCCAACCCCATCCGGAGCTAGGCTAGGCAGCACGAATGTGTCGGGAGTGGCGCTCAGCGATAAAGGGGCTGCGCCACTCTCCACATGACCTCGGGAATCCCGCCCGGGGGCTGTTCCGCCCGCTGCTCGCGGGTCGGTCGCGCGCCAGCCGACTGCTGTCAGTCCTGCTGCCGCTTTACGGCGCTGAGTGAAGAGGCAAGGCCGAGCTGGCTTCTCCGGTCACGGCCCGGTACGTGTGGTGAACGCGCCGCGCGAGGAAGGTCCAGTCGTAGGACCCGGCGCGCGATCGGGCGGCGGCGTGCATCCGCGCGCGCTCGGAGCGGTCATTGAGCAGCCGATCGAGCGCTTGGGCGAGTGCGGCCGGGTCACCGGGCGGTACCAGCAGCCCGGTCTTCCCTTCCGAGACGACGTCCGGAAGGCCGCCGGTACGTGAAGCGACCACCGGAATGCCGACCTGCATCGCCTCGACCGCCACCGAGCCCAGCTCTTCGTACCGGCTGGGAATGGCGAGCACGTCCCCGGCCGCGAGTACTGCGGGAATGCGAGAGTGCGGTACCGCCCCGAGCGGGGTCACCACGCTCTCGAGTCCCTGCTGGCAGATGGCGTGCCGCAATAGCCGGCGCTGCGGGCCGTCACCAATGATCACCAGCCGGGCACCGGGAGTCTGCAGTAGGGGTACGGCCCGAAGCAGGGTCAGCACGTCCTTCTGCGCGTGCAGACGCCCGACGAAGAGCACGCGCGGTCCGGCAATCGCGGTGATTTCCGGGTCGGGCACAGGTCGGGAGAACAGGCCAGGTTCGAAGCCCGACGGGATCACGAAGACGCGATCGACTGCTGCCCCGTCGCCGATGAGCTTGGCGGCAGTTCGGGGGCTCAAGGTGATCACCGCGTCGGCCGAGGCGACGACCCGGCGTTCCACCACACCGCCGAGCGCCTTGAGCATCACAGATCGAGCACCGGATGCCGAGAGGGTGTGCGCCACGCTGGTATGCAAGGTGATCACCAGGGGGACCCGCAGCCGGCGCGCCACTGAGGCGGCGAGTGGCAGCAGCCCGAGGTCCTCACCTTGATGAGCGTGGACCAGATCGAATCCGCTGTGTACCTGACCGAGGTAGGAGGTGGCCGCCGCTGTGTACAGCTGGCGGAATACCGGCACCGGTATCCCTAGCCGTACGACCTCGCCGTTGGCGCCGAACGTTGCCCGGCGCGGTGCTCCGGGCGGTCTGGTGGTGATGATCTCCTGATGGATCCCCAACCGGTCGAGCGCCCGGGAGAGCGCGGCGGTATGGGTCTGCATGCCGCCGATCGCGTCGAACCGGCTCCCGCCGCGGGCGATAACCGCATCGGGCGCCTCGAAGACCGTGCACAGCCGAAGTACGCGCATCAGCTCACCCGATTCCGGCTCGGCGCCGCCAACGCCCGCCGCAGGCCGCGCGGGTCGTCGCTGATCACGGCCGTCGCGCCGGCGATGTCGAGCAGCCGGGCGTCCACGGACCGGTTCACCGTCCAGCAGCGCAGCGTCACCTGCTGTGCTTCCGCCCGCTCGGCGATGCCGTGGTCAGCGAGCACGGTGGTGACGTGGGGGTGCAGGCCCGCACAGCTGGTGACTTTGGCGCGGGCTAGCGCCACGACCGCCGGCACGTCGGCGTCCGTGATGAGCGCGCGGGGAAGCGCGGGCCGACGGCGGTGCACCGCATCGAGGACCTCGGTGGCGAAGGAGGAGACGACGACCTCGTCGCGGAGGTCGTCCAGGACCTCAACGACCGCGGTGGCCAGCGCAGGTGCGTTCCGTTGCTCCTTGAGATCCACGACGAGCAATCCCCGGCCGGCGACCGCGGCCGCCACCTCGGTGAGGGTGGGCACTCGGTGGCCGCCCGGTAGCCGTATCGCCTGCAGCTCGGCGTACGTCGACGCTGCGACCTGCCGACCGGACCAGGCGATGCGGCGCAGGTCGGGATCATGTACGCAGACCGGCACGCCGTCAGCGGTGAGCCGGACGTCGACTTCTACGCCGTCGGCACCGCCGTCGAGCGCCGCCCGCACCGCCTCAACGGTGTTCTCCGGTTCGGCAGAGCAGTTCTGGCCGCGATGGCCCAGCAGAAGCACGCCCGCCATCGTCGGCGCCGCCGGCGACTGGTGGCTGGCGCGCATGTGAACGCGGCATAGCGACTTCCGGAACTTG
>JBDUDX010000106.1:0-3373 GCA_040002735.1 Frankiaceae bacterium | reverse complement strand
TAGCCGTTGGCGGACATAGCCGACCGAGGGCCGCGGGCACTCCGCCTCGGCTTTCGGCGGCCCCGCGGGTAGGAAGGAGGACGCAACCCCAATCCGTTCAGGCGTTCTTCGGTTCGTGACGGCGGAACGGCGACGGCGACCGCTGCGGCCACCAACAACACTGCCAATGCCGCGGTCACGGGGTGCGCTCGACGCTGCGAATCAGTCGGTCTGTCCACAACAGGCCGACCACCTCGAAGAGCAGGCCGACGGCCAGTACCGCTGCACCGAGCGAGGTGTGCAGTAAGAAGTGCAGGGGTCGCGCACCAAGGGAGGCGCCGAGGGCGATGCCCACCAGCGGTAGACCGGCCAACAACTTCGCGGAGGCCCGGGACGCCGACACCTCCACAGCGAGATCACCCCGGCGACGTTGCGTCACCCGTAGATCCTCAGCCAGCGCGTCGGCGACCTCGGCAAGGCCGGCGCCGGTCCGAGCAGCCACCCGCCAGCAGGCCGCGAGCTGCTCCATGGCCGGCACGTGTCCGGCGTGTTGGACCAAGGCTGCGGCCGGATCAGCGCCGAGCCGAGCAGCCCCGGCCGCAGCCAACAGCGGGCCGGAAACCGACGTCGGTGCTGAAGCTGCCACTGCCTGCAGGGCCTCGGTCGGACTGCGGCCGGCCCGCAACTCACCGGCCAGTCCGGCGATGGAACGGCTCGCGGCCGCCCAAGTTCGCGCGGCTTCCGCGCCCTTCCGGCTGGTGGCGAGGGAGCGGGCGAGCATCGCGGCAGCGACGGCGGCGACGACGCCGGCGACCGGCCCGGCCAGAGCTGTTGCCACGGCAGCGGCGAGAAGGGCCGCGAACCGGGGCCGGTAGCTGACGGAGAGAACCGCCCGAAAGAGCGCTGCCGGTGCCGGTGTCGGCGACTGTCTCCCCCCGGGAAGCACCCGCCGAAGTCGTGGACCGCTGTCCGGAACGAGCAGCCCCACGCAGATGCCCGCACTGGCCGCGACGGCTAACGCAGTGTTCACCAGCGTCAGCCGCTGTCGGTAGTGGATGCCGAGCCCAGACCGGCGGCGACCAGTTCCTCGGAGGCAACCCCACGATCCTCCAACTGCCGGCGCAACACGGCAGCCCCCGGACCGGTCACCGTCTCGCCTCGCCGGAAGGTCACCGCGGCCGTTGTGGCGACGAGGCCGTCTGGTCCCGCCTCCAGCAGATCAACCTCGGCTACCCGACGAAGCCCGTCGGCACCGCGGTGAAGGTGAATGACGACGTCCAGTGCTGCCATGAGCTGGCTATGCAGCGCGGGTCGGGACATGCCGGCCACGGCTCCGAGCGCCTCCAGACGAGCCGGAACATCAGCCGCGCTGTTCGCGTGCACCGTGCCGCAGCCCCCCTCGTGGCCGGTGTTCAAGGCGGCCAGCAGGTCGGCTACCTCTGCGCCACGGACCTCACCGACGACGATTCGGTCGGGACGCATGCGCAGCGCCTGCCGTACGAGATCACGCAGGGTCACCTCGCCGGCCCCCTCGGCATTTTCGGTGCGCGCCTCCAGTCGCACCACGTGCGGACACTGCGGCCGCAGCTCGCCGGAGTCCTCCACCAGCAGCACCCGGTCTGCCGGATCTGCGCAACTCAGCAACGCGGACAGCAGCGTGGTCTTGCCGGTACCTGTACCGCCGCTGATCAAGAAGGCCAGCCGACTGGTCACGATCAGGCCCAGCAATTTCGCCAACGGCGGCGACGCCGAGCCGGAGGCCACCAACTCCGCCAGAGTGAAGACCTGGCGCCGCGGGACGCGCAGTGACACGGTGGTACCGCGTGGGGACACCGGTGGCAGGACCGCGTGGAGCCGGACGCCCCCCGGCAGCCGGGCATCGACGAAGGGTTGCGCGTCGTCGAGCCGACGGCCGGTCGCCGCCGCCAGGCGTTGCGCGAGCCGGCGTACGGCGTCCTCTCCGGCGAGCCGCACTCGCACTCGGGCGAGCCCCGCTCCCCGATCCACCCACACCTCGTCCGGGGCGTTGACCAGCACGTCGGTGACGTCCGGATCCAGCAGGAGCGTTTCGAGCGGCCCGGTACCCACCAATTCCGACGTGAGCCGGGTCAACACAGCGGCGATCTCGGCATCACCTCGTACGCCGCCCTCGCTGCGCAAGGCCGCAGCCACCGCGGCTCGGGTCGGGGTCGCGCCGTTCGCCACCAACCGGGTGCGAACCCGTTCCAGCAGGTCCGCGTCGCTGACCATGCTCAAGCCGCCATCTGGCGGCCAGGTACGGCAAGGGAGGCGAGAAAGGTCTCGCAGAAGGCGGCCAGTGGGCCGCGGCCCCGGCCTGCCGGAGCGTCGCCGCGTTCCAACGCGGCGGCCAGTCCGGGTTCCGGACGCAGGAAGCCGGCCAGCGGCAGCGCGACCGACTCGGCGATCACCGCGGCGTCGAGGCGCCCGGGGGCCGGCCCGCGAACGACGACTTGTACGTCCTCGCAGTAGCTCGACACCGTGGCGGCCACTCGCACCGCCGCAGCAGCTGCCCGCACCTCGGCCGGAACGACGAGCAGGACGGTGGCCGCCCGGGAGACTGCGCTCGCTGCCGCGTCATCGAGTCGTCGTGGCAGATCCGCCACCACCAGATCGCTACCACGCTGCGCCGCCGGGAGCAGAGCCTCCATCGCGGCGGCCGGCAGAACCGGCGCGCCGCCGCGGTCCCAGGACAGCACGGTGAGGTTGCCTGTCGTAGGGAGCGCCTCCAGTAACGCTCGACTACTCACCCGACCGCGGGTACCTGCCAGATCAGGCCACCGCAGGCCACTCACCCCTTCGCCGCCGACAACAAGATCGATCCCGCCGCCCAGCGGGTCGGCGTCCACCAGAACCACCCGGCGACCCAGCCGGGAGGCAGTGATGGCCAGCCCGACGGCGAGCGTGGTCGCGCCGGCGCCACCTCGGCCGCCGACCACACCGATCAGCGGCGCAGACTCCGGTCGCCCCTCGACGAGATCGGCGAAGCGCTCGGCGAGGGAGTCCTCGGCATCGGGAAGAAAGCTCACGTGTTGCGCACCGATCCAAACCGCTCGCTCCCACACGTCGGCGTCGTCGGAATCGGTGCCCAGCAGGATCACATCCGACCGCCGCGACATCGCCACCCCGGACATGCCCACGGCGGCGTCGTCACCGAGCAGAATCATCGTTGCCGAAGCCCAGAGCACCGCCGCCGAACTCAGGTCGGGCCGAACATCGAGCTCCATCCCCACCGTGGCCGCGATCCGCACGACGTCATCGAGCAGCAGGGCGTCGGCGGTCACCAGGAGCGGTCGAGCGGGTCGTGCGGGCGGCACGGAGGCGGGCGGCACGGAGGCGGGCGGCACGGAGGCGGGCGGCACGGAGGCGGGCGGCA
>JBDUDX010000105.1:0-8839 GCA_040002735.1 Frankiaceae bacterium | reverse complement strand
GTCGTCGGCGGACACCACGGCCTGCCGCAGCGCGTCGGCTGCGCTGGCGCGTGCGGCCTGCCGATCCAGGACGTGCAGCGCCGCGCCCACCGCCGCGAGCAGTAGCACGACGGCGAGCGCGAACTGCACCGCGATCCGCAGCGCCGCGGCGCGCAGCAGGCGTTGCTCGGGAGGGACCACCGCGATGACGCGCTGCGAGCCGGTCACGTCTGTCCGAGCCGGTAACCGAGACCGTGCACCGTACGGACGACGTCCCGACCCAGCTTCCGCCACAGGTAGTGCACGTAGGTGTCCACCACTCCGGACGTATCGGCGGCGTCGAACACCCCGTGCAACAGCTGCTCCCGGCTGAACGTCCGGTTCGGCTCGGCCGCGAGTTTGGAGACGGAGCGGACGCTCCCCGAGCCGGCAGGTTGGTCGCATCCCACCTCGCCGCGCAGCTGGGGTCGCGGACCCGGGGGTGCTCAAGCAGTACACCGCCCGCGACGGCACAAACCGGCTGCACGCCGGGGAGATTGGGCAGGCTACGGCTATCCCGTGCAATGCGCGGCACGCACCTTCCTCGTCCATCAACTCGCCAACGCCCGCAGGTGGACCCCACATGCCGGGCTGGGCGACCACGGACACGAAGCGTCAGGCTCGCCACAAGCCGGTTAACGGCTTACTGATTCCCTGGTTCCGCAACGATGACGGAGACGCCTTTCTCTCGGAGACGCGTGACGTCGTCGGTGGACGTGCCGGCATCTACGATCACTGCGTCGAAGTCGACGAGTGCGATGTGGGCATGGAGAGCGCGTTGCGTGAACTTAGAGTGGTCGACCATGAGGATCCGCTTGGCGGCCGACTCGAACATGGCTTTCTTCACCAGCGCCGCATCGTGGTGTTGGTGGAAGCAGATGTCATCGGTGATCGCTGGAGTGGACATCAAGAGAACGTCGGCACGAAGTGCGCGTAGGGAGTTGAGGGTCAAGCTTCCCATGTAGGCGTCGCACCATTGGTAGTGCTGGCCACCGAGGGCGATCAGTGCGATGCCGGGGTGGCCCACAAGGGCCGTCATCACACGTTGGAAGTTCGTGATCGCCGTAAGGGGCTGACGTTGCGGAAGCAACTGGGCAAGGTGCAGTCCGGTGGTGGAATCATCGAGGATGACGGCCTGTCCAGGCTCAACGAAATTGAATGCGGCCTCGGCTACAGACTTCTTGTCGCCCAGGTGCTGTCGAGCCCGGTACTCGGTGCTCGACTCAAATAGGCTCGTGGCGACGGCGGTGACCACTCCCCGCGACTTCCGGAGGATGCCACGGGCCTCCAGCAGGTCGAGATCTCGATGCACTGTCATAGAGCTGACGCCGAAGACCTCAGCGAGTTCCTCGATGCGCATTGAACCCGCGCCGAGCACCAGTTCAGTGATGGCGTCATGCCGCTCGGTCTGGCGGGAGCTGAGCGGTCGAGTCCTGGTGTCCAAGCGGGCGGCGTCTGGCCGGGGCGAGACAACTCTCTCGCCGTGGCTCGACATTTAATCTACGCATCCCTTCGAAGTTGACTCGTGGGCACGAAGTGTCGGTGGTGCCCTGTGGTACCGACCATTCTGCGGCACCTCCCGGCGGACTCGTCGGCCGTGACAGGGGCCCGTCCGGCTATGGACGAGGCCCCCGCTACGACGGTCGTCATTTCTCGTTCGCGATGTCCCCGGACTTAAGGTTCTTGGCGACCAGCTCGGGGAGGCGCTTGAGGAACGCGTCCTTGTTGGTTACGACGTTAGCCATGTACTGGTCGACGTTCTGGGGCGTGATGGGGGGCATGACGTAGGTGTAGGACTTCTTGACCGGTTCCCCCTTGATGATCATCTGCGCGACGGCCAGTCCGGTTGCCATTTCGACGCGGCCGTGCTGCAGCGACGAACCGATGAAGTCACCGTTCTTGACGGCGGCCAGGCCGTCTTGAATGCCGTCGATGCCGACCACGGGCAGCTTGACCTTGGCCTCCTTGAACGCTTGGACGGCTCCCAGGCCCATGTCGTCGTTTTCGGACACGATGCCGTTCAACTTTCCGCCGAAGCTGGAAATCCAGTTCTTGACCTTGTTGACGGCCTGGTCGCGCTTCCAGTTCGCCGTGTCCTTGGCGAGCACCTTGATGTTTGGATACTTCGCCAGCACCGACATGATTCCCTTGGTCCGGTCAAGCTCGGGAGACGACGCGAGGGGTCCCTGCAGGATCACGATGTTGCCCTTGCCGCCGAGCTTCTTGGCCATCATCGTCATCTCCTGCGCGCCGGCCGCGACGTCGTCGGGGAGGACCGAGGAGGTGATGGCCGCGGTGTCTTTCAGCGTGGTGTTGACGGCGACCACGGGGATCTTGGCGGCCTTGGCGGCCTGCAGTTGTGGGCTGAGCGAGTCGGCCTGTACCGGGACGATAGCGATGGCACCGACCTTTTGGTTGATGAGCTGCTCGATTTGACTTGCCTGGGTGGAGACATCGTTGCTTGCCGAGTTCCACAACAGCTTGATGCCGTTGGCCTTGGCGAAGGCGTTCATGCCTTCTTGTCCTTGAGTGATGAACGACGACATGTCGTACACGGTCACGCCGACGCGCTCACCGCCGCTTCCTGCGCTTCCGCCGCTCGCGGCCTTCGGCGATGACTTGTCACCGGCACCGCACGCGGTGGCCGTCAGCGCGAGCGCAACGACTCCTACGGCGATAGCGCTTGGCCGCCGGCTTGTCTTATACATTTTCTTCCCCTCACTGTTGTGCGTCGAGGCGCCCGCCTCGACGCTGGTTAGGAAGTGCTGCGGTTTGTGGCCCACATGTCGACTGCGACGGCGCTCACGATGAGGATGCCGCTGATGACTGCCTGCCAGTAGGCGGGCACCACGAGGATGTCGAGCCCGTTGTTCAGCGTCTGAATCAGCAGGAGACCGAGAAGGGTGCCCCAGATGGTGCCGCGGCCACCTAGGAGGCTCGCGCCGCCGATCACGACGGCTGCGATGGCGTCCAGCTCGTATCCCTGTCCCAGGTTGGGCGGGCCGGAGATCACCCGCGATGACAGGATCACGCCGGAGATTCCGGCGAGGGCACCGCTGAGGACGTACACGCTCGTCAACGTGCGCCGGGTGTTCACTCCCGCCACCTCCGCGGCGGTGCGGTTTCCACCCACGGCGTAGATCCGAAGCCCGAACGCGGTCTTCTTCATGACAGCGGCGAGGATGACGAAACCTGCGATCATCACGAGCACCGGCGCTTGCAGCCCCAGGATCGTGGTGTTGGCGATCTTGCCGTACTCCTGCGGCAGGCCGTTGATCGGGGCACCGTGGCCGATGACGTAGGCGAAGCCGGACGCCGCAGTGAGCATCCCCAGGGTGGCCACGAACGGCGCCACGTTCAGCCGGCTGATGATCAGGCCGTTGATCAGCCCGACCAGCAGGCCTACTCCGACGGCGGCGGCCACCGCGATCCACAACCGTCCTGGGTGGCCTACCACGAGCTTGGCACCGGTCATCGCGCTGACGGCGATGACGCTGCCGACGGAGAGGTCGATGCCTCCGGTGAGGATGACGAGGGTCTGCCCGAACGCGACCAACGCGAAGGGAGCGGCCGCGATCAGGATCGTTCTCAGGTTCGGAACGGTGGCGAACCGCGCGCTCTTGTAGCTGAAGTAGGCGATCACCAGCAGAAGAACCAGGACCATGGAGTTACGGATCAGCAGCTCCTCGACCCGTGCCCTGTTCCAACGATCCCGTGCCGCTGCCTCGGTGGGCAACGGCAGTTTCGCCGTAGTCGTGCTTTGTTCAGTGCTCACCGGGGGGCTCCCTTGTAAGTAACGGCGGCCGGCGGATCCGATCGAGTGGTGACGGGGTCAGGCGGCATCGAACCCGCCGGACGCCTCGGCGGTTTGGCCGCTGGCGAGGCGGAAGATCTGTTCTTGGGCGTTCCTGCGGTCAAGATCCGCGCGGGAGAGTTCGCCGGCCACCCCACCGGCCCGGATGACGGCGACGCGGTGGCTCAACCCGATCAGCTCGGACATGTCCGAGCTGACCAGCAGCACGGCGAGGCCGGAGGCGGCGAGGTCCCTGATGATGGTGTAGATCTCGCCGCGGGCGCCCACGTCGACGCCGCGGGTCGGCTCGTCGAGCAGCAACACTCTGGCGTTCTGCGTGAGCCAACGCGCCAGCACGACCTTCTGCTGGTTGCCGCCCGACAGCGTGCCGACGAGTTGGTGAAGGCCTCGGAAGCGCAGCGACACAGACTTCATCGCGTCCCCGACGGCTGCTTGGCGTCGACGCGATTGGATCCAGCCGGCTCGTGTGAACGACGAGAGATGCGGCAGGCTGCCGTTGTCCAGGACGGAGCGGGTCAGCACCAGTCCAGCGCCTTTCCGGTCCTCCGGGACCAGCGCGAAACCGGCACGGATGGCCTCCGCGGGCGCGTTTCGGGAGACTGTCCGCCCACCGATCTCGACGGATCCGTCGACCGAGTGGCGGATGCCGAACAGGCCCTCGAGGATCTCTGTGCGGCCGGCTCCCACCAGGCCGCCCAGGCCGAGGATCTCCCCTTTGTTCACGGCGAGGTCCACCCGCGGTCCGCCACGCTCAAGTTGCAGACCCTTGACGTTGAGGCCGATCTCTTCTGAACTCGGCTGCACCTGAGGGAAGAGCGATCCCAGGTCGCGCCCGATCATTGCGCGGACGATGCCGTCCTCCGAGGTCTCCCCTAGCTGCGTGTCCAGCACCAGCTGCCCGTCACGCAGGACGACGACCCGGTCCGCCAACTCCTGGATCTCGGCCATGCGGTGGGTGGTGTAGAGCATCGCGACGCCCTGGGCCTTCAGCCGGCGCACGACGGCATACAGCCGGCCAACCTCCCGATCCGGGATCGAGGATGTGGGCTCATCGAGGAAGAGGACCTTGGCGCCCCACGTCGTTGCTTTGGCGATCTCGACGATCTGGGTCAGCGCGGTCGACAACAGCCGCATCCGCGTCCGGGGATCCACGTCGACGTCGAAGACCGACAGCATCTCGCCGGCCCGAGTCACCATCGCGCGGCGGTCGAGTGAACCCGCCCGGGTGCGAAGCTCCCGCCCCACGAACAGGTTCTCGTAGACCGTGAGGTCTGGATACGGAGACAGCTCCTGGGGGACCATCGCCACCCCGAGGTGGCGAACCTGGACGGGGTCGGGGCGGATGAGCAGCTCACCGTCGATCAGCACGTCCCCGCTGTCCTGCCGGACCTGACCGGTGGCGATCTTCATGAGGGTCGACTTCCCGGCGCCGTTCTCCCCGGCGAGACCGATGACCTGCCCCGCCAGTACGGGGAAGCCGACCCCGCGGAGGACGGGCACTCCGCCGAAGCTCTTGTACAGGCCGCGCATCTCCAGCGCCGGCGCTGCCGCCATCCCGCTCACCTCCAGGCTCGACTGGTAAAAGTCACGACCCGTACCACGTGCGTGTGTCATGTAGGTAACCACTGGAGATGTTAAATGTAAAGAGTCTTGACAGGATTTATCACAGGGAGGATGTTAGGACTCACACTGTCGCCGTGGGTTGTCACGATCTTCGTGGGGATGCTTCGGGACACCGACACGGCAAACGAAAGGACTAGTGACCTCCATGACCCGCTTGTACGACGACCCGGCCACGTTCATGGAAGACATGCTGGTCGGCTTCCTGGACCTCTACGGCGACCACGTCGTGGGCGTGCCCGGCGGCGTGGTGAGGGCCAGCGAGACCCGACCCGGGAAGGTAGCGGTTGTCGTAGGCGGCGGATCCGGGCACTATCCGGCCTTCTGCGGTGTGGTCGGCCCCGGATTCGCGGACGGGGCGGTGGTCGGCAACATCTTCACGTCACCGTCCGCCGACGACGCGTACTCCGTAGGGCGGGCCGCCTCGGGTGGTAGCGGCGTGATCTTCAGCACCGGCAACTACGCCGGTGACGTCATGAACTTCACCCAGGCCCGGGATCGGCTGATGGCCGAAGGCATCGACACCCGCGTCGTGTTCGTCACCGACGACATAGCGAGCGCATCCCGGGAGGAGACCGGGAAGCGCCGGGGCATCGCCGGTGACTTCGTCGTGTTCAAGATCGCCGGTGCCGCCGCGGAAGAGGGCTACACCCTTGATGACGTGGAGCGCGTGACGCGGCACGCGAACGCCCGGACCCGCACCCTCGGCGTCGCTTTCAGCGGGTGCACCATGCCCGGCGCCGACCATCCCCTGTTCACTGTCCCGCCCGGCAAAATGGGCCTCGGACTCGGGATCCACGGCGAGCCGGGCGTCTCCGAGGACGACCTCCCCCGAGCCGCGGACCTGGCCCGGCAACTCGTCGACGGCGTCGTCGAGGAACTACCCGCGGACGCCGGGGCACGCATCGGCGCGATCCTCAACGGACTGGGTTCCACGAAGTACGAAGAGCTGTTCGTGGTTTGGCGCACCGTCTCTGCGCTGCTGGCCGAGCGCGGCTTCGTCCTCGTCGACCCCGAAGTTGGCGAACTGGTGACCAGCCTGGACATGGCCGGCTGCTCGCTCACCCTCGTCGCCCTGGACGAGGAACTGGAGCGGCTGTGGCGCGCACCCGCCGACACGCCGGCCTACCGCAGAGGGAGAACGCTCGAACCACCCACCGCCGCCCCCCGCCGTTCTGACGTCGCCGGTACCTCGACCGCCGAGTTCGAGCCGCGAACCACCAGCTCACCGGCGTCCCGCGCGTGCGCCAAACGCACAGTCACAGCGTTGGAGGCGATGAGCGCTGCCATCGCCGAGGCCGAAGAAGAACTCGGCCGTATCGACGCCGTCGCCGGAGATGGTGACCACGGCCGCGGCATGGTGAAAGGGATCACCTCGGCGGTGAGCGCCGCCCAGACAGCTGCGGCCGGCGAGAGCGGCGCCGCTTCAGTGTTGCAAGCCGCCGGCGACGCCTGGGCGGGTAAAGCCGGCGGTACCTCGGGAGCCCTGTGGGGAGCCGCCCTGTCAGCCGTCGGCAACCGGCTCGGTGACGAGTCGACCGCGATCACCGACGTCGACGTCGTCGAGGCACTCCAGGCCGGCCTGCAGGCGATTCAGCGACTCGGCAAGGCGACAGTGGGTGACAAGACGATGCTGGACGCCCTCGTGCCGTTCATCGACGCGCTGCGCAAAGAGATCGGCAGCGGCGCCGACCTGGCGACCTCGTGGCGGCAAGCAGCACATGTCGCCGAGAACGCCGCGAAGGAAACGGCGCCGCTACGCCCACGTGTGGGGCGGGCTCGCCCACTCGCTGACCGGAGCGTCGGAACCCCCGACGCCGGTGCGGTCTCACTCGCGATCAGCGTCACAGCGATCGGCGAGACACTCAAACCGAAGTGACGCACGCACCCACCCAGCACTCGAGCGAAAACAGGAAGGACCGCAATGAGCCATACGTGGCGGGTCGTCGTGGGAAGCGACGACGCTGGGCTGCAGTACAAGGACAAACTGAAAGCTGACCTCGACCGCGACGAGCGCGTCAGCGAGGTGATCGACGTCGGTGTGTACCCAGACGACACGACCGACTACCCCCACGTGGCCGTCGCAGCAGCCCAGTTGGTCGCGGAAGGCCGCGCCGACCGGGCGCTGCTGGTCTGCGGGACCGGGTTAGGGGTCGCGATATCGGCGAACAAGGTGCCCGGCATCCGCGCCGTGACCGCGCATGACAGCTACTCCGTCGAACGTTCCGTAATGAGCAACGACGCGCAGGTTCTCTGCTTCGGCCAACGGGTCGTCGGTATCGAACTCGCCCGCCGGCTCGCCAGCGAGTGGCTGAACTACCAGTTCGACAGCACATCAGAATCCGCCGCGAAGGTGGAAGAGATCAGAGCCTACGAGGACGGCACAGGAGCCGCCGATCATGCGACAACACTCCGCGAGGCCGAGCAACTCGCCCCCGGACACTGTCGCTGACCGTCCATCCCACCAACAGCAGGAGACGATCATGACTGACACCGCCACACCGCTCGACCTCACCTTCGGTCTCGACTCCAAGGTGGCGTTGGTCACCGGCGGCGCGTCTGGAATCGGCGGAGCTGTCGCAGCAGCGTACGCGAGCAAAGGCGCACACGTGGCGATCGTCGACCTCAACGTCGACGCCGCACAACAACACGCCGATGCCATCGGCAACAAGGCAGCCGCGTTCGCTTGCGACGTGTCCGACCCAAGCTCCGTGGAGAGCAACGTCGAAGCAGTGATCCAGACCTACGGGCGCATCGACATCCTCGTCAACAGCGCCGGCGTGGTCATGCTCGCACCCGCCGAGGAACTGACGGTGACCGCCTGGACGACCACCATCGCCGTCAACCTCACCGGGACCTACCTCATGTCGCAGGCCGTCGGAAAGCGCATGCTCGCGGCGGGCCACGGCAAAATCATCAACCTTGCCTCCCAGGCCGGGACCGTCGCGCTCGACCAGCACGTCGCATACTGCGCGTCGAAGTTCGGCGTCATCGGCATGACGAAAGTCCTCGCGTCGGAATGGGCCGGCCGAGGCGTAACGGTCAACACCATCTCGCCCACCGTCGTCCTAACAGAACTCGGCCACAAGGCATGGGACGGCCCCAAAGGTGAGGCACTCAAAAAGCTCATCCCCACAGGCCGTTTCGCCCTCCCCGAAGAGATCGCTGCATCAGCCGTCTTCCTGGCATCCAGCGCCGCAGACATGATCAACGGTGCCGACCTTCTCGTCGACGGCGGATACACCATCCGCTGACCTCTGCACCCGCCCTGATTCAGGCACTACGCATCCCTGAGGCCCGGGCGTACGCGATTGCTGCTGGGTGTGAAGCAGGGCATGGTCGGCGCCAACCGCGCCGCACCTCCACACTCGACGGCCCCCGGCCACG
>JBDUDX010000104.1:0-20894 GCA_040002735.1 Frankiaceae bacterium | reverse complement strand
GGCTACCAGTACACGTACTCCCACGGCGAGTTTCATGGCTCGGAGATGGCGAGTACGGGAACGGTCAGCGGGGTGCGGAGCGAGTACTTCTACGAATTGGCGTGTACGGGCAACGAAACTATGGACGCGAACGGGGACGGTGCGGGTCATAACTGCGCGGCAGCGTTCGCTATTTGCCCGATTGGGAAGATCGCGGTGTGGACCTTCATTCGTCCCGCCGGCAGCCTGCTAGCGCCGCTGCGACGACCCGGCAGCCACTGCATCGGCACACCCAAGACGGTCAGTCTGGCCACCGCCCAAGCCGCTTTCATCCGCTACCTCAAAGATGCGCACCTTCCGAAGCCGACAATCGTCACCGCGCCACCCACGGGTGGGCTGGTGAACCTGCCACAGATCTTCGCCACCACGGACAACCCGCCGGTCACGCTCGCTGTCACGGTCCCACTTCCCGCGAGCCTCACCGCGGAAGCTCACTACGGTTGGGATTACGGCGACGGCACCGCCGGGCCGGACACCGCCGGCACCCCCTTCCGGCCGGGCATCCTGCCGGCGGACCATCCCGACTACTACCTCACCCACACCTACCTCACCAACGCGACGGTTGCCTCCACGCTCACCGTCACCTGGCGAGCTGGCTTCACCGTTACGGGTATCGCCGGGACGTTCCCCATCCCGGACATCGTCTTCACCACCACCCGCACACTGCCCATTCGCCAAGCGCACAGCGAACTCGTCGCCGGGCCATAACGGGCCGCGACAAGAGAAACGTCAGTTCCGGGAGGCGTCCGGACGTACCTCGCCCGCCGGCTTGCTGGGAACCGGCGCAGGCTAAGCCGGGTTCACGTCGATGCCCGCCTCGCGCCGTTGCTCAGCCGTGATGGGAGTGGGTGCGCCGGTGAGCGGGTCCCCGCCCGAGGACGCTTTCGGGAACGCCATCACCTCGCGGATCGCATCGGTACCGGCGAGCACCGCGGCCAGCCGATCCAGCCCAAAGGCGATCCCGCCATGTGGTGGCGGACCGAACCGGAAGGCTTCCAGCAGAAAGCCGAACTTGGTCTGCGCCTCCTCAGGAGTCAGCCCGATCGTGTCGAATACCTGCTCCTGCATCCCCGCCTGATGGATACGGATCGACCCGCCGCCGAGTTCGATTCCGTTGGCGACGACGTCGTAGGCCCGAGCAAGCGCCGAGCCCGGTTCCGCGGCGAAGCGATCCGCCCACTCCGGGGTCGGGCCGGTGAACGGGTGGTGCACCGCGGTCCAGCCGCCCTCAGATGTGGCCTCGAACATCGGGAAGTCGGTCACCCAGAGAAAGCTCCACAGCGACTCATCGATCAACCCACGGTCCCGGGCTATTGCCAGACGCAGCGCCCCGAGCAACTCCTGGGACGCCCGCTCAGCTCCGGCCGCGAAGAAGACCGCGTCACCAGGCGAAGCTCCGACAGCCGCGGGCAGACCGGCCAACTCCGCCGCCGAAAGATTCCTCGCCACCGGCCCGGACTCCCGGACGAGACCATCTGCGTCGAGCAGCACATAGGCCAACCCGCGAGCACCGCGCCCGCGCGCCCAGTCCGTCCAGCCGTCGATCTCCCGTCGGGTCAACGACCCGCCTCCGGGGAAGACGACCCCACCCACATGGGGCTGGCCGGCGAACACCCGGAACGACGACCCGGCCAGGTACGACGTGACGTCGACAAGCTCCAACGAGAACCGCAGGTCCGGCCGGTCCGACCCGAACCGGCGGAGCGCCTCGGCGTAGGTCATGCGCTCGAACGGCTGCGGCAACTCGACGCCGAGAATCTCCCGCCACAGGGTGATCAGCAGGTCCTCGGTGAGCGCGTAGATATCCTCCTCATCGAGAAAGCTCAACTCGATGTCGAGCTGGGTGAACTCCGCCGTCCGGTCCGCGCGGAAATCTTCGTCCCGGAAGCAGCGCGCGATCTGGTAATACCGCTCCAGGCCGGCGACCATCAGCAGCTGCTTGAACAACTGTGGCGACTGCGGAAGCGCGTACCAGTGCCCGGGCTGTAGCCGTACCGGAACCAGGAAGTCGCGGGCGCCCTCCGGCGTCGACCGGGTGAGGTGCGGCGTCTCCACGTCCAGGAAACCGTGAGCCTCCATGACCCGCCGAATGATGGACGTCATCCGGGCCCGGGTCCGCAGCGCGTTCGCCGGCCAGGCCCGACGCAGGTCGAGGTACCGGTAACGCCAGCGGGCGGTCTCGTCCACAGACCCCGGCCCGTACGGTGAACCCTCAATCGGGAAGGGCAGTTCGGCGGCGGTGCTCAACACGTCCAGCGACGACGCCACTACCTCGATGTCGCCGGTGGCCAGCTCGGGGTTGGCGTTACCGGACGGCCTCGCGGCGACGCTCCCCCGCACCGCGACGCAGAACTCGGCGCGCAGCGCTCGGGCCGATTCGGCATCACGAAGGACGACCTGTACCACGCCGCTCGCGTCGCGCAAGTCGAGGAACGTCACGCCGCCGTGATCGCGGCGCCGGGCGACCCACCCGGCCAGAGTGACCTCGGCGCCCGCGTCAGAAACGCGCAGTGAACCGGCCGAATGCGTGCGGATCACGAAGGCTCCTCAGGCGCCAGAAAGCTTGGCGTGGTCAGTTCCGCCTCGATCAGTGCGACGGCGTCGTCGATCGGTATCGGCCGCTGGTCGCCGGATTCGAGGTCCTTCAGTTGCACCGCGCCCTCAGCCAGGTCGCGCTCGCCGAGTACCAGCGCGTACCTCGCCCCGGAACGGTCGGCGGCCTTCATCGCACCCTTGACGCTGCGGCCGCCGTACGCCAGGTCGGCGGAGACGCCGCTGCGGCGCAACCCGCTCACAATGCCGAACAAGACCCGCTCGGCCTCGGCCCCGAGCGGCACGCCGAATACCTCGACCGAGTCGGCAGGAGGAACCGCGATCGCCTCGGCGTCCAACGCCAACACCGTTCGGTCCACGCCGAGTGCCCAACCCACACCGGGCAGGGGCGGGCCGCCGATCTCCTCGGACAGGCCGTCGTACCGGCCGCCCCCGCCGACCGCGGATTGCGAGCCGAGCCCGTCGTGGACGAACTCGAACGTCGTACGCGTGTAGTAATCCAGCCCGCGGACGAGTCGCGGCTCGTCCTGCCACGTCACGCCCACGTCAGCGAGCATGGCGCGCACCGCATCGTGATGGGCCCGGCAGGCCTCGCAGAGGGAGTCAACGACCAGCGGCGCGCCCACCAGTTGCCGCTGCACCTCCGGGCGCTTGTCGTCCAGTACGCGCAGCGGGTTGATATCGACCCGCTGCCGTGTCTCCTCGTCGAGATCGAGCCCGCGCAGAAAGGCCTGCAGGCGCGACCGATACTCGGGCCGGCACTCCCGGCAGCCGAGCGAGTTGAGCAACAGCCGTACGCCGGTGAGCCCGAGGTCGCGAAAAGCGTCGGCCGCCAGCACGACGAGCTCAGCGTCGATCGCCGGATCCTCCACCCCGAGCGCCTCGGCACCGACCTGGGAGAAGTGCCGGTATCGGCCGGCCTGCGGACGTTCGTACCGGTAATACGAGCCCGCGTACCAGAGCTTCACCGGCAGCGCGCCGCGGTGGAGCCCATGTTCCAGTACCGCCCGCAGCACGCCGGCCGTACCCTCCGGGCGCAGCGTCAGCGACTGCCCGCCACGAGTGGTGAAGGTGTACATCTCCTTGCTGACGATGTCGGTCGACGCGCCGACGCCCCGAGCAAACAGCGCGGTGTCCTCGAACGCCGGCGTCTCGACATAGCCGTATCCGGCGCGGCGCACCGGCGCTGCGAGCCCGTCCCGTACGGCGGTGAACACGGCGGATCGCGGCGGTAGCAGGTCGAACGTGCCCTTCGGCGCGGTGAAACCGGCGGCCGAACCGCTCATCGCGCCCCGACGGCCCGGCGCGCTTCGGCGAGGAACATGTTGCTCCGACGTTCCCGCCCGACCGTCGTCTCGGGTCCGTGCCCCGGCCGGATCCGGGTCTCGTCGGGCAACGGCAGGACGACCCGCACCAGCGAAGCCAGCATGTCGGGATACGAGCCGCCCGGGAAGTCCGTACGCCCGATGGAGTCGGCGAAAATGAGGTCACCGGAGAAGAAATCCGTGCCGCCGCGGAACGTGACCTGCCCAGGACTGTGACCCGGCGCGGCGTCCACCGTCAACTCGACCCCCGCGAGCTGCACAACCTGCCCGTCGGCCAGCGGTCGGACGTCATCCGGCTCGGACCAGGTGAGCCGGCCGAACATCGGCGTACCGACCGGCATGCCCACCGCCGACCACGGGTCGGTGAGCTGTCCCCGGTCGGCCGGCGCGATGTACGCGGGTACGTTGCGCGCGCCGCACACCGGCAGCACCGCGAAGGTGTGGTCGAAGTGGCCGTGGGTGAGCAGGACCGCGACCGGGCGCAGCCGGTGCCGATCAATGATCGCGTCCAGGGCCTCCTCGGCCCAGATACCCGGATCGATGATCACGCACTCTTCACCGGCGGCGGGCGCCACCACCCAGCAGTTCGTCCCCGGTGGCCCAGCGGGAAAGCCCTCGACGAGCACGTTTGACCCTTCTCCTTGGGTATCACCGCGACAACGGTGCGCACCCGAGACTACCGGCGACGCCCCTAGACTCGATTTCGCTGCTGGCCAGGTGGGAGCCGCAGTGTCGGATCCGACGGAGGTGCCGGTGGCTCAAAGCAGGCAGCGGGAGCGCGAGGTGGAGCGGCAACGCCGCGAGCGCCAAGCTCAGCGCCGGGAGGCCGCCCGTCGCCGGGCCCGACGTCGCAACCAGATCGTGGCGTCGGTCATCGCCGTCGCCCTGGTGCTCAGCGTCGTCGCGCTGCTCGCGACCGCCGGCCGGAAGAAGGCGAAACCGTCCGCATCGACCAGCCCCACCCCGACGGCGAGTACCACCAAGCCGGTCGCTTTCCCGCCGGTGCCCCCGGGCGCGGACCCACGACTGAAGACCAAGCCGGTCGCAACCCTGCCCAAAACGGCCCCGACCAAGCTGGCGATCCGCGACCTCATCCTCGGCAAGGGCCCAGCGGCCAAGGCCGGCCAGCAGGTCACCGTGAACTACGTCGGCGTCGGCTACCCGGACGGCAAAGAGTTCGGCTCGTCGTGGAAGGCGCGGCAGGCCTTTCCGTTTCCGTTGGGCGCCGGCAAGGTGATCAAGGGGTGGGACCGGGGCATCGTCGGCATGAAGGTCGGCGGACGCCGGCAACTCACGACTCCGGCCGCACTCGCCTACGGCCCGCAAGGTCGACCACCGACGATCAAACCCAATGAGCCGCTGGTCTTCGTGGTGGACCTGTTGGCCGTGACGTGAGTCGGGTGCGTTGCCTGGTGGTGGGAGCAGCGCTCGCGACGGTGGCGACCGGCTGCGGCTCCGCATCCTCCAAGGGGGCGAGCGTGACGCCGGTGGCCGGCTGCGCCCAGCTGTCGATGCCGCCGCCCCGCCCGCAGACCTTCCCAGCCGAGCCGCCGCTCACCGTGGCCCGCGTTCCGTATACGGCCCGGATCGTCACGAACTGCGGAACCATCACCGTCGCCATGGACGCCGGCACGACGCCAAGTACGGTGAACTCGTTCGCTTTCCTCGCCAGCAAGCATTACCTCGACGGCAGTCGTTGCCACCGGCTCACGACCGCCGGAATCTTCGTACTGCAGTGCGGTGATCCGACCGGAACCGGACGGGGCGACCCGGGCTACTCCATTCCCGACGAGAACCTGGCCCATGCCCGTTATCCGGCGGGTACCGTGGCCATGGCCAACACGGGTGCGCCGGGCACCGGCGGCAGTCAGTTCTTCCTGGTGTACCGGGACACCGACCTGCCGCCGCAGTACACGCCGTTTGGCCGGATCACCGGCGGCCTCGACGTGCTGCGCCGGATCGCAGCTGCCGGTACCGACGATCGCAATGGGTCGGGTGACGGGGCGCCGAGGGCCGCGGTGGGAATTCGCAGCTTCACCGTCACTCGCGGCTGAGGGGTGGAAGACCCGGTTGAACGCGTTGCCCTGCGACGCCGGCCGAGGTGACGGAGAATAAGCGTTCTGCGGCACCGGACCCCGGGAGTGAGCTACATGCCGAGCCGCCGTTCCCGGCTCCTGATCCTGGGCTGGCACAACGTGGAAGGCACCTGGACATTCCCGGCCAGGCCCGGCTGGGGCCGGGTCGGGTTGGCCGCCCAGTTGTCCTTCCTGCAGCGCTCGGCGCATGTCGTCCCGCTCGAGGAGAGCTTGGCCGCATTGGCTGCCGGCAACGAGTTGCCGTCGCGTGCAGTAGCGCTCACCTTCGACGACGGGTACGCCGACACGCTGCGTCTCGCTGTTCCGATGCTGGAGAAGCGACGCTTGCCGGCCACGTTCTTCCTGGTACCGGATCTGCTCGACGGCCGGCCGCAGGCCTGGTGGGAAACGCTGGGCTGGGCCTTCCGCAACAGCACCGCGGCCGCGCTCGATGACGAGGGCCTGCTCATGCCGCTGGACGGGATCCGTGCCCGGCGGAAGGCGTACGAGGCAATGGCCGAACGCTTGAAGCGCCGGGACCGGCAGGCTCGCCAGATCGCCGTGGAGCGGGTCGTCCAGCAACTTGCACCGACCGGTTCGCCACCCGGACCGGAGTTGTTTCTGAACTGGTCCGGAGCGGAGGAGGTCCTTTCCCGGGGATTCGCGGTGGGTTCACACACGATGGCGCACGCCATCCTCACCGAGGAGACCGCCGTCGAGCAGCAACGGGATCTGGCGACGTCGCGCCAGGTTCTCGCCGATCGACTGGGTGGCGAGATGCCCCTCCTCGCCTACCCCAACGGCACTGTGCGGGATTTCGACGCGGTGACGGTAGACGCGGCTCGGCGGGCCGGGTACTCCGCGGCGGTGACCACCGTCGACGGCTTCGCCGACGCCGCCACGCCGCCGTACGAGACGTACCGCTCGGTGGTCTATCCAGAGCGCGGCCCGCTCGACGTGCTCGATGCGGTCCGCAATGCCCGCCAGGAACATGCCGCCGGCTAACTCAACGGGCCAGTTGCCCCTTGAGTAGCCCGTAAGCCTCCAGCATGGTGGCCCGCTCCAGTATCCAGGTCGCGGACAATGCGCCCACCACCCCGGCCGCAACGGTCGCGGTCAGGGTTCCGAGGCTGGGGGGCATCAGCAGACGCAGCGGCCCGGCGCAGACCAGTACGCCCAGCGTGGCGGTGACCCCGGGCCGCATCGCGGCCAGGTCGGCGCCGATCGTCGTGCGCACCTGGCGATTCGCTAGGAACAACCGCGCCGGTGCCTCGATCGACGCCGCCGCCAGGTGGATCGCCGCCACCGCGGCGATTCCGGCTGGGGCGACCACCACCATGGCCACCACCAGTGCCGCGGTCAGCGGCACGTTGAGCCCCAGCAGGATCCCGGGCTTCCCGGTGGCCAGGAAGATGTCGCCCGATGCATATCCCACCGAGGCGAGTGCCGTGGTCAACGCGATCAGGGCCATCGGAAAGGCGGCCGGTGACCACCGCGGGCCGAACAGCACCAGAATGGCGTCCCGAGCCACCAGCGCCAGGCCGACACCGGCCGGGAAACTGAAAAGAGTGATGGCGCGCAGGACACGCAGCATCACCCGGGCCAGCGCATCACCGCCCTGGTCGCGGTATCGCGCGTAGATCGGAAAAGCGATCGTGGAGAACATCCAGTACACGTTGAACAGCAGCAGTTCGGGTAGCCGATAACCGATCGTGTAGTAGCCGAGGTCCGTGGGCCCGAGCCGGGCGCCGACGACCAGGTAATCGGAGTCCAGTGCAGCAGCATCCACCAGTTTGATGGCGAACGCGGCAAGCCCGAAATGCAGCAGCTGATTGATCGCCGCTCGATCGAGGGCAAACGTCGGCCAGAACTTCACCACCCACCACGACAACACCACACCGACGATCTCGCCGAGCAGCAACGACAGAACGATCGACCACGCCCCGGCCCCGGCGACCGCAAGCAGCAGCGCGCTGGCCACCCGTACGCTGACCCGGGCGAGGTCCACCCCAGCCCGTTGGCGGAAACCCAAGTCCCGTTTCAGGATCGCGTCGGGTACCTGCGCCGCGCCGCGTATCAACAGATAAGTAAACAACGTCCGATAGAGACCTACTTGATCCGCGGCGTGAAAGAGTCGGGCCACGGTCGGAGCCGCCAGCATGGCGAATATCGTCATCGCGCCGGCGACGATGAAGTTGACCGTAAACGCGGTTTGCACCCGGCGGGAGATGCCGCGTTCCTGTTCATAGATCAGCGAAGCGCCCAGCCCGACATCGAGCCCGATTTCCAGAAAGACGATAATCGCCATACCGCCGGCGACGACGCCGAACTCCGCCGGTGCCAGCAGCCGGGCGAGCGCGACCGTCATACCGAAAACCAGTAGCCGAGTGCCCGCAAAAGACAACGCCGTCCAAACGAAGCCGCGAACGGCCCGCCCGGCTAAGGCATCGGTCGACGTTCCGGTCACTCCTCCATGGTGCGGCCCGATCTGCTATTCCACCGGCAGACTCCTCAGCCGACCAGTCTCCACGTGACGGCCTTGCTTCGGCATCAACCACTCCATATCGGGCGTGAGTGCACGTTCTGTCTTGGGCCAGATCGACCGGCGATCACCCTTGAGGAACCGCGCAAGACCGGCTAAGGCGACCGCCTGCAGGAAGAGGACCTGAGCGGGTAGCTGCAGGAGCCGCGGCAACTCGCCGCCGCGGGCCATATGGGCCACCCCGGCAAGACCAACGACGTGCCCCACGATGGTCAGTCTGGCCAGCCGGCCAGACCGGCTGCCACGGTGGCCAGCGCGGTGGCCAGCGAGGTATCCGAGCAGCGCCACATGCGCCAGGGGGCCGATGGTCGAACGCACCAACTTGTGACCCCACAGTTGGCCGGCGACCGGGCTCGTCCCCGGCAGCAGCATATTCGGGCGGCGCCAGAGCACATCCAGCGTGCCGGTGATGATGCGGGTGCGCCGTTCCCATTCCACCGCAATACCGGGACTGCCCAACTCGACAGCGAGCGCCGTCGGCTCGAACAGCACGCGGAATCCGCTCTCGATGATGTCCAGATTTAGCCACAGGTCATCGGCGATCAGCGGCTGGGGTAGCGGCCGGAACAGATCCCGGCGAAACGCCGCGAGTTCCCCCACCATCCCCATCGTGGTACCCAGCCGCGATTCCCGGCTCTTGAGCCAAGACTCGAACTTCCAGTAGAACCCTTGTCCCGTGCTGTCGAGGACCTGTTTCGCCCCGGCCACGGCTCCGACCGTCGGATCAACGAAATGACGCACCAGTTGGGTAAGCGCGGCGGGTTGCAGCAGCGCGTTGGCGTCGGTGAGTACGACGACCTGATGCCGGGCGGCGGCCACGCCGGCGTTCACCGCAGCACTCTTCCCCTGCCGGCTCCGGTTGTGCAACACCGTGACGCCGGTACGCCGGGCAGCGGTGTAGGTGTCGACGTCATCAGCCACCACGATGATTTCGAGCGCGCCCGGATACGCCTGCTTTCGGACATCGGCCACCTTCGCCTCGATCACCTGCTGCTCCAGGTAAGCGGGGATGAGCACGGACACGCTGGGCCAGGTGACGATCGGCGGTATCTGATGCGGCGGGTACTTGCGTGTGACCACGCCGAGGACAAGTGGATAAATGACATGTCCGGTCATGGACACCGTCGCCAGCGAGCCGACGGCGAGGTACTGCCCCCAACGCCGCTTCGGCGCACGTTCCTCGATCGAGCGCGCCATAGGCCGGCTTTCGTGGAGGCGGAGGCGGGCCGCGCCGTGGGAAGTCCAGACAACAAACGACCCGCCCGCAGTACGCTTCCGCTATCGGCGCTGTGGTCGCCTGACTTGAGCACAGACGGCCCCCGCGCAAAGCGCCCGATACTTACCGGGTGGTGCGCCCGTCCCGGACGACGTAGAGCGCCGCCTGCGCGGTCAGGTACGTACCCAGGGTCCTGATCAGGGACGGCGCCAATCGGGCTGCGGTCTCCCGGGATGGCGCCCGCACCGTGAGCGCCAATGCCGCGCTGGGACCGGTCTCAATGACCTCGGCTCGGGTGCCCCGCAGGTCGGAGATCCCGACCGCTCGCCCGGCGGCGGCCAGCACCGCGCGGTTACGGAGCAGTGCCGCGTAACTTGCCACCACGGCGGTCCGCGACATCACGTCGTACACGTAGGAGTCGGCGTTCGGGTGTGCCGGTGTGACCAGTACCGGAATGTGTATCGCCGCACTCGTGCGCTGCGGTACCGCACGGACCGCAGCGAGGGCCGCCACGGCGGATACCGCCACCACGATGCCGACCGCGACCGGAAGGCGGATGCGCAGCCGGGCTCGCGGCCCGGTCGAAAGGCCTATGGCCGGAATCTCCCGAGCCCTGGTGCCGGCGAGTGCGCGGGCCCGGACGTCCAGCGACGTGGCGAGCCCCATCACCAGCAGCAGGGCGGTGAAATCCGCGAGGTGCAAGACCGCGCTCGCCAGTGCCCACGCCACCAGGCCGCTCACCGTGCCCAGGGCGAGCAGGGTTGCTCCGGATGGCGGCCCGCGGTCCAGGCGGCGCAGCAGGCGTAGCGCCCGTACCGCGGCGAACAACGCCGCGCTGTAGAGCAGCAGCCAACCGGCCAGCCCGATCACCCCGCCCTCAGCGAGCATCTCCAGGTAGACGTTGTGCGGTGCGGTGATGGTGGACAGTTCGGGCACGACCCGGCGGTACGGGGGTTCGGCGATCGTGAAGTTGCCAGCACCGACACCGAAGAACGGGTGGTCGCGGACCATCGCCCAACCGACCCGTTGGACGGCAGCCCGATCGACGAGCGACTGATCGGCAACCCCCGCGTCACCGCTGATCGTCGCCAGACTCGCCAGTCGAGTGCCGACCTCCGGCACGATCAGCGCCACGACGGCGACCAGGCCGGCGGAAACCAGCAGCACCCTTCCGACGCTTCGGACGTAGAGCATCGCCCACAACACGACCGCGAAACCCAACGCGAGCAGCGCCCCCCGGGACTGGGTGAGGTAGATACCACCGACCAGCGTCCCGGCCGCCGTCAGCCAGGCTAGGCGGCGGTATCCACGGGCACCCATCGCAAAGGACAGCGCGAACGGTGTGAACAGCGCCAAGGTGCGGGCCCAGAAGTTGACGTCCGCCCCCGGTCCGGAGTGGCGGGCGGTCAACCCCGGCAGCTCACTCGGCAGCGGTACGTTGCTGAGGCCGCCGAAGGTCGTGCTGTTGGCGAAGAGAAACTCTTGGATCAGCGATAATCCGGCGAGCGAGGCGAGCGCCAGAGTCGCGGCGGCAATCACCGGTCGGCCTGATCGCAACGACGAGAAGAAAGCCGCCGCGAGGACCAGCACGAGGAGTTCCTTGGCCTCGGCAACCACCGTACTTCTCGCGACAGCCGGGTCGGGGGCGACCGCCAGGGACGCCACCCGAGTCGCCAGAAAGACGGCCGCCGCCGCGAGGACCGGGGATCCGAGCAGCCGTACCCTGCCGAACCGCATCCCATACAGCAATGCAGCCACCGCCGCGGCAAGAGCCAGCAGGTACAAGCTCAGCGGACCGACATAGCCGATCGCGTCGCTCACTCCGGTGACGGCGACCGCGGCGAACAGGGCAAACGTCAGGATCGGGCGAGGCAACATCACCGCGGCCAGACCGACCACCACCACTACTGCGAGGAGGACCAGCAGCAACAGCGGAATGCCGTAACTCGCCACCGACGATCAGCGCGGGACGGTTGTTTCGCGGGACGCCTCACGCGGCGACCCCCGCGGAATCACCGCCGGCCATTCATTCGACCCCGGCGCGCTGGGACGCGACTCGTCGGCTATCGCCCGCTCCAGGCGACGACCGCGCCGGGCCGCGGACCAGCCCTGCTGAGCCAGGATGCCGGCAAACAGCGCGATAGCTCCGGTCAACACCAGCAACTCCGTCGTGCCGAGGCCGGCGCGCGCGGCTGAGCCGGACGCAGACGCGGTGGGGCTCAGTACGTACGGTGCCGCGAGGACGTCCACCCGGTCGGTGGCCTCCTGCGCCATCGCGTCCGCCACCCGTGTGGCTACGGTTGCGGTGCGCGCCGTCGCTATAGCGTCAATGACCGACGTGTCGGCAATAACGGTGACTTTGACGGAAAGACCCCGCCGCTCGGCAGTCGAGATACCAGACTTCGTTATGGCGGCGGTTGTGACTCCCGCATTACCGAGAAGTTCGGCGTACGTCGCCGCGACCTGCCCACGGCTTAAGGTGTCATAGAGACTCGCCAACGTATCGGCACTGGCTGAACTCGCCCGCGGAGCCACCAGCATCGGCGCGGTCGCCGACCATGTGACCGGTCGGGTCAGCGAAAGGGCCGCACCGGCGGCGAGTACCGCAATGGCGAGCGCCAATCCGATAAGGGTCCCCGCGGGTAAAGCCCATCTGCGGTTGGCCACCCGCTCACAATAGGCCGCGCAGCCTTATTCCTCGGGCCATACTGACCAGGTGACCAGAGGAAAAGCGTGACCGAACTGGTGCACGGTCCCCTTCGAGTCTGCCACGTCATTCACTCGCTCGGTCCCGGCGGTGCCGAATCGGTTCTGGTCGATCTCGCGACTGTTGCGCCCGCGGCCGGCATGGACTTGAGCGTGGTCAGTTTGACCCGGGCGGATAGCGCGGTCAACGCGCAGCGACTGCAGCAACTCGGTACTCCGGTGACCTGGCTGGACGCCGGAAATCGATGGGATCCGCGAAGCGTGCCCCACGCGGTCCGGGCCGTGAGCCGCACCCGACCGGACATTATTCACACTCATCTCAAGCACGCCGATCTCATCGGTGCCGCGGCGGCTCGGCGGCTCGGCGTACCGCTGGTCTCCACCCTGCATCTGCTGGAGGAAGCGGTGACTCCGGTGGGCCGCGGCAAGCGGTGGCTCGCCGCGCAGGCCCGGGCCCGGGCGGCCGCGGCCACCATCGCGGTGTCGGCCGCGCTGCGCGAGTGGTACCTGGAGACGTTCCGGGTGGACCCTCGTCGGGTACACGTGGTGCCCAACGGCATTCTGCGACCGGAGCTCGACGCCACCGTACGGTCCCGAATACGCGGCGCACTCGGCCTACCGGAGAACGCGGTGGTGGCCATCATGGTGGGCATCATGCGGCCGGGGAAGGGCCACCGCGAACTGCTCGACGCCATCCGGCACATCGATCCGGCGATCCGTTTCCTGCTGGTGGGTGACGGCCCGCTTCGGGCCGATCTGGAAGCTCGCGCCGCGTGCCTGCCTCCCCGTCAGGTCTTCTTTACCGGATACCGCCCCGACGTGACCGAACTGATGGCCGCATCCGACCTCGTCGTGCACCCGAGCCGCTTCGACGCACTCCCCACCGCGTTGCTGTCCGCGTTGGCCGTCGGGCGACCCATCGTGGCCAGCGACGTCGGGGGAATACCCGAAATCGTCACCTCGGACGTCGGCATTCTCGTCCCGCCGAACCACCCGGCAGCACTGGCCGCCGCGGTCACAGCCCTGGCTGGCGATCCGGCCGCCCGGGCAGCCTTGGGCACCGCTGCGGTACTTCGCTACGAGGCCCACTTCGAGGCGGGCCGATGGGCGCGTGCGCTGCGCTCGCTGTACGACGAGGTACGGGGGCCATGCGCCGTCCCCGCCTGACCCTGGTCGAGTTCAGCCCGTCCGGCGGACTGTTCCAGTTCGCGCTGCAACTCGCCGACGGGCTGGCCGAGGTCGGGTATGACGTGGAACTGATCACCGGCCGAAATCCGGAGCTGTCCCCGCGGACGGCGGGGGTGCGGCTGGTACCGATCCTGCCCACCTGGCATCCGCAGCCGGCCGGCGTGGAGTCCCGCTGGCTGCGCAAACCGCGCCGGGCGTGGCGGGCTTTCCGATACGTCGACGCCTGGCGCCGCACGGAACGCCATCTGCGGCGTACCCGTCCGGACATCGTGCAGTTCTCCGAATGGCGGTTCGCGCTCGACGGCGGTGCCATCGCGATCCTGTCCCGGCGACTGCCGGGGGTGCTGTTCGGATCGGTGGCACACACTCCACGACCCCTCGCCGAGCAGCGCACCGGCGGCGGGCTGCGCAAGACCGGCTGGCTTCTGAACCGGGCGCTGACCGCCGCCTACGGCCGGATGGACGTCGTGTTCGTACTCGGCAAAAACTCCCGGGCAGACCTGCTCGCCGCCTTCCCGCACGTGCGGCGGGTTGAAGTCATTCCGCACGGCGGAGCGGACGCGCTGCTGGCCGCGCCGTCATCGGCGCCGTCCTCGGCTCCGCCCCGCGTCCTGCTTTTCGGCACGATCGCCCGGTACAAGGGAGTGGACCTGCTGCTGGACGCCTGGCCGCTGGTCCGCGAGCAGTCCCCCGATGCCGAGTTGGTGATCGCCGGCGCACCGGTCGACGTCGACATCGAGGCGCTGCGCCGTCGCAGTGCGGAGCTTGGCGGGTTTGACCTGCGACTCGGCTACGTATCGACGGAGGCGGTCGCGGTTCTCATCGCCGGCGCCCGGGTACTGGTCACGCCGTACCTGATCGCGAATCAGAGCGGCGTCGTCCATCTCGCGCACTCCGCCGGCCGGCCGGTGGTGACCACCGATGTCGGGGACCTGGCGGCCGCGGTCGCCCACGACCGGACCGGGCTGGTGGTACCGCCGGCGGACCCCCGTGCCCTCGCCGACGCGCTGGTCCGGATGCTCAACGACCCGGCGGCTGCGGACCGGATGGGGGCCGCCGGTCGGGACCGGCTTGCCGCCGAAGCGACGTGGCCACAGGTGGCCGGGCAAATCGCGGCGGTCTACGACGATCTGCAGCGGGCGCCGTGACCCGCCCCTTGCGGGTGCTGACCCTGGTCGACTCGCTGCGGCTCGGCGGTGCCGAGAACGTACTGATCACTCTGGCCCGGGCAGCACCGGCCGCCGGCTTCACCATCCAGGTAGCCTGCCTGGCGCCCGCGGTCGGACCGACCGCGAGCATGGTGCCGGTACTGTCAGCGGCCGGTGTGCCGGTCCGCTTCCTGGACGTCCCCAAGCTGCTGCATCCGCGAGCGATACCGGCAGTACGGGCCGCCATCCGGAACTCCGGCTGCGATCTCGTGCACGCACACCTGGAGTACGCCGCGACCCTCGCCGCCCCGGCCAGTTGGGGGACCGGCCGGCCGGTGGTCACCTCGTTTCATCAGCTGGCAGCATCCTTGCCACCGCGGGAAGCACTCAAGGAACGAATCGCGGTGACCGCGGCGGGGCGGGGACGCGCCGTGGTCTTCGTCTCCCAGGCCTCCCTCGACAGCTACGCCCGGCGATACCGGCAGCACGCGAACTGGACCGTGGTACCCAACGGTGTGGACCTGTCTGCTTTTCGCACCGGCACGTCCGCCCTGCCGCCGGAGCTCGGCATTCCGCCCGGCGTGCCGGTGGTCACCCTGGTCGCAGCGCTGCGGCCCGGCAAGGGACACGCCAGCGCCGTGACCGCGTGGCCGCGGGTGCTCCGCGGGGCACCGCAGGCGCGCCTGCTCTTCGTCGGTAGTGGCGACCAGGAACCTGCGCTGCGCCGGCAGGTCGAGGCCGCAGGTCTGGTGGACCGGGTCGCCTTCGCCGGGATGCGGACCGATGTGGCGGATGTGCTGCGGGGTTCCACGCTGGCACTGCTGCCGAGTGAGTCCGAAGCCCTGCCGACGGTTCTGCTGGAGGCGGCGGCCTGCGGTCGCCCGGTGGTCGCCACGTCGGTCGGCGGCGTGGCCGAGGTAGTCCTCGACGGCGAGACCGGGCTATTGGTGCCGCCCCGGGACCCCGATGCGCTGGCCGGCGCGGTCAGCACACTGCTCGCCGACCCGCAGCGCCGGTCGGCGTTCGGTGTCGCCGCCCGGCTGCGCGCCGAGCAGCTCTTCGGGATGGAGACCTGGGCGCGACGGTTGTCCGCGGTATATCGGAAAGCTCAGCGCCCGTCCCACTGACGGAGCACCCGTAGCTGCGACCAGGGAATGTGCGGCATCGCGGCGTAGTCCCAGGGCAATCCGGCGGCCGGATACGGATCGGGCCGCACGGTCGGGGACTCGAAGCCGAACGCCATCGTCGCGCCGCCGTTGTCCCGTACGTAGGCACCGTGGATCTGCAACGCCCGCCCGACCGCGAGCTCCGCCCGGGTGATGCCGGGAACGCCGGCGAGGTCGATGCGGGGATTCAGCTGCACCCGCGAGCCCTCCGGGATGCAGTCGGCGGCGCTGGAGTATCCGTCGGTCTTGCGGGCCGGGAAGCGGAACACCGTCTGGCAGGCGTTGTCGGTGGAGAACGCGACGGCGTGGTCGATGTGACCGCGTTCGATCTCCGCCGTTCGGATCAGCCCACCAAGCACCGGAAGTGCCGGACCGGTCGCGCCATCGGTACGCCCGTCGCCGTCGATGCTGCTCACCGTTCCCCACGACGCGGTCCAGCCGCCACCGGCGGTACGCCTGGCCTGCCAGAAGTCGAACGCCAGCCGAGAGGACCAGTCGATGACGACCATCGCGCCATCGCTGCCCGGACTCGGCACTGCCCCGGCCGGAATGGGTACGGGTCGCCGTTCCAGACCGCAGATGCCCCACGGCTTGATGCAATTCACCGCGTAGTGCGGCGTGCTGGCGTCCGCGTTGTACCCCGGAAAGCCGAACTCGTACAGGTCCGCCACTGCCGGACGGGTACTGAGGTGGCGCACCATGGCGCTGCTGGACGGGTCGAGCACCGGCGCGGCCGGGATGGGAATGTTCCAGGCGCTGGTGCGCGCGTAAGGCCGGCCGCCGGCCGGGCTGAACCCGACGGACGCGGCGACGACGAAGTTGGCGTGGATCACGTGCACCGTCCTGTCGCTGGCCACCCGGGCGGTGATTTGATGAGCCCCCGGCCGTAGGTTCGCATTCCGCACCGGAGCGGCAGCCCGACGCGTACCGGTGGGCGCGTTGACCCGAACGTACTCGGCGCCGCGAAGCGTGCGGCTCTGCAGCGGTCCGGCGCTTCGGCCGTCGGCGAATGCACTGACTGCAATGCTCGGCGACACCGAGGCGGTCTGCGGTAGCGCAACCGTGGACGAGTCCGCGGCCGTGATGGAAGCCGTAGCCGCCAAAGCTGCAGTAGCAGTGGCGATGCAGGCATTGCGAACCAGGGACACGGCTTCTCTCCGGCGGGTTACGTGCAAGGTCGTCGGAAGTTGCCCGCCACTTCACCGTCGACGGTGCATGTTCACCCCGATGGCGCAGCGGCGGCCGGGCTGGGATACCGCTCCACCGTTTGCTGGTACCGGTTAAATCGCTCGACTGCGGGCCGGTAGGTGCCGGCGAGCCAGCGGGACCCGACCGGGTCTGCGGTGGGGGGTGCCAGCGTCGGCCCGCCGGCGAAGCGGACATCCGTTTCGCCGCGGAGGATGTACTTGCTGCCGTTCTGCAGAACGAGCACCCCCACATCCGAGCCGCAGCCCGCACTTCCGGCACTCAATGCGAGCAGGGGAATGGCAATCGGCCAGCCTCGACGCATCTTCCAGCTCCTCTTACCTGGCGTAGATCGACCGGAAACCCAGCCGGCGACGGGCCGAAAACCAGATGACAGCCGGGTTACCGTGACTTAGTGATCTCAGCGCTGCACTCGCGGAACTTCCGCCTGCTCTGGCTGAGCCAGTCGATCAGCGTACTCGGCGACGCTCTGGTCATCGTCGCGGTCGGCCTCTACGTCACCCGGCTCACCGGAAAGCCCAGCGACGTCGGTTTGGTGTTGGCCGCGTACGCCCTCCCGATGGTCGCCCTCATCCTGATCGGCGGAGTAATTGCTGACCGGCTGCCGCGGCAGATCGTCATGGTGGTCACCGACCTGACCCGGGCGGTGCTGCACGGCACGCTCGCAGTGCTGATCGCGACCAACACCGTTCGGGTGTGGCACATGGTCGTCATCGGCCTGGCCTTCGGCGTGGCGGAAGCGTTCTTCCGGCCGGCCTACACCGGGCTGGTACCACAAACCGTTCCCGAGGAAGACATCCAGGCGGCCCAGGCGCTCGGTGGGGTCAGTAGTGAACTCGCCTCCTTCGCCAGCCCCGCGTTGGCCACCCTGCTGGTGCTCGGAGTTGGCGGGGCGGCCGCCTTCGGCCTGGACGCCGTGACGTTCCTGGTCTCCGCTGCGCTGCTGACTCGGGTTCGGCCCCGACCCCGTGGCCCAGCCGGCACCCGCAGCACCGTGTTCGGTGAACTCCGCGACGGCTGGGGGGCGGTCCGGGCTCGGCCGTGGATCTGGGGCACCATCTCGGCCTTCTCCGCAGCGCTGCTGTTCGCGCTCGCGCCGTTCTTCGTGCTCGGCGCGGCGGTGTCCCGAGATGTGTACGGCACCGACGCCGTGTTCGGCTTTGCCAACGCCGCGTGGGGTATCGGAACCGTCTCTGGCGCGATTATCGGCTCACGTTGGAAACCCCGACGGCCGATGCTCGCCGGCATGTCCGCCGCCGTACCGTGGCCGGGTGCGATTGCGCTGTACGCCGTCGGCCCGCCGCTGCCGGTGCTGTATCCGGTGATGGCAGCCGCCGGAGGGGGCATCGGGATATTCGCGGTGTGGTGGGAAACCGCACTGGCGCAACGGATTCCGCCGCATCTGCTGTCCCGGGTGTCGGCCTGGGACTGGATGGGTTCCCTCGCGTTGCTCCCGGCCGGATACCTGCTGGCCGGGCCGGCCGCCGGAGCGTTCGGCGCGGTGCCAGTACTTCTCGGTGGTGGCCTGCTCGGCGTACTCGCCTGCTCCGCCGGTTTGCTGCCGTACTCCACCCGGACACTCACCCGCTACGACGGCTCCGCTTCGTTAGCCGTGGATGCGGCGTAGTAAGGGGCACCTATTCCGGCTATACGGCGATCGCGTGTGTCGGACCTCACGCCGAGTTGCCGCGCGCCGGAAACGCGGACTGGGTAGACAGAACGTAGGACCTTTTCCACCGCGCGGGAGGAAGCATGAGCGCACGCCAGCTTCTGCCCCCGGTCGCGCGAAACCGTATTCCGCAGCCGTTTCTCGCCAACCCGGTACGGCTGCGGGACGGACGGACAGTGAACGTACGACCCATCCGGCGCAGCGATGCCGACGGGGTGTTGGAGTTCTACGCCCGGCTCTCACCGGAGAGCCGCCGGTCCCGCTTTCTCACCGCCAGCAGCACCAAGCACCGGCTGGACGCCGAACGGCTGGCCGCGGCCGCTCGCCGGTACGACTGCGTCCTGGTCGCCACCGAAACCGAAAGCAAGCCGGGCAAGGAGACTCTCGCGGCAGTCGCGCAACTCGTCGGCTGCCGGGTCGATGCGGAGGCGGCACTGGTGGTCCGCGATGACTACCAAGGCGTCGGCCTGGGCAGCATGTTGTTCGATCAGCTGCTGCAGATGGGGGATCAACGGGGCCTACGGAACGTGGAAGCGACCGTGCTGAGCGGCAACAGCCGGATTCTGCGCATTCTGCGTCAGCATCACGCCAAACTGGGGCCGGCCGACGGCGGGATCACCCAGGCCACGATCCGCCTCGCCTCCTGACCCCAGCGGTGTCTCTCGTTGCCACAGCGCAGCCGGCGATGCTGAGCAGCGGGTGATGCTGAACAACGGGGAAGTCAGCAGCGGGTGATGCTCAGCAGCTGGTGGTGCGGTAGGCGTCGTAGACGCCTTCCACATTCCGTACCTGGCGCAGCAGGTGTCCGAGATGCTTGGGGTCGCCCATCTCGAAGGTGAACTTGCTCAACGCGACCCGGTCCCGATTCGTGGTGACCGAGGCCGACAGAATGTTGACGTGCGCGTCGGAGAGCACCCGGGTCACGTCGGAGAGCAGCCGGTTCCGGTCCAACGCCTCGACCTCGATGGCGACCAGGAATACCGACGCCGCGGACGGGGCCCACTCCACCTCGACCATGCGATCCTGCTTGGTCGACAGCGAGTCCACGTTCGTACAGTCCAGGCGATGCACGGAAACCCCGTGCCCGCGGGTGACGAAGCCGGTGATCTCATCACCCGGTACCGGGGTGCAGCAGCGGGCCAGTTTCACCCAGACGTCATCGACGTTCTTCACCACCACACCCGGATCCCCGGCGGCCCGTAACCGGTGACGGGTGGGGCCGGTGACCTCCGCCAGGTCCTCCACGGCGCCCTCGGGGCCGCCCATGGACGCCATCAGCCGGGACACCACGGTCTGCGCCGAGACGTGGCCCTCGCCGACGGCGGCGTAGAAGGTGGAGACGTCGTTGTAGTGCAGGTCCTTCGCGATCGTGACCAGCGCCTCGCCGGCGAACAGGCGCTGCAATGGCAGCCCGGCCTTCCGCATCGCCCGGCTGATCGCGTCCTTGCCCTCTTCGATGGCGTCTTCCCGGCGCTCCCGGGCGAAGTACTGCTTGATCTTGGTACGGGCGCGGGGGCTCTTGACGAAGGTCAGCCAGTCCCGGCTCGGCGCCGCGTTCGCCGCCTTGGAGGTGAAGATCTCCACGACGTCGCCGTTGTCCAGCGTGCTCTCCAGCGGTACCAGCCGCCCGTTGACCCGGGCGCCGATACACCGCCGGCCGACTTCGGTGTGCACCGCGTACGCGAAGTCCACCGGGGTCGCACCGGTGGGCAACGACATCACATCGCCCTTGGGGGTGAACACGAAAACCTCGGCGGCGTGCAGGTCGAAGCGCAGTGAGTCGAGGAACTCCCCGGGATCGACCGTCTCCTTCTGCCAGTCCAGCAGTTGACGCAGCCAGGCCATCTCGTTCGGGTCCGGCTTGCCCTTCACCCGCGCCGGCTGGCTCGCGGAGGTGGTCATCTCCTTGTACTTCCAGTGCGCCGCGATGCCGTACTCCGACCGCTGGTGCATGGCGTGTGACCGGATCTGGATCTCGACCGGCTTGCCCTCCGGACCGATCACCGTGGTGTGCAGCGATTGGTACATGTTGAACTTGGGCATCGCGATGTAGTCCTTGAA
>JBDUDX010000103.1:0-9850 GCA_040002735.1 Frankiaceae bacterium | reverse complement strand
CACGGTGCGCTACAACCGACGGAACCTGTTGCTCACTGACCCGGACACATCTGCGTCCTGCAGCCCGCGCGACATCCCGTATACCCGCACAGAAGCTGAAAATGCGGACCAGCCTTGACGTGGTTGTTACCGGCGTCGTCGGGGAGCCGGCCGATCCGGCGCTGGTGTTCTCGCGCGCCGCGGGCGGCGGCGGCCTGGTGCATCTGGGCTCAGGCCACCAGAGACCGACTCGTCACGTAGCACGCCTCAACATTGCGGCTGCGGATGCCGACCTAAGCCACATGATGCACGTGCGGAGGCCTTGTCCCGGCCCTGCCGGTCGGGCTGCGACGATTCTGCTCGGCGGGTTTGCGGTGCTAGCGGTCTGGCTACTCGGCGGCTGGGGTGGTCCGGCCGGAATCCAGGCAGTCACTGATCTCGGGCAGCTCCTGGCCGCGCTGGCTGCGACGTGGGCAGCGGCCGCGACCTGGCGCCGGTGCTCCGGGCGTCGCCGCCACGCGTGGGGAGCCTTGACGGTGGCCATCGCGGCGTGGGCCGTGGGGGAGCTGGCCTGGTGCTACTACGAGCTGTTGGCGTCGCGGGCCACGCCATTTCCGTCGCTCGCCGACGCCGGCTTTCTGCTATTTCCACCCGCGGCCATGCTCGGGCTCTGGTGGTATCCGTCGGGGGCAGGCGGTCGCACGAGAGCGCGATTGTTGCTCGACGCCGCCACGGTCGCTACCTCACTGCTCCTGATCAGTTGGGTGACTGTGCTAGGCGCGGTTTACCACGTTGGGGGCAGCAGCCCATTCGCATTTGGCGTGTCACTGGCGTACCCCTTGGGCGACCTGGCGCTGCTGACGGTCGCGGCGCTCGTACTCAGTCGCGGTGCTAGCCGAAGGCGGCTGCCGCTGGTGCTGTTGGGCGCTGGCATGGCCGCGATGGCTGTCTCCGACAGCGCTTTCACGTACCTGACGGCAACCGAGCGATACTCCAGCGGCGGTCTCACCGACTTGGGCTGGCCGGCGGCCTTCGTCCTGTTGGCGCTGGCGGCCTTGTCCGAACGCGATGACAGCACGGAGAACGCCGAGACTGACGTCGTTGTCGCGGCGCTGTCCCGGACCGCGGTCTTCCTGCCCTACGCCGCCTTGCTGCTCGCGGCGGGGATCGGCGCCGGTCGTCTGCTCACCGGGCACGGGGTGGATCAGTTCGAGCAAGGAAATCTTGCGGCGCTGGCGGTATTGGTGTTCCTGCGCCAGCTGATCACCCTCACCGAGAACACCCAGTTGATTCGTGCGGTCGCTCTGCGTGAGCAGCAGCTGCACTATCAGGCATTCCACGACCCGCTCACCGGATTGGCGAACCGGGCGCTGTTCGCCAACCGGTTGGCGCACGCCGTCGAGTTGCACCGGCGCGATGCCCGGCCGCTGTCGGTGTTGCTGCTGGACCTCGATGACTTCAAGGTCATCAACGACACGCTCGGTCATCCCGCCGGAGACGAGTTGCTGGTACGGGTTGCGGAGCGGTTGCGGGGCTGCCTGCGGAGTGCTGACACGGTCGCGCGACTGGGAGGGGATGAGTTCGCGGTACTCCTCGAAGCCGGGTTCGAGCCTCCGGAAGCGGTGGCCGCCCGGGTTGTCACCGCCTTCAGCCAGCCGTTCACCCTCACCGCCGGCGAGGCGTGGGTCACGAGCAGCATCGGGCTCGCCGCCGATTCACCGGAGACAGTGGAGTTGAGCTCGGAAGAGATCATGCGAGACGTGGATGTCGCAATGTACGCGGCGAAACGTGGCGGCAAGGGCCACTTCGCCGTATTCGACTCGGCGATGCGGAACATGGAGCGTGATGACATCACCCTGCGCGACGACCTGGTAGGGGCCCTGGCCGAAGGACAGTTGGAGGTCGCCTACGAACCGATTCGCTATCTCGACACCGGTCAGTTGTGGGGGCTGGAGGCCGTTGCTCGCTGGCGTCATCCCGGCCTGGGGGTGCTTGCGGCCGAGCGGTTTCTCCCGCTTGCCGAAAAGTCGGGCCTGCTTCCCGCGATCGATGATTGGGTCGTGGAACAGGCCTGCGGGCAACTCGCCCGGTGGCGGCGGACATCCCCGGATGAATTGCTCAGGCTCGCAGTCAACGTCTCCGGGAGCATCCTGTCCGACATTGACTACCCCGGCAGGGTGACCGGCACCCTGCTCCGACATGGCGTCCCGGCCGAGCAGCTTGTGATCGAGATTGCCGAAGGCACGCTGATGACGGATGCTCCGGCCGCGCTCGCCGTCACCGCCGCGCTGCGGCGACTCGGGGTCCAGCTCGCCATCGACCACTTCGGTACCGGTCCATCATCGCTGGCCTACCTGGATCGATTCCCCATCGGGTACGCGAAAATCGACCCGTCCTTCACCCAGCGCGCCACCTCTGCCGGTGGCACCGCGGTGCTCCGGGCGCTCGCGGAGATGTGCACCGCGTTGGACGTCACCCCGATCTGTCAGGGCATCCGAAACGCGGAGGAGGACGCCGCCGTGCGTGCGGCTGGACTGCTTCTCGGTCAGGGCCACTACTGCGGCACCCCGGTGAGCCCAGCGGCAAGCCCCATCACCGCCGAGGCGTTGCCCGTGTGATCATGTGGCAGGCGACTACTACCAACTACGTAGTACGACGGCTACGATAGTTCCGTCAACGATGCCAGACCAGGCCGCGCAACCGGCCCCGGAAGGAACCCATGCCTGTCGCGGCGGCCGCCTCCATGATCGCGCTTAACCCCGTGGACCCGCACAGCGTGCTGGCGAGCCTCGGCGCGCTCGGAGTGTTTCTCGTGCTGTTCGCGGAGACCGGTTTGCTGATCGGATTCTTCCTGCCGGGGGACTCGCTGCTGTTCACCGCCGGGCTGCTCTGCACGACAAGAGCGAACTCGGCCGTGCACCTGTCCCTCCCTGCCGTGCTGCTTGCGGCGGCGGCCGGCGCGTTGTTGGGGGCTCAGGCCGGCTACCTCATCGGTCGCCGGGCAGGTCCGGCGCTGCTGGCTCGCCCGGACCGGCCCCGCCTAGAGATGGCGGTCACCCGGGCCAGGCACGCGCTGGAGCGTTACGGGTCCGGAAAGGCGATCGTGCTGGCCAGGTTCGTGCCGCTGGTGCGTACCGTACTCAACCCGCTTGCCGGGGCGCTCGACGTCCCGATGCGCGTGTTCACGTTCTGGCAGGTCATCGGTGGACTGCTCTGGTCTCTCGGTCTGACCCTCGCCGGTTACGCTCTGGGCTCGCGCATCCCCAACGTCGACCGGTATCTCCTGCCCGTCGTGGCTCTGATCGTCGTGCTGTCACTGTTGCCGGTGTTGGCCGAGGTGCGGCGTGCCCGTACCGCCGCCATCCGGGCCTGACCGGTACCGCAGATGAACTTCCTCCGCCACCTGGACGACCGGTTGCTGGTCGACGCCAATACGCTGGCCCGCCGAACGGGCTGGCTGCACGCGCCGTTCGTGGACTATGCGAAATACGGTGTGGTGCTCTTCGTGGTGCTGTTGGTTGCCGGCCTGCTGCTCGCCCGCACCCGTGAGGCGCGGCTCCTGGCCGCAGCTGCATGGGCCTGCCTGGCGCCGATCCTCGCCGTCGCGGTCAACCAACCGGTCGGGCACCTCTTCCACGAGGCGCGGCCCTACGCGACACATCCGCAGTTGCTCGTACTCGCCAGCCGAACCACCGACTTCTCCTTTCCCAGCGACCACGCGGTGATGGCCGGCGCGACCGCCGCCGGCTTGCTGTTGGTATCGCTCCGGCTGGGGCTGCTGGCCATCGCCGCGGCGCTGCTGATGGCCTTCGCCAGGGTGTACATCAGCGCGCACTACCCGTGGGACGTCCTGGCCGGCCTGGCTTTCGGAGCGGCCGTCGCGCTGCTCGGCTGGCTACTACTCCGGCACCCGCTCACCGCGCTGGCCCGGCGGCTACGTCGGCTACCCGGCATCCGCGCCGCCTTCGGGGGCCCCACCTCCAACGGGACGGTGTCGGCGGCATGAGACGTTCGCGGTGGACCGCAGTTTCGGCCGCCATCCTCAGCCTCGCCTTGGCCTCGGCATGCGGATCGACGAGCCGCACGTCGGGGCCTCGGGCCGGAAGCGTCGCCTCGCCCAGCGCCTCCTACAGTGCGGCGGCCCGGCACGGCGGTGTGTCTGAGGCCTGCTCGAAGACCGCGGTGGCCGCCGGAGACATCGTCAACGTGGTCAGCATCGCGGACCAGACAGGTCGCCTCGCCGCCGCCCAACAGCCTGACGAGGTGCTGGTACTCGGTGACGGCCAGTACGAAACCGGCTCGCTGGACGCGTACCGCGGCGAGTACGACCATACCGCCTGGGGCCGGCTCAAGTCGATCACCAAACCCGTTCCGGGTAACCACGAATACCTGACGCCGGGCGCGGCCGGCTACTTCAACTACTTCGGCAATCCTGCGCCGTACTACGCCTACGACGCCGGTTGTGGCTGGCGGGGGTACGCATTGAACAGCGAGATCAGTCTGGCGGCGCAGGTGGACTGGCTCCGAAAGGACCTCGAGGCCCATCCTGGCGCTCCGGTGCTCGCCTACTGGCACCGGCCGCGTTGGTCCTCGGGCACTCACCATGGGAGTGACTCGGCGATGCAGCCGTTCTGGACGGCGCTCGCCGGTCGCCGTGGCGTGGTGCTGAACGGGCACGAGCACAACTACGAGAGGTTCGCCGCCGTGGGAGGGCTCCGCGAGTTCGTCGTCGGTACCGGTGGGTCGAGTACGTACGGGTTCGGCGCACCCGTCGCCGGAAGCGAGGTGCGGATCTCGCATAGTCCGGGGGTGCTCCGGCTGGCGCTGAAGGGTGACGCTTCTTACGACTGGACCTTTCTCAACCTGTCCGGCGCCGCCCTGGACCACGGGGTCGGCTAATGGCCGCGTCCGATGACAGCGTTCCGCCGGCCCGGCCAGTTCGGCTGAACCGACGAGCCGTGTTGTCCGCAGGCCTCCTCGCGGCCGCTGCCGGATGTCGCCGGAGCGCCCAGCGTGCGCGCACAGCACCGACAGCATCGGCAGCACCGACCGGATCCACGGGCGCCCGAGCCACCCCGTCGAACCGCCCATCGGAGGCATCGCCGGGGCTGGCAGTTCCGGTGTATTCGGGACCGCGGAACAGACCCCGGGTCGCACTGACCTTTCACGGCGCCGGTGACCCGGCGCTCGCCGCGCAGCTCCTCACCGAGGCGCGGAAGGCCGGGGCGCCCGTCACGGTGCTCGCGGTGGGCTCCTGGCTCGATGCTCACCCGGAGCTGGCCCGCCGCATCCTCGACGATGGCAATGAACTCGGCAACCACACCTACACTCACCCGGTGCTCCCCCGACTGAACGCCCGGGCGGCTTACCTGGAGATAGCCCGCTGTGCCGATGTGCTGCGCCGGCTCACCGGTTCACCGGGCAGATGGTTCCGGCCATCGGGAACAGCGCGGGCCACGCCGCTCATCCAGACCGCCGCGCGCCGCGCCGGTTACCAAACCTGCCTGGGTTACGACGTCGACCCCCGCGACTACACCGACCCGGGCGCTGATGCGGTGACCTCGCGGCTGCTGGGCGCTGTCCGGCCGGGGTCGCTGGTCAGCCTGCACCTGGGACACCCGGGCACCGTCCGAGCGCTGCCAGCAATCCTCGACGGGCTGCGCCGCGCCGGTCTTGCCCCGGTCACCGTGTCGACGCTGTTGGGTGCACCGGCGTGAAGCGCTCCACGGCATTTCTCGCTGCCGGCCTGCTGGTTCCGACTCTGCTCGCGGGCTGCAGCGGCTCTCGAACGGTGAGTAGCCAGCCGGGAAGCCCTTCTCAAAACAGTGGTTCACCACCATCCCCATCGCCGCAGTCGTCTCAGACGCCGACGTCGTCGCGGGCTTCCCAGCGAGCGGCGGCACTCCCGGGAATGCCTCCGCCGTTGCGGCCGGACGACGTCTACGCTGCCGATCGGCCGGGCAATCTGAATCCCGCTGTCCGCGGCGACCTGTCGCGCGTGTACGTGCCGAACAGCGAGAGCAACACCGTCGACGTGATCGACCCCGCTTCCTTCCGCGTCGTGGCGCACTTCCGCGTCGGCCGGCTCCCGCAGCACGTGGTGCCGTCCTACGACCTGCGCACCCTGTGGGTGAACAACGACGCCGGCAACTCCCTGACTCCGATCGATCCGCGCACCGGGCGCCCCGGACGGCCGGTCGCGGTCACTGATCCGTACAACCTGTACTTCACCCCGGACGGCCGCTCCGCGATGGTGATGGCCGAGGCCCGACGCCGGATCGACTTCCGAGACCCGCACACGATGCGGCTGCAGCACTCGCTCGTCGTCGGATGCTCCGGAGTGAACCACGCCGACTTCACCGCCGACGGCCGGTTCTTCCTCGCCACGTGTGAGTTCTCCGGGCAACTCCTGGTGTCGGATACCGCCGGCAGCCGGGTGGTTCGGCGCATCGTGCTGCCGCGAGGTTCGATGCCGCAGGACGTGAAGCTCACGCCGGACGGGCGAACCTTCTACGTCGCCGACATGATGGCTGGCGGGTTGTGGCGGATCGACGCCCACACCTTCCGGCGCACCGGCTTCCTCCGTACCGGGCTCGGGGCGCACGGCTTGTACGTCAGTCGCGACTCACGCTCCTTGTACATCAGCAACCGGGGCGAGGGGTCGATCTCCGTGCTGGCCTTCGCTACCGGCCGGGTGATCCGTACCTGGCGCATCCCGGGCGGCGGCAGTCCCGATATGGGCGGGGTCTCATCGGACGGCCGGGTGCTGTGGCTCAGCGGCCGCTATGACCGCGTGGTGTACGCCATCGACGTGGTGCACTGGCGGCTGCTGCGCAAGATCGGCGTGGGCCGGGGGCCGCACGGGCTCTGTGTCTTCCCCCAGCCGGGGCGCTACTCCCTCGGGCACACCGGCATCTACCGCTAAGCCTGCCGTCAACCGGGTAAGGAGGTGTCCGGTACGGAGGTGTCGGAAAGGAGCACTCGTGGCCGAGCAGATCGTGGTGGTGACCGGCGCCAGCGGAGGCGTGGGCCGGGCGGTGGCGGTGGCGTACGCGGCGCGCGGAGCGAAGGTCGCCCTGCTGGCCCGCGGGTCCCGCGGCCTGGACGCCGCCGCCGAAGACGTGCGCAAGGCCGGCGGCGTGCCGCTCGCTCTCCCCACGGACGTGGCCGATGACGCACAGGTCTTTGCCGCCGCGGAACGCGTGGAGACCGAATTGGGCGCCATCGACGTGTGGGTCAACGTCGCGTTCACCTCGGTCTTTGCGCCGTTTACTGAGATCGAACCGGCCGAGTACCGGCGGGTGACCGAGGTCAGCTACCTGGGCTACGTGTACGGCACGATGGCAGCGCTCGCCCGGATGCGGCCGCGCAACCGGGGGACCGTCGTGCAGGTCGGCTCCGCCCTCGCCTATCGCGGGATTCCGCTGCAGACCGCGTACTGCGGCGCGAAGCACGCCATCCAGGGCTTCCACGAGGCGCTGCGGTGCGAACTACTGCACGAGGGCAGCAAGGTGGCGGTAACGATGGTGCAGCTGCCGGCGGTGAACACCCCGCAGTTCTCCTGGGTGCTCTCCCGACTGCCGCGGCAGGCGCAGCCGGTACCACCGATCTACCAGCCGGAGGTCATCGCGAAAGCTGTCCTGTTCGCCGCTGATCACCCACGGCGACGGGAGTACTGGGTCGGCGGTAGTACGGCCGCCACGCTGGCCGGCAACGCCCTCGCCCCCGGGTTACTGGATCGGTACCTGGCGCGGGCCGGCTTCTCCTCCCAACAGACCGACACGCCCCGGGATGCCCGCCAGCCGAGCAACCTGTGGGAGCCGGCCGATGGCCCGGAGGGACGCGACTTCGGCAGCCACGGGCAGTTCGATGCCCGCTCCACGACCCGCAGCTACCAGCTGTGGGCGTCGCAGCACCACGGCCTGGTGGCCGGCGCGGCACTGTTCGCCGTCGGCGCCGTGGTACGCCTCGGGCGTAGTTTCCGGACCGGCGCGGCAGTGACTCAGACCGCATCACTGCGGCGCAACCTGATCCATCGATAGCCGAAGCCCCGCAGTTCCAGCCCGGCCAGCTTCGGACCGGGCGCGCCGTAGGGACCGTCGGCGAGGACCTCTCGGGGTCGATCCGACCGGGCGGCCACTCCGGGTAAATCGACGCTCACCGGCGCGTCGGCGAGGTTGTGCAGGAACACCATGGACCCTTCGGGGGCGTCGAAACGGTGGGCGAGCACTGGGCGGGGGAGCGGCAGGTCCAGGACGGAGTACCGGCCGACGCCGACCTCCGGGCACTCACGCAGCGTGGCGATCAGCCGTTGGAACCAAGACAGGAGCGAGTCGCGATCCGCCTGCTGATCGGCGACGTTGACCTGTCGACAGCTGTAACGACCGCGACGGATAACCGGCCGCAGCAGCGACGCCGTCGCGGCGCTGGAGAAGCCACCGGCCGCCGTCGCATCCCACTGCATGGGGGTCCGCAGGGCGTCCCGGCCCTTTAGCGTCAGGTCCTCGCCCATCCCGATCTCCTCGCCGTACCGGAGCACCGGCGTCCCCGGCGAGGTGAATTGCAGCGAGTATGCGACTTCGATGTGCCGCCGGTCGCCGCCCAGCATCGGGGCCAGCCGACGCCGGATGCCGCGACCGTAGAGGCGCATCTCCGCCTTCGGCGCGTAGGCGTGGAAAACGTCCTGCCGCTGCTCTTCGGTGAGCTGGCTGAGGTCCAACTCGTCATGGTTGCGTAGGAAGGTGGCCCACTGCGCCAGCGCCGGAAGGGCGGGCAGCACCCGGAGTGCCTCGATCACCGGCTCGGCGTCGGCCCGGGCGAGGGCCAGCCACAGCCGCGGGTTGAGGGGGAAGGAGAAAAGCAGCTGTGCCCGGTCGTTCGGCCCGCCCGGAGTGCTGGCGCAGAATCGGGGCAGTTCCTCGAGCGGGACGTTGGCCTCACAGAGCAGCACCGCGTCGCCGGTGCGCCACTGCACGTCCGCCCGCCAATCGTCCAGGATCGTGTAGTCCTTCGGTGCCGGGTCGACGCCCGCCTGCACCTGTTCCAGCACGAACGGGGCGGCATCGATGCGGAAGCCGGCTGCGCCGAGCTGCAGCCAGAAGCCCATCACCTTGCGGATTTCCGCCCGGACCGCGGGGTTGCGCCAATTCAAGTCCGGCTGGAAGTCGTAGAAGCGGTGGTAGTACCAGGCCTTCGCCTGCTCGTCCCACGTCCACGTCTCGTCCTGCTCGCCTGGGAAGACGATGCCCTGTCGACGGTCCGCCGGTTCGGTCTCGCTCCAGACGTACCAGTCCCGGTACGGCGAATTCGGACTCGCGCGCGCAGACCGGAACCACGGATGCTGGTCGGAGGTGTGGTTCACCACCAGGTCCAGCAGGATGCGGATGCCGCGCTGCCTGGCCTGCAGCGTCAGCTCGGCGAAATCCCCCGGACTGCCCAGCCGCGGGTCGACGCCGTAGTAGTCCGCGACGTCGTACCCGTCATCGCGGTTCGGCGTCGGATGGATCGGGTTGAGCCACAGGCAGGTGACGCCAAGGCGGGAGAGGTAGTCCAGCCGGCTGGTCAACCCGCGGAGATCGCCGTACCCGTCGCCATCGGAGTCCTGGAACGTCTCCACGTCCAGGCAATAGATGACGGCCTCTTTGTACCAGCGTTCCGACACCAGCCGATTGTGGCACTCACTGATCGGCCACATGCAGTTTCCCTGGCGGGTGGACGGTGGGATTCGGCCGGCGTTGGGCACCTCACGGCTGTGCGCTCAAGGTTGCTGGCGCTGCTGCTCCTTGTGGTGTGCGCGGCAGGCTGCACGCCGTCCGGGACGCCGGCCGCGCGGAGCGCCGGGGAGGCTTTCCAGGCCGACGTGCGACGGGGC
>JBDUDX010000102.1:0-8930 GCA_040002735.1 Frankiaceae bacterium | reverse complement strand
GCTGTCCCGGGTTGGCCTGGGCAACGCAGCGGGCAAGCGGTACCGGCAGTACTCCCTCGGCATGAAACAGCGCCTCGGCCTGGCCGCCGCGCTGCTGCAACCGCGGTCACTGCTGGTACTCGACGAGCCCACCAACGGCCTGGATCCCCAGGGCACCCGCGAAGTGCGCGGCCTGATCCGTGACCTGGCCGCCGACGGGACGACCGTGTTCGTGTCCTCTCACCTCCTCGGCGAGATCGAGCAGATCTGCACCCATGTCGGCATCATGAGCCAGGGCCGACTCCTGCTGCAGGGGGGGTTGGACGCGCTGCGCGACGCCCAGGCGGCGACCGTCACGGTAACCACGACCGACCTCGCCGGGGGGGCTACGGTTTTCCAGCGGCTGGGGCTGACCCCGCGGCGACTGCCGGGCAATCGACTGCAGGCGGCGGCCGAGACGGTACCACCGGAGGACCTCGCCGTGGCGCTGGTCACCGCCGGCGTCCCGCTGCAGGGCCTGGCGCTCACCCGCCCGACGCTGGAGGAACTGTTCGTGACGCTGACCGGGGAGGGCTTCGATGTCGCTCGCTGAACCGCTGTCGCCGCCGCTCGCCGGGCCGAGCCACGACGGTGTGTCCCGACAGCGGTTCGCCTTCGCCCGGCTCGTCCGCAGCGAGATTCGGCTGGTCTTCGGCCGGCGGCGCAACCAGGTGCTGCTGGCAGCCCTCGGCTGCGTACCCGTACTGATCGGTACCGCCGTCAAGATCTCCGGTGACACCGAAGGTGGCGGGCCGCCGTTCCTCAACCAGATCACCACCAACGGGCTGTTCCTGGTCCTCACCGCGCTGGTGGTCTCACTGCCGCTGTTCCTGCCGCTCGCAGTCGGCATCGTCAGTGGTGACGCGCTGGCCGGGGAAGCCAATATCGGGACGCTGCGTTACCTGCTGACCGTACCGGTGTCCCGCAGCCGGGTACTGGTCGCCAAGTGGCTCGGGTCGGCGAGCTTTGCGGCAGCCGCCGTGGCCACCATCGTCCTGGTGGGGCTCGGCGCCGGCGTCGCGCTGTTCCCCATCGGCCGAGTGACGCTGCTCTCCGGGGACACCGTGCCGTTGTCGGATGGCCTCCTGCGTGGGCTGGCCGTGGGGCTCCTGGTCACGATCTCGCTGCTCGGCCTGGTGACCATCGGCCTGTTCATCTCCACGCTCACCGAAGTGCCGGTCGCCGCGATGGCCACCACCGTGGTACTGGCGGTGATTTCTGCGGTACTGGACGGGCTCCCCCAGGTTTCCGCCATTCACCCCTACCTGCTCACCCACCACTGGTACAACTTCGACGAGCTGCTCCGGCTGTCCCCGGACGGCTCGGTCCTGTGGACCGGCGTGGTCGTGCAGCTCGGCTACATCGGCCTCTTCGGTGCCCTCGCCTGGAGCCGGTTCACCACGGCAGATATCAGCGCCTGACCCGGTTACTCCAAACGGCGGTCTCGTTTCGGGTAAGTGCCCGGGTACGGTGGAATTGTGACTGTCCGCGACTCGGCATCGCTTCGTCGTGGGCTGCTCGCGGTCACTGTCCTACACGACCTCGACCTCATACCCGCCGACGACGGGGCCTGGCTGCCGCTTTCCGCCCCGCTGCACGTCCGGTGGGAGGAGTGGGCCGCGGCGCTGGACGGAGCCGATCCGGAAACGCCCTTCGGCCACGGCCGGCTGGCCCGGTACGCCCGGGCCCGCATGTTGCTCGGCATGCCGCCGACCATGCCACCCCGACCGTTCGCCGCACCCGTCGGCCACCCTGCTCATCCCGGCCCCGGCTGGGTGCGCTCGACCGTCCGTGGCGGCATTCTCGACCTCGGCCTGGGCATTGCCGGCCTGGTGCCCGGACAGCCGGACAAGATCTGTCCACTCCCGGCCGGCGTCGGCTCGCTGAACGCCGATCAGTGGTTCGAGACGGCCTTGGACTACCTCGAGCAGATGGCCACCCTGGCGGTCGCCCGATACGCTCGGCGGCCATCGGACCCGCTGCGGCCGATGGGCGACTGCGACGTCGTCACACTGTTCGCGAGCCGTACTTTCCGTACCGGCCTGCTCGCCGGAACGGGAGGTACCGGACGCGGGCTACGCACCGCCGCCGCCCCGATGCGGACCCGCGGATGGCTCGACCTGCGCCGGATCGACCCGGAGTTCGTGGCCTGCGCCGCCCGGGCCACCGAACCCGAACAGCGCGGGTTCGCCCGTCCGCTGCTGGTCACCGCGGATGAGCTCCTCGCTCCGCGAGCCTAAAGCCGGGTGCTTCCCTCGGTCGGTGGGCCGCCGGTCCCGCCGCGCCCGCCGCTGCGGAGGCTGGCAAAGTCGGGTTCGGTCTGCAACCGAGAGTTCCGGGCGCTGTACGCGAAGTACACGACGAACCCGAGAACCATCCAGACCCCGAACCGGATCCAGGTAGCCGCCGGCAGGTTGAGCATCAGGTAGAAGCTGGCCAGGGCCGCCAGGACCGGCGTCACCGGGACGCCCGGGCAGGTGAAGGCTCGCTTGAGGTCCGGCCGGGTACGCCGCAGGATGATCACCCCGACCGACACCAGGATGAACGCGAACAGGGTGCCGATGTTCACCAGTTCGGCCAGCGTGCCGAGGGAGAAGAAGGACGCCAGCGCGGCGACCACCACCCCGGTCATGATCGACGTGCGGTACGGCGTACCGAATCGGGGGCTGATCGCGGAGAACACCGGCGGCAGCAGGTGGTCCCGGCTCATCGCGAAGAACACCCGGCTCTGGCCGAGTAACAAGATCATCATGACCGTGGTGAGGCCGGCCAAGGCTCCGATCGAGATCAGGTTGGCGAAGCCCGGCCGCCCGACGCTCTCAAAGGCACTGGCGAGCGGCGCCTTGATGTTCATCTGGTTGTACTTCACCATGCCCGTCACCACCAGCGAGACCGCGACGTAGAGCGTGGTGCAGACTGCGAGCGAGGCGATGATCCCGATCGGCAGGTCACGCTGCGGGTTCTTCGTCTCCTCCGCCGCCGTGGCTACGATGTCGAAGCCGATGAAGGCGAAGAAGACCAGAGCCGCGCCGGTGAAGATGCCGGTCACCCCGAAAGCGCCGGGTGAGAAGCCGAGATCCTGCAACAGCGACGGAGCCGACGTGCCACCGGCCGCGCCCTTCGACCCGGACGGCGGGATGAAGGGCGAGTAGTTCCGGGTCTTGATGTAGAACAAGCCGGCAATGATCACGAAGATCACCACGGTGAGCTTGATCGCCACCATCACCGAGTTCACCTGCGAGGACACCTTGATGCCGAAGCAGATCACCGCGGTAAGGATGAGCACGATCAGCGCGGCGGCCACGTTGTGGTGCTCGCCGATGAACCACTTAGGTACGTCGATGCCGGCGTTGCCCAGCACGATTTCCAGGTACTCCGTCCAGCCGACAGCCACCGTCGCGGCACCGAGGGCCAGTTCCAGGATCAGGTCCCAGCCGATGATCCAGGCCACCAACTCGCCGAGGGTGGCGTAGGAGAAGGTGTACGCCGACCCGGCCACCGGGACGGTGGAGGCGAACTCGGCGTAGCAGAGCGCCGCCAGCCCGCAGGCGATGGCCGCGAAGACGAAGGAGAGCGCCACCGCCGGGCCGGCCTGGATGCCGGCCGCCTTTCCGGTGAGCACGAAGATGCCGGTGCCGATGATGACGCCGATACCGAAGACGGTCAGGTCGATGGGGCCCAGCGTCCGCTTGAGCTTGTGCCCCGGTTCATCGGTGTCCCGGATCGACTGCTCGATGGACTTGGTCTTGAAGGCGTTCATGCAACACCTCTCCAGCGCAGTGCCCGGCGGTCCTTGCGTTGCACGGATCAAACACAGCAAGAAGCCATTTGGTCAAGAACGCGGAGCGTGTCGTCGTGTTGCGGGTTCGTGACGTTTGTCGCAGATCCGCGGCGAGCCGGCTTCAGTCGGTGGCCGGCTCGTTCTCCAGGGCCGGCTCCAGGCCGGCGACCGCCTCGATGACCGCGCGCCCGATTCCTTGCGCCGTCAACCCGACCGCGGCGAGTACCTGGCCCCGTTTGCCCTGGTCGAGGAAGGCCTGCGGAATGCCGAAATCGCGGAGCGGTACGTACACCCCGGCATCGCGCAACGCCTTGGCCACCGCATCGCCGATACCACCGGCCCGGCCGTTGTCCTCCACGGTGACCACCAGTCGATGCTGCGCGGCCAACTCAGGCAGGCTGGGATTCACCGGTAACACCCATCTCGGGTCCACCACCGTGACCCCGATGCCCTGGGCGGCGATCCGCTGGGCCGCCTCTTGGCAGATTCCGGCCATCGCGCCGACCGAGATCAACAGCACCGATGGCTCCGAATCAGCTCGCAGAATGTCAAGCCCGCCCTGCTGGGACAGCGCCGGAAGCGGCGGCCCCACCGGTCCTTTCGGGAACCGGACCACGGTCGGCCCGTCGCCGTCGGCTACCGCTTCCCGTAACTCGGCACGTAAGGTCGCCTCGTCGCGCGGAGCGGCCACCCGGATGCCCGGTACGACGGAGAGGATGGACAGGTCCCACATCCCGTTGTGACTCGGTCCGTCCTCGCCGGTCACCCCCGCTCGGTCCAGCACGAACGTCACCGGCAGCCGGTGCATCGCGACATCCATCAGCACCTGGTCGAACGCCCGATTCAGGAACGTGGCGTAGATCGGCACCACCGGCTTCAAGCCACCCATCGCGAGCCCGGCGGCGGAGGTCACCGCGTGCTGCTCGGCGATCCCCACATCGAAAACCCGCTCCGGCCACCGGGTTTGGAAGGCGTGCAGACCTACCGGCATCAGCATCGCGGCGGTGATGGCCACCAGATCGGAGCGTTCGGCGCCGAGCGCGACCATCTCCTCGGAGAAGGCGTGCGTCCAGCCACGAGGGGACACCCCGAGCGGCTTGCCGGTCACCGGGTCGACCACGGATACAGCGTGGAAGTTGTCGTCGTCGTCGTCCTCGGCCGGTGCGTAGCCGGAACCCTTGCGGGTGATCACATGGACGATGACCGGGCCGCCGAAGTCCCGGGCGCGCCGCAGCGCGGCCTCCACCGCCCCGACATTCTGACCGTCGATGGCACCGACGTACTTCAGTCCGAGGTCTTCGAACATCGCCTGCGGCGCCACCGCGTCCTTGAGGCCCTTCTTCATGCCGTGCAACGCCTCGTAGATCGGCGCCCCCACGACGGGGGTGCGGCCAAGAACGCCCTTCACCGCACCGAGCACCTGCTCGTACCCGGGATTGAGCCGCAGGGCGGCGAGGTGCGCGGCGATGCCACCGACCGTCGGGGCGTACGAGCGGCCATTGTCGTTGACCACGATCACGATCGGCCGGTCCTTGGCGGCGGCAATGTTGTTCAGCGCCTCCCAGCACATCCCGCCGGTGAGCGCCCCGTCGCCCACGACGGCGACCACGGCACGGTCCCGGGACTCCCCGCGCAGCGCGTACGCCTTGGCCAGTCCGTCGGCATAGGACAGGGCGGTGGAGGCGTGCGAGTTCTCGGTGACGTCATGGTCGGACTCGGCCCGGCTGGGATATCCGGAGAGGCCGCCTTGCTGACGGAGTGTGGCGAACTCCGCCTGCCGGCCGGTGAGTAGCTTGTGCACGTACGTCTGGTGACCGGTGTCCCAGATGATCCGGTCCCTCGGCGAATCGAAGACCCGGTGCAACGCGATCGTCAATTCCACCGCGCCGAGGTTCGGCCCCAGGTGCCCCCCGGTCTTGGACACCGCCTGCACGAGGAAATGCCGAATCTCCGCGGCGAGGCGCGGCACATCCGTCTCGGGTAGCCGTTTGAGGTCCTCAGGCCCGGAGAGGGAGTCCAGCAGAGTCACCGGCTGGACTCCTCTTCTCCGTCGGGTAAGCCTCGATGGCTGCCTGGTTCGGCGGCTGAGTGGCCAGCCGACGAGCCAAGTCTAATCCGCCTCGGAACCGCCCGAAGCTACCCTCGGCCGCGAGCCTGGCGCCCCCGGCGGGCCAGCGCATCGACGATCACTGCGATCAGCAGCACCGCGCCGGTAATGATGAACTTCGTCGACGACGCCTTGTTCAGCAGGTCGAGGCCGTTAGAGATCGACTGGATCACCAAAATTCCGAGCAGCGCCGAGTACGCCGAACCGCGGCCACCGAAGAGGCTGGTGCCGCCGATCACCGCGGCCGCGATCGCATTCAGCAGCACGTCGCCGCCGCCCGAGGACTGCCCCACGGACAGCGCCCGGGACGCCGCGAGCACGCCGCCGGCGGCGGCCATGGTGGAGGCGAGGATGAACACCGAGAGCCGGATCCGACTCACCGAGATGCCCGCCCGACGGGCGGCCTCCTCGTTGCCGCCGACGGCGAGCACATGTCGGCCGTACGTGGTCTTCTTGATCACCAAGTCGAAGACAACGACGAAGACCAGGAAGATCAGCAAGCTCAGCGGTACGCCTTGGAAACTGTTCAGCACGGCGACCGCCACCGCCAGCGAAGCGGCCACCACCGCGGTCCGGAGAATCAGCTCCGACATGGGGCGCGGCCGCAGCCCGGCCCGGGTGCGGGAGCGGATCTCGGCGAGCTGTGCAGCCGCGTACCCGACGATGGCCAGAATCGCCAACACCCAGCTGATGCCCGAGGAGAGGTAGGTGTTGGCCAGCTTGGCCACGCCGCCGTCGAAGGGCAGGTTCACCGTGCCCTTGGCGCCGAGCACGTCGAGCTGTACGCCCTGCCAGCCGATCAGGCCGGCGAGGGTAACCACGAAGCTGGGCACGCCGAAGCGGGTGAAGACGAAACCCTGAAAGGCGCCGATGGCCAACCCGACGATGAGCGCCAGCACGATGGCCTGCACGGGGCCCATGCCGTGGTTCACGTTGAGCACCACGAGCACCGCGCCGGCGAGCCCGCTCACCACCCCGACCGACAGGTCGATCTCCCCGAGCAGCAGCACCAGCACGATGCCGACCGAGATGGTGCCGGTGGCGACCATCTGGGAGCTGAGGTTGGTGAGGTTCTCGGCAGAGAGGAATCGGCTGTTCTGGCTCTGCAGGAAGCTCCAGATGACGATCAAGCCGATCACCACCGGCAGTGACCCGAGCTCGCCGCCGGAGACCTTGCGTGTGAAGGCGGTGAAGTAGCCCCGCAGGCCCTGCTCCTGAACGATGAGCCGAGGGTCAACCTCGGCCGCCGACAGCGCCTCGGTCGGAGTTCCCTCCGGCGAAGTTCCGGTCACCGTGCGCCTCCCTGGGCCGAACCCGTGTCGACCGAACCTGGGCCGTCCGAACCTGGGCCGTCCGAACCTCCGGTGGACGGTAAGCCGGGGCGCCGGCCACTGCCAGCGGTACCGACGGCGCCGGTGATCGCGCCGACGATCTGTTCCTGACTGGCCTCCCCGACGACGAACTCGCCGCCGTTGCGGCCGAGCCGCAGGACAACGACTCGGTCGCATACCGCAAACACGTCGGCAAGGTTGTGGCTGATCACCACCACTGCCAGTCCCCGTTCCTTAAGTCGGGTGATGAGGTTGAGCACCTGAGCGGTCTGGGCCACTCCGAGCGCGGCGGTTGGCTCATCGAGCAGGACCACCTTGGGCTCGCCAATGAGCGACCGGGCGATGGCGACCGACTGCCGCTGACCACCGGAGAGCGAGGCGACCGGGATGCGCACGCTCGGGATCTTCACCGACAGGGTGCGCAGCAGTTCGCCGGCCCGACGCTCCATGTTGATCTCGTCCAGCCACTTCGGCGGCTTGGTTACCTCGTGACCCAGGTAGAGGTTGTTGACGACGTCCAGGTTGTCGCACAGCGCGAGGTCCTGGTACACGGTGGCGATTCCCATGCCAGTCGCGTCGTGCGGGCGGTTGATGCTCACCGGGTGGCCCTCGAAGTGGATCTCGCCCTCGTCAGCGGGGCCGACGCCAGCCATCACCTTGACCAGGGTCGACTTGCCGGCGCCGTTGTCGCCGACCAGGGCCACCGCCTCGCCGGCACTGACCTCGAAGTCGACGTCGGAGAGCGCCTGAACGGCACCGAAGCGCTTCGAGATGCCGCGTAACGCGAGTTGTGGTGAAGCCATATGCGGTGCCTCCAGAACAGGCCCGACCCCTCGCCCGGCACGGTGATCGGGTGCCGGGCGAGGGCCAGACGCGAGCGAAACAACCAGTGAACTGAAACCGAGCTAGCTAATACCGAGCTAGCTAATACCGAGCTAGCTAATACCGAGCGAGGTGCAGGCCTTGGCGAACGACCCGGTACAGATATCGGTGGCCTTCCAGTAGCCGTCCTTGATCACGGTATCCTTGATCTTGTCCTTGGTCACCGCGACCGGCGTCAGCACGATCGACGGGATGTTCGCCGTGCCGTTGTTGATGGTCGTCGTGGTGCCGCTCGGCTTCTTGCCCTGTAGCAGGTCGTACGCTGCCTGCGCCGCGCCCTCAGCTTCGATCTTGGTGGCCTTGTAGACGGTCATGTACTGGTCACCGGCGACGATCCGCTGGATGCCGGCGAGCTCGGCATCCTGCCCGGTGGTCGGCGGGATCTTCGTGAAGCCGGCAGACTTCATGGCCGCGATGGCGCCACCGGCGGTACCGTCGTTCGCCGCGTACACGCCCTGGATCTTGCTCTTACCGAGCTTGGTAATCGCGGCCTGCATCTCCTGCTGGGCCTTGTCGTTGCTCCACGTTGGCGTGTCGTATTCGGCGCCGATCGTAACCTTGCCGTTCAAGGCGCTGTGTGCGCCCTTCTTGAACTGGGCGGCGTTCGGGTCCGTCGGGTCACCATTGATCATCACAATCGTCGGCTTGGCGCCGGCACCGGCACCGGCCAGCGCCTTCAGCAGAGCCTCGCCCTGGAGCTTGCCGACCTGCTCGTTTTGATAGGAGATGTAGACGTCGGCCGGACCGCTCACGAGGCGGTCGTAGGAGACCACGCTGACCTTCTGCTGCTTCGCTTTAGCGACGATGCTCT
>JBDUDX010000101.1:0-20458 GCA_040002735.1 Frankiaceae bacterium | reverse complement strand
AACGCCCGCGGCCGGATCCGCAGCGCCCCGGTGAGATTGCGCATCCGGTCGCTCGCCGACAGGCTGGCCTGGTCCAGCACTCCGGGGAGTTGTTCCAACGCCGGAAGGAGCGTCACCGGAAGTCCGTTCGCCCGCAACCGGCGGACCGCAACCGTGGTCAGGCGCAGCATCGGATCCTCGCCGCGATTCCGCCGGGCCGCTGCCGAGGACGGCATCGGGACCACGACGCAACGGGCCTGCGCCAGCAGCCCGCCGCCACCGGCGAACGCCGCCGCCAACCCCGCGGCCAGAGCGCCGCCCAGTGGGTGGGCCAGCCGGCGGGAGCCGTGCTCCTTGTACGCCAATAGCACCGCCCGGGGGGCGCTGTCATAGTCCGCCACCGCCCACACCGCCGGTAGCCAAGCCGGCCGTGGCGACGGATCCGTCGGCTCCGGCTTGGCGGCGAACGCGAGCAGGCAGGTCCGGCACGCCGGGGCGGCAGCTGCGCCGGTTGCCCCACAGCCGGGGCAGGTCGCCGGCCAGACGAGATCCGCCAGTTCAGCGCACCAGCGGCTACCCATCAGCTCAGCCTCCACCCACCGCGCCGGACATGGGGAACGCCGCGAATGGTGTGCATCCGCGCACGCCGCGAATGTCTCCGGCGGTGGACAACTCACCCGGGATACACCGGGTCACTACCGCGCTGCACGAGGGGACGCCACACCTGCCCCTGCAGGGCGGACACGCCGGTGCCGCCCGGCCGTCCCGCCCGAACCGTGGCGACCAGCAGCGCCTGGGAGGGGGCGGCCGCAAGGGATACCGGCATGCCGCCGGGGACCGTACCCAACACCGGTTGCGGCGCCTCGGACCCGTCGATCCGGATCCGGTACGGCGTGACACTCGCCTCCGCGACATCTGACTTCGCCAGCACCGCCAGGTGTCCAGCGTCCGTCCAGGCCAGGTCGACCGCTCCGGTCAGCCCGGGAGCCACCGGGCGCAACCGGACGATGCGCGGCGCGCCACCGCTGCGCAGCACAACGCCGACGGACACCGTCGGCGTACGGCCGCGCAGCGCAATCAGCGCGACGTGCACCCCGTCCCGGGACAGCCGCAGCACCCGCACCTCGCCGCGACCCAACGGCACGGGCACCCGAAGCGGCCGGCCGCGGAACGGTACCCGCCAGACTGTCGGGGCCCGTCCGGCGGCCGAGTCGACCGTCCATGCCGCGCCATCTCCGGCGGGGTCCCAGGCCGGAGGTGTCAGGCTGCCGGTGACCGGCAGATCGGCTCGGGTTGTGGTCCGACCCGGAGGTCCGAAGTACAGCGAGCGGCACTGGGCGGCCGTCGGGCAGGACAACGCAGCCATCAGGTCCCCGGATGGCGCGATCACCGGATGCCGGAGCGGACCACCACCGCCGGTCAGCGGCCACTTCCGACCGTCCGTCGCGACCAGCTGGTTGCGAGCGGCAGCACCCGGTACGACGTAATAGGCCGGTGCGGTCGGCGTCAGGACGTTCGGGTCGTATGCCAACGCGTCCGGACTCGCCTGGAGCAGGGTCCCGTTCCCGGAGCCGTACTGGACACCGTTGATCCGCAGGCGGACGCGCGAGACCTCCGGCAGTTGGCTCACGGTCCAGAGCAACTGGGCCGCCATCGCCGGCTGGTCCGGCCGTGGATCGTTGGTGTTCACGTCCACCGACAGCACGCCGCCCCGGAGGCTGGGAGGACTCCGTAGCCGAGTGCCGGGCGGGTAGGCCGAGCGCACCGCCCCGCTCAGCGCCGGCGACGGCCCGCGCAGCAGGGTCCGTACGGCCTCGCCGGCCAGATCCGCTCGGGGAGACAGCAGAAACACCCGATCCGGCACCAGGTGACGACCCTGCGGAGGCAGGAAGTACACGTCGACCGGCTTGTACGCGAACAGCAGCGACGCAGCCAGCAGGAGCCCGTTGGGCATGTTCCGGAAGCGCCATTCGCCGGCAACCCGGGCAATTCTGAAGGTCAGCGAGGCATTAGCCCCACCGCTTACCAGGGAGTAATTGCCGGCCACGATGGTGGCTGCAATCGCCGGCGTGGTGATCGTAATCGTATCGCCGGTACGGGACGGGATCGGCTGGCCAGGATCGCCGTCGTAGATCCGAACCGTTCCGCTCGGATTCCAGGTCTTCGCCTCCGCCGGAACCAGGAACCGGCGGGCGACCCCGAAGTTGTCATCGGGGTCGGCGCAGGCTGCGAGGAACTGTCGGGCGAGCCGCTCAGGTGACGCGCCCTTGGTCGGCGGCTGGGCCAGCACCCGAATCCCGAGAGCGGTCAGTGAACCCTCGCCGGCGGCTGCCTGCACCCGGCTCACCTTGCCGCCGGTGGGAACGCAGCCCGCCGCCAGCACCGCGATTGCCAGGATGGCGAAGGCCAGCCGTACCGACCGCACGCTACGCATCGGGGCGGCCGGCGGGTAGGGCGAGCCGTGGGGGGCGGGCGCCGTTCGGCTCCAACGGCAGCGGGGAGCCGGTCAGTTCGGCTCCGGCACGCTTGGGCAGCGTCAGCCGGAAGACAGCGCCCTGACCCGGACGGCCCCAGGCCTGCAGCCATCCGCCGTGCAGATGGCTGTCCTCCAGCGCGATGGACAGTCCGAGCCCCGTGCCACCGGTGGTCCGGGCGCGAGCCGGATCCGCCCGCCAGAACCGGTCGAACACCCGGGGGATCTCCGACGCCCGCAATCCGACGCCATGATCCCGGACGGCGATGGCCACCGCCGTCTCGTCCTGGGCCACGGTGACCTCCACCGGCCCCCCTTCCCCATGCTCCACCGCATTGACCAGCAGGTTGCGCAGGACCCGGTCGATTCGCCGCGAGTCCACCTCGGCGACGCACGGCACGGCCGGAAGTCGGATCGAGATCTCCGTACCGCGTCGAACAGCCAGCGGCTCGACAGCGGCGGTCGCGCGGCGGATCAGTGATCCGAGATCGGCGGGTTCCGGGTCCAGCAGAGCTGCGCCGGCGTCGTACCGGCTGATCTCCAGGAGATCGGCGAGCAGGGCCTCGAACCGGTTCAGTTCGGTCTGCAGCAACTCCGCGGATCGGGCGATCTGCTGCGGAAAGTCGGCCCGGGCTTCATAGAGCACGTCCGCGGCCATCCGGACGGTGGTGAGCGGCGTGCGCAGTTCATGGGACACGTCGGAGACGAAGCGACGTTGCAGCCGGGAGAGCTCTTCCAGCTGCTCGATTTGGCGTTGCAGGTTGCCGGCCATCAGGTTGAAGGACACCGCCAACCGGGTGAGGTCGTCCTCGCCGGATACGGTCATCCGCTCGGTGAGTCGCCCGGCGGACAGCCGTTCGGCGGCGCCGGCCGCCAGTCGCACCGGCGTCACGACCTGGCGGGTAACCAAGGCCGCGATGCCGCCGAGCAGTAGTACGAGTAGGCCGCTGGTCAACGCGACCGTGCCACGGACCAGGGCAATCGTGGCCCGCTCCTGGGTCAGCGGGAACAGGTAGTACAGCTGGTAGACCTGCGTACTGCTCGGAAAGAACAGTGGCGACCCGATCGCCAGCGCCGGCTCGGCTCGGCCGTCGCGGTAGCGGAGCGTGGTGTAGGCGTACGCCGGTGGCGCCGCCGGGCCGTTCATCGCTCGGCGCAGGCCCGGCGGCACGCTGGCGTCGAGGACATCGTCGGGCACCGCCCGGCCAGTGGAGTCCTCACCGGTACCGAGAATCACCAAGCTCACGCCTTCGGCCGGCGAGCCGCCCCGGTTGGCCACCTCGCGAGCCAGTGCGTTGATCGCAATGATCGGGGAACCCGTGTTCTGCGCGGCCTGTTGGGCGGCGGCGGCAAACCCGGCGGTGGCCTCGCTGAGCGCCACCCGGCGCTTGGCTTCGACCAGCCCGGTCACGATCCGCTGGACGAGTACCACGCCGAGCAGGCCGACCGCGATCGCCGACAGCAGCAAGGTACTCACCGCGATCCGAAGCTGCAGCGAACGACGCCAGCGGGTTCCGGTCCGGGCGAGGACCCGGCGGAGCGCGAACCTGGCTTCGGTGAAGGCGAGGCTGGCCCGGACCCGCAGATGATCGCGGTGCGGGCCGGTCGGGGGCGGCGGGGGCATCCGGGCCGACTAGTCGCGCAACAGGGCGAACGCTGCTGGCCGGGGCACTAGGGCGGACCGGCCTTGTAGCCCACTCCCCGCACCGTGAGCACGATCTCGGGATGCTCCGGGTCCCGCTCGATCTTGGACCGCAGCCGCTGGACGTGCACGTTCACCAGCCGGGTGTCCGCCGGGTGCCGATAACCCCACACCTGCTCGAGCAGCATCTCCCGGGTGAACACTAGCCGTGGCTTGCGGGCCAGGGCGACCAGGAGATCGAACTCCAACGGGGTCAGGCTGAGCGTCAGGGCACCCCGGCGCACCGCATGAGCGGCGACGTCGATGTTGACGTCGCCGATGTTGAGCACCTCCGACACCGACTCAGCGGGCTGGCGCAGCCGGGCGCGGATCCGCGCGATGAGCTCCTTGGGCTTGAAGGGCTTGACGATGTAGTCGTCGGCACCGGACTCCAGACCGAGTACGACGTCTACGGTGTCACTCTTGGCGGTCAGCATGACGATCGGTACCCCGGACTCCGCGCGCAAGGCCCGGGCGATGTCGATCCCGTCCGTGCCGGGCAGCATGAGGTCCAGCAGTACCAGGTCCGGGCGGACCTGCCGAAAGGCGGCCAGTGCCGCGTCGCCGTCGAAGACGAACGACGGCTCGAACCCCTCGCCACGGAGCACGATGCCCAGCATCTCGGCCAGCGCGGTGTCGTCATCGACGACGAGGACCCGTCCCTTCATGGCGCCATCGTCGCACTGAACTCGGCATCCGGGTGTGGCCTGTGGATCAATTCCGGCCGGGAATGGAGTGCCGTGCAACGATCGGAACGAGCGTTCGCGGGACGCTCTTCTTCGGGCTCAGCCCGCGCCGGCGTACGGGAAGGACGATTAACGACGGTGACAGACCCTCCTGGCTGGGCGACCCCTGGCGCGGATCAGCCGTCCTGGCCGCCGCCCGGGCCCGGCGGATCCCTGGCCCCCGGCGGGAGTACGGGTGATCCGTCCGCGGGCTGGGGCAGCCCGCCGCCGGGGCCTGGCTGGGGACCGCCGGCGGGATGGCAGCCGTCGCCGGCACCAGGCGCCATCCCGTTGCGGCCGCTGGCTCTCGGCGAAATCCTCGACGGTGCCTTCACCGTGGTGCGCCGGCACGCCAAGGTGACCCTCGCCTGGTCCGCGATCATCGTGGTGCTGGGGCAGCTCATCACGGTGGCCATCGGCCTCCTCGACGGCAGCCTCGCCGCCGCCCTGGATGCCAGCGGACCGAGCCCGCTCCGCGGCGGGGCACTGCCCGGCCGCGGGCTTTCCATCGTCATCTCGGCGGCCACCGGCGGGGTGCTCACCGGGGTGGTATCGATCATCGTCTCCGAGGCGGTCCTCGGTCGACGGCCCACGTTCGGCGAGGTGTGGCTCCGCACCCGGCCGCGGCTGCTCCGACTGATCGGGGTGGCGATCGCCGCCGGTGTGCTGCCGTTGATCGGCCTGGTCTTCCTCTTGGTTCCGGGCATCTTCCTCTGGGTAGCCCTGGGCCTGGCGCCGCCCGCTCTGATGCTGGAGCGCCTGCCGGTCGGCGCGGCGTTGCGGCGCTCACGGCGACTGGTCGCCGGGGACTGGTGGCGGTTATTCGGCATCCGGACACTGGCTGTGCTGATCGGTGCTGCGTTGGGCGCGGCACTCGCCATTCCCGCCGCGCTCTTTGGTGGCCTGACGGTTGTCCGCGCCGCCAACCCCGGCTCGCTGCCCCTGGGCGCGCTCGTGGTCGTCGCCGTGGTCGGCGTGGTGGCGAGCGTCCTGACCCAACCGTTCGTCTCCGCGGTCGTCGCGCTGCTCTACGTCGACCGCCGGATGCGGGCCGAGGGGCTGGACGTCACGCTGGTGCAAGCCGTCGGCGGCGCCTCGCCGGCGCCCTCGCGCTATGGAGATCCGGGTATGGCTGGCCCGTGATCCCGGCACTGCTGCTAGCAGCCGCCGCACCCCTGGATCGCGACGGCGCCCGGGAGGCGGCCCGGCGGGAGCTGTCCAAGCCGCAGTACCACCGAGACGACCCCTCACTGACCGCACGTCTGCTCCGGGCGATCGGTCGGTTCGTCGTCGACCTTTTCCAGCGGGCTGCCTCGGTAGGGCCGGGCGGCCGGCTCGGCGGCGTACTGCTGGTGGTCGTTGTCGTTCTCGTACTGGTGGCCGTACGGCTGCGCGCCGGTCCGTTGGCCCGCCGATCGGCGGTACCGGTCCCCTTGCTGGGTGGGCAACTCCGGACACCGCAGGACTACCGAACAGCCGCCGCCGCGGCAGCAGCGGCCGGCGACTTCGCGACCGCCCTGCGGGACCAGCTTCGGGCGATCGCCCGCGAAGCCGAGGTACGGGGGCTGCTGGAGCCGCGGCCCGGCCGGACCGCCGATGAACTGGTACGCGAGATGCACGCTGCCCGGCCCGAAGGAATCGGCGGACTGCCGGCCACTGTCGCCGCCTTTGACCACGTCTGGTACGGCGGGCGCCCGGCGGTACGGGCCGATTACGACCTCGCCCTGGTCGCGGACCGGGCGCTCGCGGAGGCGCCCCGGAGCGCGCCCTCGCTCGCCGCCGGCTCGGCTTCGAGCGGCCGGTGAGTCGCCCGATGAGTCGCCCGATGAGGATTGCCGTCGCGCCCGAAGTCCCTGCCGTCCCGGGGGCGTGGCGTCGCTTCCAGTGGCCGCTGCTGCTGGGAGCCGGCGTACTGCTGGTCGCGGTGCTCGGCGTACTCACCGAGGCCGGCGGAAACGCGCGCACCCTGGATCCGGACGGCGTCTCGGCCCGGGGTAGCCGAGCACTCGCCACGCTGCTCCGCGATCGCGGCGTAGCGGTGGAGCGGGTGGCCACGGTCGACGCCGCCGTGGCCACGAGCGGCTTGAGCGGGCCGACCACGATCTTTGTGCCGTTTCCCACGCAGTTTCCGGCCGGTGAGATTCGCCGACTGGCAGTCGGGAGCACTCAGCTGGTACTCCTGGCCCCGGACCGGACCACGCTGGCAGCCGTCGCTCCGGAGATCACACCCGCCCGATCAGGCCCGGTCCGCTCGCGTCGGCCGGCCTGCGATGCGGCCGCGGCCCTCCTCGCCGGGTCGGTCGAGTTGGGTGGATCGACCTACTCCGTCGCCGCCGCGCTCGGGCGGACGTTGGGCTGTTACCCGGCCGGGGGCGGGGTGAGTTTGGTGATCGGCGCTGGCGCCGGCCAGGTCAACGTGATCGGGACCGAGCGTCCGTTCACCAACGAAGCGTTGGGCAACGACGGCAACGCCGCGTTAGCGTTGAGTCTGTTGGGGACCAGCCGTCGGGTGGTCTGGCTGCTCGCCCGACCGGCCGAAACGGCCTCCGGAACCAACGGCCAGCGAGGGCTGCTCGACCTTCTGCCCGACCGGCTGCTGCTGGCGCTGCTGCAGGCCGCGGTGGCGGTACTCCTGTTCGCCCTGTGGCGCGGCCGCCGCCTCGGCGGTGTCATCGCCGAGGAGTTGCCGGTCCTGGTCCGCGGAACCGAAACCACCGAAGGCCGCGCCCGGCTGTACCGGGCCAGTTCCGCTCGGGGCGCCGCGGCGACCGCGCTGCGGACCGGCACGCAGCGACGGCTGGCGACCCGCGTCGGCCTACCGCCGGATCCGACGCCGGAAGCGTTGGTGGACGCCGTCGGTACGCGGACCGGCCGGTCCGCGGCAACGCTGCGGGAGTTGCTGTACGGGCCGGAACCATCCGATCCGGCCGCGCTGGTCCGCCTCGCCAACGACCTGGACAATCTCGCTGCGGAGGTACAGCAACCGTGACCGAACAGCCTCTCCCCGCCGGATCGGCGGCTCTGCGGTCTGAGCCGCCCCCCGACGGCGAAAGCGCTCGAGCGGCCCTGCAGGCCTTGCGCGCCGAGGTCGGCAAGGCGGTGGTCGGCCAGGACGCGGCGGTCAGCGGGCTGGTGGTGGCGCTGCTCTGCCGCGGCCACGTGCTGCTGGAAGGCGTACCCGGCGTGGCCAAGACGCTGCTGGTCCGCAGCCTCGCCGCCTGTTTGGCGCTGGACACCAAACGCGTGCAGTTCACCCCGGACCTGATGCCCGGCGACGTTACCGGTTCGCTGATCTACGACGCCCGCACCGGCCAGTTCTCCTTCCAGGAGGGGCCGGTGTTCACCAACCTGCTGCTCGCCGATGAGATCAACCGGACACCGCCCAAGACGCAGGCTGCCCTGCTGGAGTCGATGGAGGAGCGTCAGGTCTCGGTCGAGGGACGGCCCCGGCCGCTGCCCGACCCGTTCCTGGTGATCGCCACCCAGAACCCGATCGAGTACGAGGGCACCTACCCGCTGCCCGAGGCGCAGCTCGACCGGTTTCTGCTCAAGCTCACCATGCCGCTGCCCGGGCGGACGGATGAAGTGGAGGTACTCCGCCGCCACGATGCCGGCTTCGATCCGCGGAATCTGCGAGCCGCCGGCATCCGACAGATCGCCGGGCAGAGCGAACTGAGCGCCGCACGAGCGGCAGTCGGCGCCACCCGGATCGCCCCCGAGGTACTCGGCTACATCGTCGATCTGGCCCGAGCCACCCGCAGCGCCCCGTCGCTCTCCCTCGGCGCCTCCCCCCGGGCGGCTACCGCGCTCCTCGCCGCGAGCAAGGCATGGGCGTGGCTGTCGGAGCGGGACTTCGTCACCCCGGACGACGTCAAGGCGCTGGCCCGGCCGGTACTTCGGCACCGGATCGCGTTGCGACCGGAGGCGGAGTTGGAGGGGGTCACCGCCGACGGCGTGCTGGACGGTCTGCTCGCGGCCGTACCGGTACCGCGTTGAGCGGCTGATGGCACTAACCGGCCGGGCTGCGCTCCTCGCGGCCTGCGCCGCCGTGCTGATCTTCCTCCTTCCGTACGGATGGCTACTGCTCGCTGTCGACGCCACCCTGCTGGGGGCCGTCCTCACCGACGTTGCGCTGGCGATCTCGCCGGGGGTGATCAAGCTGGCCCGCAGTGGTGCGACGGCGGTACGCCTGGGCGAGAGCGCGGAGGTGCACCTGCGGCTGGTCAACCCGACGGGGCGCCCGCTGCGGTTGGTTGTCCGGGACGGCTGGCCGCCGAGCGCCGGGGCGTCGCCGCGTACCCAGCGGGTGATCGTTCCGCCCGGCGAACAGCGGGTGCTCACCACGGCGCTCGCTCCGACCCGCCGCGGCGACCGGATACCGGCGTTCGTGGTACTGCGCTCGCTGGGGCCGCTCGGGCTCGCCGGCCGCCAACGCCGACGGTCCGCGCCGTGGACCGTGCGGGTCTTGCCCGGCTTCCCGAGCCGGCGGCACCTGCCGGCAAAACTCGCCCAGCTGCGGGAGCTGACCGGCGGAGCCGCCACACTGCTGCGTGGCCACGGCACGGAGTTCGACTCGCTGCGGGAGTACGTGGTCGGGGACGACGTCCGATCGATCGACTGGCGGGCCACCGCCCGGCGCGGGGACGTCGCGGTACGAACCTGGCGCCCCGAGCGGGATCGGCGGGTGATGCTGGTGCTCGATACCGGCCGCACCTCCGCTGCCCGGGTCGGGGACGCGCCTCGACTGGACGCCGCGTTGGACGCCGCGCTGCTGCTCGCGGCCTTGGCATCCCGGGCCGGTGACACCGTGGATCTGATCGCCTACGACAGCCGGTTGCGAGCAGCGGTGGGCAAGACCGGCCCGCAGGCCCTGCTGGCCGCGGTGGTCAACGCCACTGCCACGCTGGAGCCGGCGCTCGTGGAGTCCGACATGGCCGGCATGGCTGCCGAGGTGCTGCGACGGGCCCCCCGCCACTGCCTGGTGGTGCTGCTCACCGCTCTGGATCCGGCGCCGGTCGAAGAAGGCCTGCTGCCGGCGCTGCGCTCGTTGACCGCCAGACACGCGGTCGTGGTGGCCGCGGTCGCAGATCCCGGGATCGCCGACCTCGCCGCCGGGCGGGGCGATCTGCGGGCGGTGTACGGGGCGGCGGCCGCGGAACGGACGCTCGCGGATCGGGCCAGCGTGGCCGCCCGGTTGCGCCGGGCCGGCGTGGAGGTGGTCGAGGCGCCGCCCGCTGAGTTGGCGCCCGCCTTGGCGGACAGTTACCTGGCGCGGAAGGCTGCCGGGCGGCTGTGACCAAAAGCGGGATGACCGCCTGCCCGGACCGTTCCGCCGTGACAGCTGGGGAAGTACTGCGGGGTCAGGACACCGCTAAGTTTCCACGGCTTGAGGCGCGGGAGCCGGCGCGGCGTCGAGGAACGGCTTGACGAGGTCCATCGGCAGCGGAAAGACAACGGTCGAACGCTCGCCGCCCAGTTCGAGCAGGGTCTGCAGGTACCGCAGTTGCAGGGCGGCCGGGTTGCGGCTGAGGATCTCCGCGGCCTCGTAGATATTCGCCGCCGCCTGGTACTCACCCTGGGAGTTGATGATCTTGGCGCGGCGTTCCCGTTCGGCCTCGGCCTGGCGGGCCATCGCCCGCTGCATCACCTCGGGGATCTCCACATCCTTGATCTCGACCGTGGTGACCTTGATCCCCCACGGCTCGGTCTGGTCGTCGATGATCCGCCGCAGGCTGTCGTTGAGCTGGTCCCGCTCGGACAGCAGCGTGTCCAGGTCGGCGCGACCCAATACGGAGCGCAGCGTGGTCTGGGCGATCTGCGAGGTGGCCACCGGGTACGCCTCCACCTCGGTGATGGCGCGGATCGGGTCGGTGACCCGGAAGTACGCCACCGCGTTCACCCGGGCCGGCACGTTGTCCCGGGTGATCACCTCCTGCGGCGGGATGGTGAGCGTGACCGTACGAAGATCGACCCGTACCAGCCGGTCGACGAACGGCACCAGCAGCCGCAGCCCCGGACCGGCCGGCGCCTGCAGGCGGCCGAGCCGGAACACCACCCCACGCTGGTACTCCCGCAACACCCGCACGTTGGCGCCGACAAACAGCACCAGCAGTCCAACCAGGAGCGCGAGCAGGATCCACGTCATCGCGGCACCCGCGCGTCGGATCCCCAGCGGGTCCGCGAGGTCGGCGCCACCCGCAGCCCAGTCGCCGGGGTGGCCGCCGGGAAGTTCGCCGGGGCGGCCCGGAAATGGGCGCTGAGCCGGTAACCCACCGCCCCAGCCATCAACAGCACCGCCCCGAGCAGCCCGAGCGACAGCGGATCCCGGTGACCCACCGCCGTCGCCACCACCAGCATCGCGGCCAGCCCGACCAGTACCAGCGACAGCCCGCGGTGGAACCGACCGGCCTCCGAATGCGGCCACGGCGCCAGCGGCCGGGTGATCTCCCGGCCGTGCGCCGAGGACGTGCACGCGGCCTTCACCGGGCACGCGTTGCACACCGACGGCTTCGCTCGATACCGGAGCAGGTGCAGCTCAGCGTCGTACCCGGAAGGCCAGAGCATCTCGTCCCGCGGGCAGACCCATGCGTCGTGCGTCGGGTGGTACCGGAACCCCGCGGTACGGAACCGGTCGGCCCGGCTGGCGGTGTGCTTGCCGAGCCAGTCCAGGCCCACGGCGACGCCGAGCAGCGCCACCGCGTACCCGCCGATCAGCAGCACCTCCGCCGGAACAGTCACGGCTCGCGCGTCCCGGCCCCGACCGGTACCGGCTCGGTGATCTCGGTGAACAGCACGTCCTCCGGCTCCTCCAGCGTCATCAGCTTCACCCGGTACCGCACCCCGAGCCAGCAGATCCACAGGAACGGCAGCACGCCGCCGACGATGAAGATCACGTCACCCGGCAGCCGCATCCATTCGAAGACGCTGTTCGACGGGTTGGTGATGTACTCCAGCTGCCGGGCCGAGAAGTAGCCGTCGTTCACCGACGCGTAGAGCTGGCGAACGCCGAGCGGCAGCAGCGTGCCGAAGCACATCCAGGCCAGCCCGATGTTCGTCGACCAGAACGAGATCTTCGCCAGCCGGTCCGGCCAGCGCTCGGCCGGGATCAGGTACCGCAGGCAGAACAGCGCCAGGCCGATGGCCAGCATCCCGTACACGCCCATCATCGCGGCGTGCGCATGGTTGGCGGTGAGCGCAGTGCCGATCTCGAAGTAGGAGACGATCGGCAGGTTCACCAGGAAGCCGAAGATGCCGGCGCCGAGGAAGTTCCAGAACCCGACCGCGACCAGGAACATCACCGCCCAGCGGTGCGGGAATGGGGTCGCCGACCCGGACTCTTGCCGGGCGCCGAGCTGCAGGAACGACCACGCCTCGACGGTGAGGAAGGTCAGCGGGATCACCTCGGCGGCGGAGAAGAACGCGCCGAGCGCCATGCTCTCCGCCGCGCTGCCGGAGAAGTACAGGTGGTGCATGGTGCCGATCACGCCACCGGCGGAGTACAGCAGGATGTCCAGGAAGACCACCAGCAGCGCGACCTTCTCCCGGACGACGCCGAGCATCACGAAGATGTACGCCACCATCACGGTGGTGAAGATCTCCAGGAAGTCCTCCACCCAGAGGTGGACCACCATGAACCGCCAGAAGTCGGCGACCGTGTAGGACTGCTCGGAGCGAGCCAGCAGCCCGACCGCGTAGAACGCCGGGATCGCCAGCGCGGTGAAGAAGAACATCCACGGCAGGTTGCCGCGGGATTCGCCGCGGAGCCGCCCGCGCAGCCCGCGGTACAGGATCGCGGCCCACAGGAAGAGCCCGACGACGAGCAGCACCTGCCACACCCGGCCGAGGTCGAGGTACTCCCAGCCCTGCATTCCGAAGGACTTCAGCACCTCCGGCAGGACGCCGTGGATGTCCAGGTACTCCCCGGCGAGGCTGCCGAAGACCACCACCGCGAGCGCGCCGAGCAGACCGTAGGCGAGCCAGTGCTGCCGGCGCGGCTCCCGGCCGGCGATGATCGGCGCCAGGAAGATGCCGGCGGCCAGGAACGAGGTCGCGGTCCAGAAGATCGACAGCTGAACGTGCCAGGTCCGGACCAGGTTGTACGGCAACCAGCGGGCCAGGTCGATCCCGAAGAAGCTGGCCACATCCGCCCGGTAGTGCTCGCTCGCCGCGCCGACCAGAGTCTGGATCAGGAACAGCAACCCCACGACCAGGAAGAAGTAGGCGCACGCGCGCTGCGCCGGGGTGACCGACACATCGCCGGGCGGCCGGAAAGAGATCGAGTCGGCCTGCCGGCCGCGCCAGCCGAATCGCTCCCCCCAACGACCGAACGCGGCGAACAACGCGCCGATCCCGGCGAGCAGCGCGATCAGCGACAGCACGCTCCACACCAGCACGTTCGCGGTGGGCTTGTTATCGACCAACGGCTCCGGCGGCCAGGAGTTGGTGTAGGAGTAGTTCTTCCCCGGCCGTAGCGTCGACCCGGCCCAGGCGGACCAGGAGAAGTACGCGGTGAGCTGGCGGATTTGCGTCGGGTCGGTGATCGCCTTCGGGCGCAGACCCTTGTTGTCGGTCGGGTCGCCGAAGTAGTCGCGGTAGTGGCCCACCAGCGCCTCGAACGCCCGGCCCTGCGCCTCGGTGTAGGTCAGGGTCCGCGACGGCGCGTCGTACCGGTTGGTCTTGAAGTCGGCGATCACCTTCTGCCGGGCGGTGTCCGACCCGGCGCCGCCGTACTCCGTGGTCACGATCTGCGCGGCCCGGTGCAGGTAGTCCGCGGTGAAGTCCGGCCCGAGGTACGCGCCGTGGCCGAAGATCGATCCGTACTCCATCAGCCCGTTACGCAGAAACACCTGCTGCCCGGTGTGCACGTCGGCCTCGGTGAACAACACCCGCCCGCTCGGCGTGACGGTCTTGCCGGCGATCGGCGGGTCGGTGGTGTACGCCCGGTAGGCGAGCACCCCGAGGACCGCGAAGCCGCACAGCAGGACCAGGGCAGCTGCCTGAATCCAGGTTTTGGCGATCATTAGCTGGCGGCGCCCGGTGGGCGGCGGCTTGGGGGTGGTCACCGATGCCACGACGTTCCTCCTTGCTCGACAATGCGCGGCGGCAGCATAGTTGTTCTCACGGCGGTTGTAAAAAATTGGGCCGACACTGAAGAGACGAGTAGGCGCGGTCGATGGGAAATGGTGAGAGCAGCGAACGACGCGGACGGTGACGGACCCCCGCCGACGGAACCCGGACGGCGCAGCACGTACAAGGTGCTCGCCGTCGCCAGCCGCGCGCTCCTGCTGGAGCAGGTACGCGGTCACCCGAACGGGGTCGATACGGCGACGTTGGCTCGGCTCACCGGTTTGCATCCGAACACGGTTCGGTTCCATCTCGACGTGCTCGCCCGGGCCGGCCTGGTGAGCAGCGCCCGCGATCCGGCCCGCAAGGCCGGCCGGCCGCGGCTGGTCTTCGTCCCCGCCCGGGTACCACCGCCGGTGCCGCCCGGGACGTCCGCAGCGCCGGAGACGGGCGAAGACGGGTACGGGCTCCTCGCCGCGGTGCTCGTGGAACACCTGTCTTCCGACGTCGCGTCCGGCGCGGCCGCGGAGGAGGCCGGGCGCTCCTGGGTGGCGGACGGCCGAGTGGGGGAGATTCCCGCCGGCCCGGACCCGCGGGACAACGCGCGCGCCGTGGCCGCGGTGACCGGTCTCCTCGCCGACCTCGGCTTCGCGCCGGAGACGGTCCGAGACCGGGACGGCTGGCGCATCTTTCTGCACCGGTGCCCGTTCCACGCCCTCGCCGCGGCGCACCCCGACATCGTCTGCCGGCTGCACCTCGGACTGCTGCAAGGGGCGGTGGACCGGCTGGGACGGATCGGAGAGAAGGTAAGCCTGCATCCGTTCATCGCCCCCGGCCTCTGCGAGGCGGTTCTTCCGGTCGTAGCGCTGGGGCCGCGGCCGGCCGGTTAGCGCATACGGAATCGGGCCGGGCGCGAACCGCACTCCCCAGCCGCCCACGGCACCCGTACAAGTTCCGCTCGGGAACGGCGCTGCCCGCTTGCCGCCTCCCTCAGCCCGCGATCGGGGCGAGGGCGGGCTGGTCCTCGGGCCGCACGTCGCCGATCTCCCCGACGGCCGCCGCCCGCCGGCCGAGCAGGACGACGTACGCCAGGAAGGTCCCCTCGGCGAGGACGCCGATCCCGATGCGGGCCCAGGTGGGCAAGGGGGAGGGCGTAACGAACGCCTCGATGACGCCGGAGACGAACAGTACGAGAACCAGCCCCACCGCGATGCTCATCGCCGCCCGGCCTTCTTCGGCGAGCGCATCCACCCGCCGCCGGCGGCCGGGGTCGATCACCGTCCAACCGAGCTTCAACCCGGCCGCGGCGGCGAGGAATACCGCGGTGAGTTCGAGCAGGCCGTGCGGCAGGATCAGGCCGAAGAAGACGTTGGCCTTGCCCGCAGAGATCAGGAAACCGGCCGCGACTCCGACGTTCAGTGCGTTCTGCAGCAAGATGTACAGGGTCGGTAACCCGAGCAGGACGCCGAGACTGAGGCAGCCGGCGGAGACCCAGGCGTTGTTCGTCCAAACCCGAGCGGCAAAACTGCCCGCCGGGTTCTCGGAGTAGTAGTTCACGAAGTCGCGCAGGACCAGCTGCCGGACGTCGGCGGGGGGCAGCAACTCGGTCTGCACGGACGGGGAGGTGACGATCCATACCGCCATCGCGGCAGCGACGATGAGGGAGGCTGCGGTGGCCCCGAGCCACCAACGCCGCAGCCGCCACGCCGCCGCCGGGAAGACCACCCAGAGGAAGCGGGCCACGTCCTGCCACGCAGGTGCCGAGGAACCCCCGATCGCCGATCGGGCCCGGGCCACCAGGCTGGACAGCCGGCTCACCAGCGACGGGTCCGGCGCACGGGACTGGATCACCGACAGATGCGTGGCGGTGCGCTGGTAGAGCTCGATCAGCTCATCCGCCTCGGGCCCCTTCAGGCGCCGCGGCCGGCGGGCGCGCCGGGTCAGCTCAGCGAGCCGGTCCCACTCGCCGCGGTGCACGGCGACGTACGCGTCGAGATCCACCTCCCGAGCGTAGAGGCACACTGGAGCCGTGGATTCCCGTCGGAGTAGCCGGAAACGCCGGTGAATGATGTGGTGACTGGTGAAGCGGTCACCCTGGACCTGCGCGCCGCCCGGCTGCCTTCCCGCGCGTTGGCCCTGCTGCTCGACGTCACCGTCCAGATCGTCGCGCTGGTGGCCCTGGTCGTGATCGCCGGTCGGTTGATGCGGACCGCCGACTCAGCGGCACGCGCTGCCGTCCAGCTGAGCATCGTCGTCGGCGTGCTGGTCGGGTATCCGGTGCTCGCCGAGACGTTGTTCTCCGGTCGCACCTTGGGCAAGGCGGCGCTGGGCCTGCGGGTCGTCCGGGACGACGGCGGCCCGATCCGCTTCCGCCAGGCTCTGGTACGCGGGCTGCTCGGCTTCTTCGTCGACTTCTGGGTCACCTCCGGACTCGGCGCGATCGTTTCCTCGACGGTGTCCTCCCGAGGCAAACGGGTCGGGGACGTGCTCGCCGGCACGTTGGTGGTCCGCGACCGGGCGCCGGCTGGTGGCGGGCCGGCGCCGGCCATGCCTGGAGAACTTCTCGGCTGGGCTGCGAGCGCCGACCTGTCCCGGGTGGACGATCGCCTCGCGCTCGCCGCCCGGCAGGTGCTCAACCGCCGTCGCCAGTTGGCACCGGCGGCGTACGCCGACCTGTGCCGCCGGATCGCCGGGGCGGTCTCGGCCGTGGTCTCCCCCGCCCCCCCGGCCGGAACGCCACCGGATTACTACCTGGGTGCGGTCCTCGCCGAGCGCCGCCGGCGGGCGGAGCTGCGGCTGCAGGCCAGCCCGCCACCACCACCACCACCGCCGCAGCCGACCGGTCCGGCGGCCCGTCCGCTGCCCTCCCGGCCAGCAGCCGAGGGCGGCGGATTCGCCACCCCCGGCTGACCGGGACTGGTTCCCGGCCGGGACGCGTCATCACCCCCCGGACGGGGAAAGGTGCTCCCAACGACACCGAACCCCCGTGGAGGGCACGATGGGAATGTTGAAGGGCGCGCTGAAGACCGGAGTGGCCATGAAGCTGCTGGATATGGCTCGCCGGGAGGCTGCCAAGCCGGCGAACCAGGCAAAGGCCAAGGCGCTGTTCGCCAAGATGACGAGCGGCGGAGGTACCGCGCCCCGGCGCTGACTCCCAGTACTGCAGGCCAGCACGCAGCCGCTCCGGAGACTTTCCTGGGCGGCTACGGTCGTTCTGGCGCGAAAGTCAGCGCACCCGCAAGCCCAGTTCCCGCAGCTCCAGTTGAGCCAGCGCGCGGACGGTCTCAACGTCCCCGCGACGCCAGGACGCCACCGGGTCGGGAGCCACCCCGCGCAGCACGGGCATCGGCTGTCGGGCCAGCGCCCGTAAGGCGAACAAGTCGAGATCCGCCCCGTCGGACCGGATGCGGGCGGCGGCGGTGGCTTGGCGCATCCAGCGCCAGCGGCTGACAACCCGCCGCAGCACCACGTACAGGATGGGGATTGCGACGATCGCCAGCGGTACGTAGATCGCCGCCTGCGTCACCGCATCCTGCTGGGCCGCACCCGCATGCTGCAGGGCCCGGCCGGCGTCCCCGGCGGCGCTGAACGGCGCCCGGAGCGCCCGGCCCGCGAACGGGATGCTTCCTACTCGGTTGCCAGCGTCGTCCAACGAGGCGGCGAGTCCACGCCCGCCGTCCTCCAGCGAGCGACCGGGGCCGGCCAGCCGGAGCACCTGATCGTGCAGCCAGCGAGCGAAAGCCACCCAGCCGGCGACCCAGGCCAGCACGGCCAGGTCGCCGAGGAATTGCCGGGTACGTCGGGCGGGCAGCTGCGCAGAGAGCATCACGGTCGGCGGGTACCCACTCCGCTACCCCGGTGACCGTAGGAGCAGCGGTCAGCCGCGAACCGCCGGATCAACGACCAGTTCGGCGAGGCCGGTGTGTCGCAGGCGTTCCATCGCCTTGTGGGTCTGGCTCTTCACCGTACCGACCGAGCAGCCGAGCCGTTCGGCGGTTTCAGCCTCGGACAGGTCGGCGAAGTAACGCAGGACGATCACCGACCGCTGCCCGACGGACAGGGACTCCAGCGCGTCCCGGACGGCGAGGTGCAACCCCAGCCGGAGCGTGGACGCGAGATCGCCGCCGTCCCGGCCGATCGGACGCTCCGGAAGGTTCTCACTCACCGTTTCCCGGCCGGATCGACGCCAGCGATCGACCTGCTCGTGATACATCGCCCGCCGTACATAGGCCGTCGCCCGCTCCGGCCGGCGCAGCGTTCCCCACGCCGCGCAGGTTTTCGCCAACGCGCTCTGCAGCAGGTCCTCGGCGGCGTGCCGGTCGGGGGTGAGCGTCTCGGCGGTACGCAGCAAGGATCGCCGGTACGCCGCAACGAACGTGGCGAATTCAGCTTGCTCGCCGGAATCCATTGCGCCCACTTCCCTCTACCTGAGCTTACTGAGACGTGCGGTCGGGGGAAGGGTTGCCTCCGAAGGGGCAGCAGGGACGCGGGAGGATGGCGACATGAGTGTTCTGGTGGCATTTTCGGTGGCCCCGACGGGCACCGATGGCAGTGACAGCGTGAGTGCGGCGGTGGCCGAGGCGGTCCGGGTGGTACGTGCCTCCGGATTGCCGAATGAGACCACGTCGATGTTCACCACGATCGAGGGTGAGTACGACGAGGTGATGGCCGTGGTGAAGGCCGCGGTGGACGCGGTGCGCGGGTCGGCGGACCGGGTCAGCCTGGTGCTGAAGGCCGACATCCGAGCCGGCGTGACCGATGCGCTGCACGCCAAGGTGGCCTCGGTGGAGCGCCGGCTCAGCAGTTAACCGGAATGTCCCGGCTGCCAGACCGAGACGTACTCCCGCTGCGCCGGCGTTGCGGTGTCGATCTGCACGCCGAGGGCGGCGAGTTCCAGACGGGCCACCTCGGCGTCCAAGCCGGCCGGGACGTCGTACACCCCGGGGCCGAGGGTGTCGGCGGTGCCGAGCAGCCACTCCGCGCTGAGCGCCTGCACGGCGAACGCCAGGTCCATCACGGCCGCCGGGTGCCCCTCGGCCACCGCCAGGTTGATCAGCCGGCCCTCAGCGAGCAGTAGCAGCCGACGGCCGTCGGCGAGCAGGTACTCATCGGTTTGCGGGCGAACCCGCAACGGCGACCGTACGGCCAATTCCTGGAGCGCCGGCACGCCGATCTCGACGTCGAAGTGCCCCGCGTTCCCCAGTACCGCGCCATCCTTCATGGCGGCGAAGTGTTCGGCGCGGATCGCGTCCCGGCAGCCGGTGGCCGTGAGAAACACCTCACCGACCGATGCCGCGGCCGCCATCGGCAGGACGCGGTACCCCTCCAGGGTGGCTTCCAGCGCTCGGCTGGGATCGATCTCGGTGACGACGACGGCCGCGCCCAGGCCGCGCGCCCGGGCGGCGATCCCCCGGCCGCACGCGCCGTACCCGGCCACCACCACGGTCCGGCCGGCGAGCAGCAGGTTGGTGGCCCGCAGCAGGGCGTCGATCGTCGACTGCCCGGTGCCGAACCGGTTGTCCACCATCCGAATCGTCTCCGTGGCGTACGCCGCGACCATCGGGAAGCGCAGGCCGCCCGTGCTGGCCAGCTGCCGCAGCCGCAGCACCCCGGTCCCGGTCTCCTCACAGCCGCCGAGGACCCCATCGAGCAGGTCGGGGCGAACGGAGTGCAGCGCGGAGACCAGATCGCAGCCGTCGTCGAAGATCAGCTGCGGACCGGGGTCCAGGGCTTGGGCGACGTGCCGATCGTAACCCGTACGGTCCACGCCGTGCCGGGCGAAGACGCGCATCCCGTCCGCCACTACCAGGGCGGCGGCGATGCTGTCGGAGGTGGCCAGGGGGTTGGACGCGGCCAAGCTGACCTTCGCGCCGCCGGCCTGCAGGACCCGCAGAAACGTCCCGGTCTCCGGTGTGACGTGCAGGCAGGCGGCCACCGGCAACCCGTCGAATGGACGCTCCCGGCCGAACCGCTCGCCGATGCCGCGGAGCACCGGCATGTTGCGGGCCGTCCAGTCCAACCGAGCCAGGCCGCCCTCGGCGAGGGTCAGATCCGCAACGTCGTACTCGGCCCCGGCCGGGCCGGGGGCCGAAGACATCGACCGTCAGTAGCGGTAGTTGTCCGTCTTGTACGGGCCGTCCACCGGTACCCCGAGGTAGGTGGACTGCTCCGGCGACAGCTCGGTCAGGTGTACGCCGAGCGCGTCGAGGTGCAGCCTGGCCACCTTCTCATCCAGGTACTTCGGCAGGACGTGTACCGCGGTGTCGTACTCCCCGCCCCGCGTGAAGAGTTCCAGCTGAGCCAGCGTCTGGTTGGTGAAGGAGTTCGACATCACGAAGCTGGGGTGACCGGTGGCGTTGCCCAGGTTCATCAGCCGGCCCTCGCTGAGCACGATCACGCTGTGCCCGTCCGCGAAGACCCAGTTGTCGACCTGCGGCTTGATCCGTACCCGCTCCACGCCCGGCCAGGCAGCCAGCCCGCTGATGTCGATCTCGTTGTCGAAGTGGCCGATGTTGCCGACGATCGCCTGATGCTTCA
>JBDUDX010000100.1:0-3536 GCA_040002735.1 Frankiaceae bacterium | reverse complement strand
TAGCATCGCCGACAGCGCCACCGCCACCGTGACCCCGCTGAAAATGATCGTGCGCCCGGCGGTGGTCATGGTGGTCACCACGGCGTCCGACGATGCCTGCACCGCGGGCCAACTCCTCGCGATAACGGCTCACCATCAACAGCGCGTAGTCGATCGCCAGACCGAGGCCGAGCGCGGTGGTGAGGTTCAGGGCGAACACCGACACGTCGGTCAGGTCGGCGAGGATGGACAGCACCGCGAACGTCCCCACGATGGCGATCAGGCTGATGGCCAGCGGGAGTAGCGCCGCGACCAGGCTGCCGAAGGCGAGGATCAGGAGCAGCAGGGTCAACGGCACCGCGACGGACTCGGCTCGGGCGAGATCGGTGGCGACCTGACCGGTGATCTCGTTGCCGATCGCACCGCCGCCGCCGACCGCCACCGTGGCCCCACCGGGCGCGGGACCGGAGAAGGCGTCGGTCAATTGCTGGGTACGCTTCGCCGCCGCCTGCTCGCCGCCGCTGACGTGCGCCAGCACGAGTCCGGCCCGGCCGTCCCGGCTGCGTAGGCCGGGCGAGGGCGTGGTCCAGTACGAGTGCACGCCGGTCACACCCCGCTCGGCGGCGAGCCGGTCGGTGACCGCTCGGCCGGCCGCCGTGCCCGCCGCGCCGTCGACCGACCCGGGTGTCCGGACGAGCAGCACCAGGTCCGGCTCGCCGCCGAACTCGGTCGCGAGTATGGCCCGGGCTCGTACCGTCCCGGAGTCGGACGCCTCGAAGCCGGCACTCTTGAGCTTGGCAAAGGCGCCGAGCCCCACGGCACCCGCGAGCACCACGAGGACGGCTGCCCCGAGTAGTACGAGCCTGGCCCGGCGGACCAGGACCCGGCCGACGGAGTCGAGCATGGGTGCCTCTCAGAAAAGGGAAGGTAGAGTTGTGCTGACGGCGCTCTCCGACGAGAACAGTGTCAACTTGAAGGCCCGAACTGTCAAGACTGCCGGTCACTTAAGTTGACGGTGTTCACAATCTGCTGGATGCTGAAGGGGTGACACCATCCGCGGCCACGCCGGCTTCGCCGCGCCGGGAGCGGGTCCGGCGTGCCACCATCGAGGAGATCAAGGAGACGGCTCGCCGGCAACTGGCCATCGAGGGGGCAGCCACCCTCTCCCTCCGCGGCGTCGCGCGGGAGATGGGCCTCACGGCCAGCGCGCTGTACCGGTACTTCCCCAGCCGGGACGATCTTCTGACCGATCTGGTCGTCGACGCCTTCACGAGCTTGGCGGACCGGCTGGAGGTGGCCCTCGACGCTGCCTGGGAAGGCAGCGGCGGTCAGCTCTGGGTCGATGTGGCCCGCGCGTACCGGGCGTGGGCGATCGAGCACCCGTCGGATTACACGCTGATCTTCAGTACGCCTGTGCCGGGGTACGAAGCACCGGAGGACCGGACCAAGCCGGCCATGTTCCGCGGCGTCGGTGTGTTGCTCCAGGTGATGACCCGGTGTGTGGCGGCGGGCGAGATGGACCCTGATCGGCTGGAGGAGCTCCTCAGCCCGGCGCTGCGTCCGCAACTGGAGGCGTGGAGCGCCAGCGGCGAGGCGCCGTTGCCGCCAGGGGCGCTCAGTGCCGCCTTGACGTGCTGGGCGACGCTGCACGGGTTGATCACGCTTGAGCTGTTCCATCACCTGCCGCCGATGCTCGATGGCGGCGCGCTGTTTGACCAGCAGATGGTGGTCGTCCTCGACCGGATCGGCTATATCGGCCCGCGCCCCACCTAGAGTGACGTGCATGGCGACCTGGCCGGCCGTCCGGCGCGTCGCGCGGGGCCGCCCCGCGGGGACCGGTTGATGCGCCTCCCCTTCGAGCCGGCGCTGCCCGTCGACACGGAGCGGTTGGCGCTACGCGCCTTCCATCCCGGCGACTTCCCGGCGCTGTTTGCCTTCCACTCTCGCCCGGATGTGGTGCGCTACGTGCCCTTCGAGCCCCGGACCCACGACTCGATGGCCGCCGCGTTGGAACGCAAGCTGGCCGGCACAGCGCTGCGAGCAGACGGAGACCACCTCGACCTCGCGGTCACGCTGGCGGGCAGCGGCCTGCTGGTTGGGGATGTCGTGCTCGCCCTGACTTCCACCGAGCACGGCACGGTGGAAGTGGGATACATCTTCGATCCGGGCCACGCCGGTCAGGGGTACGCCACCGAAGCAGTACGAGCTCTGCTCGATCTTGTGTTCCGCCAGCTGCGCGCGCATCGCGTTTACGCTCGGGTCGACGCCCGCAATACCGGGTCCCGCGCGCTCTGCGAGCGGCTCGGAATGCGCCCGGAAGCGCACCTCATCGACAACGAATGGTTCAAGGGAGAGTGGTCCAGCGAGGTCGACTACGCGTTGCTCGACCGCGAGTGGACGTCGGGGGGGCTGTCCGCCAGGAGTGGTGGCGGGTAACGTTATGGGCACCTGTACCTGCGAGGCGGCTTGCGCCCGGCCTCCACGGGCAACGATCCCCTCGTCACCCTTTGTCCCTCTGCCCTGGAGTACGCGTGCGTCGAGTTAGTCTGCTCATCACTGCCTTGCTGCTGGCCTTGACGGTCGGCTGCGGCAGCGACACCAAGTCCACCACCGCGCAGTCGCCCGCGACGGTGTCCAGCGGCACCTCTCAGACCCCGTCGTCGACGACCTGCGCCAGCGCGGGCACCCGGAGGTTCGCGAAGACCCGGTTCCTGGTCAACGCCGGTTTGGCCTACGGCGCCTTCAACCGCTACATCCTGAAGCCGTACCGGGCGGGAGCGTTCCAGAAGGGCGCGAACGGCCGGGTGGCTGCCCTGGCCAAGGCCGGTACGTCCGCTGTCTTCGTCGCCGACCAGTTGCGCCGGGCGAAGAACAACGCTGCGGCGGACCCGTCGTTGTGCAAGCTGGCCGCTCCGCTGGAGAAGGCGACGGTCGCACTCACCGGCCTGGTCAGTGGGCTGAAGGCCGGCTCGTTCAACCCGACCGACCTGCTCAGCGCGGATGGACTACTGAAGCAGATCGGTAAGGACTCCGCCGGCGCCGGTGCCGCCATCACGGAGCGCTAGACCGTTCGGCACAGAAGGGGCGACGCGGCCGATGTCGGCGGGGTCGCCCCTTCGTCGTTTTCCGGGTCGGTTGACGGCACCGGTCGAATCGCTCTAGATTGGCACTCGGCACCCTAGAGTGCCAATGTGCGACGAAGCACCTGATCCCCGCGACGGCAGGCGGCTAAGTCCCACCTGACATGTGCGAATCAGCAGCGACACAAGGAGGTAGGTCGTGGCGACCGCCACCGATTCATCCACCAAAGTAGCGATCAAGCCCCTCGAGGACCGCATTGTGGTCCAGCCCTCAGATGCGGAGCAGACCACCGCATCGGGCATCGTGATCCCGGACACCGCCAAGGAGAAGCCCCAGGAGGGCACCGTCCTGGCTGTCGGCCCGGGCCGCTTCGAGGACGGCAACCGCGTTCCTCTCGACGTCACCGTCGGCGACAAGGTGCTCTACAGCAAGTACGGCGGCACCGAGGTCAAGTACAACGGCGAGGAGTACCTCGT
>JBDUDX010000099.1:0-16754 GCA_040002735.1 Frankiaceae bacterium | reverse complement strand
CGCACCGTCCAGCGCACCGACGAGCTCACTGCCGAGCTGCCCGCCGGCGCCGGTGACCAGCCACCTCATGCTGAGACGGCCGCCTTCAACGGTCGCCACCAGGCCTCGTTCCGCCGGTACCACTCCACGGTCTCCGCGAGTCCCCGCTCGAACGGCACCCGGGCGGCGTACCCCATCGCTCGCAGCTTGGCATCGTCGAGGGAGTAGCGGCGGTCGTGGCCGAGGCGGTCATCGACGTAATCGACCGAGTCCCAGTCCGCGCCGCAGGCTTCCAGCAGCAGCCCGGTCAACTCTTTGTTGGTCAGTTCCCGGCCGCCGCCGATGTTGTAGACGCCGGCCGGTTCCCCCTGCTCGCAAACCAGCTGAATGCCGCGGCAGTGATCCTCGACGTGCAACCACTCTCGGATGTTGCCCCCGTCGCCGTAAAGCGGCACCGTCCCGCCGTCGAGCAAGTTGGTAACGAACAGGGGAATGACTTTCTCCGGGTACTGGTACGGGCCGTAGTTGTTGGTACAGCGGCTCACGCTGACGTGCAGGCCGTGGGTGACGGCGTAGGACCGGGCGATCAGGTCACCACCCGCCTTCGCCGCCGCGTACGGCGAGTTCGGCTCCAGCAGGTGGTCCTCGGTCCAACTGCCGACCGGGATCGTGCCGTACACCTCGTCGGTGGAGACCTGCACGACCCGCGGTATCCCCGCCCGCAGGCAGGCGTCGAGCAGGACCTGCACCCCGAGCGTGTTGGTCACCACGAACTCGGCCGCGCCGGCGATCGAACGGTCGACGTGGGTTTCGGCGGCGAAGTTCAGCACCACGTCGTGGCCGGGCAGCACGTCGTCGAGCAGCGCCGCGTCGCAGATGTCACCGCGGACGAAGGTGTACGCCGGATCATCCGCGACCGGCGCCAGGTTCGCCAGGTTGCCGGCGTAGCTGAGCTTGTCGTACACCGTGACCTGGGCCCCGGCAAACGGCGGATAACCGCCGGCGAGCAGTGTGCGGACGTAGTGCGAGCCGATGAACCCGGCCCCCCCAGTAACCAGTACTCGCATCCGCCCATGCTGTCACGGGGCGGCGCGGCGCGTGCTCCAGAGCTAGCCGGCGTGCGGATGCGGGACCGCGACGACGGTGAGCTCGTCGATGCCGGAGAAATCTTGCGCGTTGCAGGTGTACACCGGTAGCTCGGAAGCGATCGCTGTGGCCGCGATCAGTGCATCGAAGGCCCGCAGCAGGACAACGACATTCGTATCCAGTACACCCACCGCGTGCGCCGTCACAGCCGTTGGTCGATCAGCGCGTCAACGTCGGAACGCAAGCGCTGCGGGTCTACGGACAGAAGCCGGCGGAATCGCTCGACGAGCGCCTTCGAGTTCAGTGGACGCGAAGAGACCGGAACGAGCCGGGCCACCGGCTTGCCTTCCCGGGTGATGGTCACGAGTTCGCCGGCCGCCACGCGATCGAGGACTCGGCCGCCATGGTTGCGTAGGTCGCGAACCGTCACTTCGCTCATGGCCGCCGAATGTATCACCGGTGAGACCACTGGCACTCCGGTTAAGGTTCCGTGCATGACCGACGCTGAGCTCTGGCAGCCGTCCGCCGAGCGGGTCGCCCACGCTCGGATCACCGCGTATCAGCAGTGGCTGCAGGAGACCCGGGGGCTGGACCTGCCGACCTACGGGGAGTTGTGGCGCTGGTCGGTCGAGGATCTGGAGGGGTTCTGGGGCTCCGTCTGGGAGTACTTCGGCGTCCGGGCGCACACCCCGTACGACGCCGTACTGGGTCGCCGCGAGATGCCGGGCACCCAGTGGTTCCCCGGCGCCACGCTGAACTACGCCGAGCACGCGCTGACCCGCGATGACGACGAGACGGCGGTGATCTTTGCCCGCGAGGACGGCGCGAAACGGCAGCTGACCTTCACCGAGCTCCGGGCCGCCGTCGGGGCAGCAGCGGCCGGACTGCGACGGCTCGAAGTTCGTCGCGGAGACCGGGTGGCCGGGGTGCTGCCGAACTGCCCGGAGGCGCTGATCGCGTTTCTGGCGGCAGCGAGCATCGGCGCGACCTGGTCCAGTTGCTCGCCCGACTTCGGCGCGCGTGCGGTGGCGGAGCGCTTCACCCAGATCGAGCCGACCGTGCTGCTCGCGGTGGACGGTTACCGATACAACGGCAAGGGTTTCGACATCCGGCCGACGGTCGAGACGCTGCGCGGTCAGCTACCGGGGCTGGCGGCCACCGTCCTGATTCCCTACCTCGACGAGGCCGCCTCCCTGGACGGGGTGGTCCACTGGGCGGACCTGGTTGCGGAGGCGGCCGAGCCGTCGTACGAACCGGTGCCTGCGGATCATCCACTGTGGATCCTGTACTCCTCCGGCACCACCGGGCTGCCGAAGGCGATCGTGCAGAGCCACGGCGGCATCCTGCTCGAGCACCTCAAAGCGCTCGCCCTGCACATGGATCTCGGGCCCGGTGACCGGTTCTTCTGGTTCACCACCACCGGCTGGATGATGTGGAACTTCCTGGTCTCCGGCCTGCTCGTCGGCTCCACGATCGTGCTCTTCGACGGCTCGCCGGCCCATCCGGATCTGGACGCGCTGTGGGCGCTGGCGGAGCAGGAGCGGATCACCTGCTTCGGCACGTCCGCGCCGTACCTGATGAGCTGCCGCGCCGCCGGCCTCACCCCCGGCACGGACCACGACCTGAGCGCGCTGCGCACCATCGGCTCGACCGGCGCCCCGCTGCCACCCGAAGGTTTCCGGTACGTCTACGACGCCGTTCGCGCCGATCTGCACCTGGCCTCGATCAGCGGCGGCAGTGACGTGTGCACCGCCTTCGCCGGCGGGGCGCCGACCCTGCCGGTGTACGCCGGGGAGATCCAGTGCCGGATGCTCGGCGCGAAGATCGAGGCGTACGACGTCACCGGCAAGCCCGTGCTGGACGAGGTCGGCGAGCTGGTGCTCACCGAGCCGCTGCCCTCGATGCCGGTCTCCTTCTGGAACGACCCGGACGGCGTTCGGCTGCGGGCGGCGTACTTCGAGGACTTCCCGGGCGTCTGGCGGCACGGCGACTGGGTGCGGATCACCCCTCGGGAAGGGCTGGTGATCTCCGGCCGGAGCGACTCGACCCTGAACCGCGGCGGGGTACGGATGGGTACGGCGGAGTTCTACTCCGTGGTGGAGGACCTGCCGGAGATCGCCGACTCGCTCGTCATCGACACCGGCGGCGGTGACGAGGACGGCACGCTGCTGTTGTTCGTCGTACTGGCGGACGGCGGCTCGCTCGACGCCGAACTGGAGAAGAAGCTGCGGACCACCATCCGCTCGACGCTGTCCCCCCGGCATGTCCCGGACCGGATCTTCCCCGTGCCCGCGGTGCCGCGGACGCTGAACGGCAAGAAGTGCGAGGTACCGGTGAAGCGCATCCTCATCGGCGTACCCGTAGAGCAGGCGGTGTCGCTGGAGGCCCTCGCCGACCCCGCGGCGCTGGACCCCTACCTCGCCATGGTCACACCCACCCGGTACGCGGCGGAATCCGGGTAACCCCTCCGTACCGCGGCAACGCCGCCACTGTGTAACACCGGCGTACAAGTGTTACACTGGCGCCATGCCGACTACTCGCCCTCGCCATCTCATCACCGAGACTGACGAGGTGGCGCGCGCTCTTGATGATGCAGCCAAGCAGTGGCCAACGGATCGCAGCCGCGCCAAGCTCCTGCTCCGGCTCGTCGAGGCTGGGCACCGAGCGGTGATGGACGAGCGGGCAGCGAGGGTCGCTGAACGGCGAGCGGCGATCGCGCGCACCAGCGGAGCGTTGACCGGTGCCTATGGGAAGAACTACCTCCGCGACCTGCGCGAGGACTGGCCGGAATGATCGTATTGGATGCCAGCGTCCTCATCGCTCATCTCGACGCCTCGAACAATCACCACAGTCGCGCCGAGTCACTCCTGGACAGCGCTGCCGCCGAGTTGCTGAGCGCAAGCCCCATCACCTTGGCGGAGGTGCTGACCGGACCTGCCCGCAATGGGACACTGGATCAAGTCGCGGCCGCGCTGAATCAGCTAGGGGTTAGCAGCGTGCCATTGGCGCAGGACGCACCCGCGCGACTGGCCTTGCTCCGAGCCGGCACCAGTCTCAAGCTTCCGGACTGCTGCGTGCTTCTTGCTGCAGAGCAAACCCAGGGAACGGTGGGCACCTTCGACCACCGTCTGGCGGCCACTGCGATGCAACGAGGCGTCATGCTCGCTGACGAATAGCCGCGAGTAGGAAGCTTCAGCCTCGGCGACGTCCCTCCGCGCGCTGGTGCAGCGCCAGCAGGCGGGCGTTGTACGCGGCCAACTCGTCGTCCACTGGATCCTCCGGCGGCTCGGCTGACGGCGGCGCGGCGGCTCGCGCGGCGGCTCGGTTCTCCGCCCGATCCGCTGCCCGGTCGAAACGACGGGCCTCCCGCTCATCCGCGCGGAGCCACTGCAGGACCACAATGAGGATCACCAGCAGCGTGACCGGCTCACCGAGCGACCAGGCGATGCCGCCGCCGAACTGCTGGTCCTCGAGCAACGACCGACCCCAGCTCCGGTGCAGAGCCGCGAAATAGGACTCGCCGATGATCGAGGTACCGGACAGCAGCACCACGCCGAAGAACGCATGGAAGACCATCACCACGAACAGCAACGGCAGCCGGGCCGCGTGCGGCAGTCGGCGGGGAGTCGGATCAATACCGACCAGTACCCAGAAGAACAAGCCGCCGGAGGCGAGGAAGTGGGCCTGCATCGCCAAATGACCCCAGTGATTCCGCATACTCGCCTCGAACAGCCCGCTGAAGTACAACCCGTACAGGCTGAAGACGAACAGCGCGCTGGCCACCAGCGGATGCGTCACCAACCGAACCGGCCAGCTGTGCAGCAGGCCGAGCAACGCCTGCCGGGGGGGCGTGCCACCGCGGGATGAGGTCGTCGGCAACGTCCGGAGCGCCAGAGTGATCGGGGCGCCGAGTACGCCGAGGATCGGCACCACCATGTTCAGTGCCATGTGCTGGATCATGTGCACGCTGAAGAGCACCGGCGCGTACCGGTTGATCCCCCCGTTCGTGACCACCAACAGTACCGCCAGGGCGCCGAACCAGGCGGCGGTCCGACCTCTGGGCCACGCGTCACCCCGCCGCCGCAGCTCTCGCAGACCGAGCAGGTAGAGCGTCGCGGCGATTCCGACGAGGGCGATCGCGAAACCGTCCAGTCGTACGTCGAACAACAGCTGCCACGGTGTCGGCGCCGGCGGCAGGTGGTAGCCGAGGAGGGCGTTGGCAGCGTCGAAGTATTCCGGCGAGCGGGGAATGGGGGTCGGGGTACGGGACAAGCCCACCGCCAGCGCGATGGTCGCCATCATGACGGTGACCTCGGCGGCCGCGAGCCGGCCGAAGGCGCGTCCGGCCCCGGGACCGGCGAGGCCCGGCAGAATCCGCTGCCGCTGGCGCCAGCCGAAGGTCGCCAGGATTCCCAGCGCAGCCGCCTTGGCGAGCACCAACCCGCCGTAGCGGGTACTGAACAACGCCCCGAGCGTGCCCAGCCGGACCGCTGCGTTGAGCACACCGGAGGCCCCCACGGTGACCACACAGCCCAGCGCCACCGGGCTGAACCGGCGGACCGCCACCGGCAGGTCGCCGGGCGCCCAGCGGCTGACTCCGACCAGCGTAGCCAGCGTGCCGACCCAGAACGCTGCGGCGGTCACGTGCAGCAGCAGGCTGGAGGTGGCCAGCATGTGTTCGTGGGCCGCACTGGAATGCCCGGACAGAGCGGGCGGCGCCAACGCAACCAGCGCGCCAATCAGGACCACGGTGGCGGCCCGGGGGGACAGTACGCCGGCCGCGCCGACCGCCACCAGTCCAGCGAGCACTGCCTGAGCGAGCAACCCGGAGCCTTGAGCGGTGACCTGGGTGTACTGCACCAGCTGCGAGCGGCCAACGAGGACGTGCCCGGCCACGTCGGCAAGGTTCACGACGATCTGGATCAGCGCGGCCGCACACCACGCCGCCGACAGCCAAGCCGCGATCCGCGCGCAGCGCAACCCGACGTCGGAGAGCCGTCCGTCGTGCAGCGGGAGGAGCAGCGCGGGCGCGGCCAGCAGGCCGATCGTCAGCACGCCCAACGTGTCGGCGACGAGGCGGAACAGGGGCACCGCCCAGCCGACGAACGGGCCCGCGTCGGGCAGTCCTGGGAGGGCCGCCCCGGGGCGCCCACCACCGACGATCAGCACCGTGACGAGCGTGCCGCCCGCCAGCGCGGCGGTGAGAACGAGCCACCGCCAGCCTCGCCGCGCGGAGTCCGCCGGTTCCGCCGGCGCGGCCGGCCGGGCGGCGGCCGGTGTGCCGGTCGTCATGTCGGCCTGCGTCGGCGGCCACGGCGCCATAGCGTGACCCCGGCGCCGGCCAGCAGCAGCAGGGGCACCAGGGGGACCAGGACCGCCGGCCGGCTGTGGCGGGTGCCGCCCACGGCGGCGGCTGGGCTCGGCGGCGGCAGCTTCGCCGCATCGTTCGACGGGCTGTCGACCGGAGCGTAGGTGAACCCGAGCCGCCGGGAAATCGGATGTCCATCGTCGGACATGACGCGATAGGCGACCGTGTACCGGCCCGCCGTGGTGAGCGGCTTCACGGGTTGGCGAACGGCGGCCCCGTGCACCGACGGCGTTCCGGCGCTGACCCGGGTGCCGTCTGCCGCGGTGACCGCCACCACGTCGTAGCGCGCCTGCACGGCTTCATCGAAGATCAATGTCACCGCTGGCGGCGCCGTACGCACGGTAGAACCGTCGGCCGGCACCATCCGTACCAGTGCGGCGTGCGCCCGCGCGGGACCGGCCGCCGCGACCAGCGCCCCCAGGCTGACGGCGGCGGCCAGAACCGCGCTTCCCGTTCGCCCGGGCACCCGGCGTAGCAGATTCACACCCTTGACGATATGGCCCCGCTCGGCGGAGGAAGCCGGAACCGGCGGTCAGGCCCGCGGGCGTACGTCCACGGTAGTCAGCAACTCCCGCCACTGGTTGCCGATCACCTCCGGACCGTACCGCTGCAGAGTAGTGCGGGCGGCGGTCGCCAACCGGATCCGCTTGTCGCCATCCCGGATCAGATCTAGCAGCGCCGTCGCGAATGCCGGCACGTCCCCGTCTGGCACGAGCAGGCCGTCGAGGCCGTCGGTGATGATCTCAGCCGGACCGTTGGGGCAGTCGAAGCTCACCACCGGCAGCCCCTGGGCCATCGCCTCGATGATCACCATCCCGAAGCCCTCGTACCGCGAACTGAGCGCGAACACGCTCCCCTGCGCCATCTCTTCGGCGAGCCGGTCGGTCGCGCCCATCAGGAACACCGAGTTGTACAGCTCGTGCTGGAAGATCAGCGACCGAAGCTGCCCTGCCTTCGGACCGCCGCCGTAGATCCGCAGCGTCCAGTCCGGTTCCTGCGTTACCACCACCGCAAAGGCCTCGATGAGCCGGTCGAAGCCCTTCTGCGGGGTGAGCCGCCCTGCGGCCACGACCACCTTGCCGCGGGGCGCGACCGCGGCGACCGGGGCGGTCTCGGGGTTGGTCAGCGCATTGGGGATGCGGACCACCCGGGTCCGGTCGAGCAGCTTCCGGTAGTCGCGCTCGTCGCCTCGGGAGAGGACCACGAGGCCATCGAGGTTCGGGTAATGCTCTGCGATCGCCGCTGCCAGTCCACGCCGATACGCCGCGAAGTGTTGATGTTCCTGGCCGATCTGGACGACGCCCGCCGGTGCGTACTGCGCGGCGATCAGGTTGAAGGCTGGCCGGGTGGTCACCAGTACGCAGGGCGGTAGGGACCCGAGCCAACGCAGCAGCGCCACATCGGTCGACAGCGAGCAGTCCGCCCAGCCGGCATCTTCGGAGTGGATCAGCACACTGGCGGACCGGTGCAGGTACCGCGGGAGCCATCCTCGGGGGGCCGGCTCCGGCCGCGTCCGGTCCGCCAGCACCGTGACCGTGACGCCGGGTGGGAAGGCGAAGAACGGCTCGGTACGGTGCCGCAGCACGCTGACGACTCCGACGTCATGGTCACGGGTGAGCTGTGCAGCCAGGTTGAGGGTGGTACGAATCGTGCCCCCCATCCCGTAGGCATGCAGGAGCAGGAAGACGATCCGCCGGCCCTCGCTGTCGGCAGCCGGGGCGGGATGCGGTCGGCCAGCCATCGCCCGCACCAGAAGGCGGGAGGCGGCGCGGCGGGCGACGCGGCGGATGAGGATCCGGCGAGCCCGGCGGACCACCGGTCGTAGCGATTCGGGCACCGCGCGCCACACTGCGCGCCGTACCAGCGTAAACGGGTGTCGGGACGCCGCCGGGTTCGGTGCCGGGTCGGGCACCGGAGTGCTGGCCACCGCGAGCCGCCCGTCGAGGGTGACGTACGGCCCGACCTCGCAGGCGCCGCCGACCGTGCGTACTTGCCGGGTCGGATAGCGGAGAACCCGCGGCCGATGGGGCAGGTCAGGCTCCGGAGCCCGGATCGCCGTCGCCGGGCCGCCCGCCACCGGCTGCAGGTACAGGTCCCACACCATGGCTTGGCCGTCGGCCGCGAGCTGCCCCAGGTCCAGCACCGCGCGGAAGATCCCCGCGGAGGCGACGGCCGGCTGCCGCTTCTCGGCGCGGTCGCCGCGGCGCCGGGCAAGCACCGTGACCCCATCCAGCATCCCGGCGAGCGTCCCGCTCACCGTCAGTTCGGGGGGTCGGCTGAGATCGGTGGATACCTGCAGCCGGCCGTATTCCGCGTACGGCGCGGGCTCGTTCACCGCAGCCGGTGAGAGGCCAGCACGCTGGCCAGATATCCGACGGCAGTTCCGGCCACCGCCGGTACGAAGATCAACAACAGCGTGCGGGTACCGGCGACCGTGCCGGTCGCGGCGTCCGCCACCGCCGCCACCAGCGCCAACAATGAGCACTCGACCGCGAGATACATCCGAAAAAAGGGCAGGAAGCGGAGCAACTGGCGGGCCGTCCCCAGCCGGGAGACCCGCGGCGGTACGCCGATGTCGGCGAGTACGGCGACGCCGGCGCGGGCTCGGGCGGCGTCCACCAGATCGGTCTCGCTCTTAACCAGCAGGACCAGCACCGCCCCGAGCAGACCCAGCGTCGTCCAGCCGTTGATGGAGCCCCAGCCGCCGTCGGCCCGGAGGCCGAGCGCCACCGCCAGCGCGGCCTCGGTGGTGTAGTGGCCGATGCGGTCCAGGTACACCCCGGCCGGGGATTGGGTGGCCCGCCAGCGCGCCACCTCGCCGTCGGCGCAGTCGAAGAGCAACTGGGCCTGGATGAGCACAACCGCGGCCACCGCACCCGCCAGTCCGGGCAGGCTCAGTGCCACCGCTGCCAGCAGACCGGCGGCGATCATCAACCAGGTGACCCCGTTGGCGGTGATCGACGTGCGCAGCAACGCCCGGGTGGCGTACGGGGACAGCCGACGCATGTAGAGACGGCCGGCCCAGTGCTCGGCGTTGACCCGCCCGAGAACCGACTCCGGTTGGCCGATTTCGCGGATCCGCCGGATGGTCGGCGCCGGTACCCGTTGCTGGCGGGACATGGTTGGCACCCTCAGTTACTGCGCAGCCTGGCGAAGTCCTCAACGTAACGGCGGACGTCGTGCGCCGGCAGGTCCAGGTGCTCCAGAATCGTGTACCGGTCCGGGCGGGTCGCCGGAGCCGCGATCACTGCCTCGGTGAACTGCTCGGCACTGAGCCCGAGGTCCCCCGGCGTGCGCGGCAATCCGTGCCGGCGCAGGCAGCGGTCGAGTTGGTCGAGCCGGGTCTCGTCCGACCGCAGGTAGGTGCAGAACAGCGCGCCCACCCCGGCGAGTTCACCGTGGTTGCTGGTACCGGGAAACAGTCGGTCCACGGCGTGCAGGATTTCATGGTCGCCGCCGCTACACGGGCGAGAAGATCCGGCCGCTGCCATCGCCATGCCGGAGAGCACCAGAGCGTCCGCCAGACAGATCAGGAAGCCGTCGTCATCGATGCCATCGGTACGCTGCAGCACCGCCTCGGCCGCGGTCCGGGCGAAGGTGACCGCGATCCCGTCCACCGGTTCACCGCGCTCCCCGGCGGCGAGTTCCCAGTCGGCGATCGCCGACAGGTTGCTCACCACGTCCCCGACACCGGCCCGGACCATCCTGGTCGGTGCCGCCCGGACGTAATCGAGGTCGACCACCACCGCGATCGGCATCGACACGCCGAAGGAGCCCTTTCCGCCGGCATGGTCCAGGGAACTCACCGGCGAGGCGATCCCGTCGTGCGCCAGGTTGGTCGCGACCGCCACCATCGGCAGCGCGAGGCGGGTCGCGGCGTACTTGGTGACATCGAGCGTACGACCCCCGCCCACGCCGACCAGCGCGTCGTAGGACCGGGCCTTCAGCCGCTCCTGCAGGGCGCCTGCGGTGTCCAGCGAGCCACCGTTGACCATGAAGAAGTCGGCGTTGGGCAAGGAGGCGCCGATCACGTCGACGATCCGCTGGCCCTGGCCGGGACCGACCGCGACGGCGACGTGCCCGGCCGCGGAGATGCGCCGATCGGTGAGCAGCCCGCCGAGATCCTCGATGGCTCCGCGCCGGATGTCGAGGAAGAGCGGGCTGGTGAGCATCCGGGCTAGTAGTGGCATGCCAGCTCTCGGGCCCGCTCCAGGTCAGCGAGGTTGTCCACCTCGACCCACGGCACGTCCCCGATCGGCGCGACGTCGACCCGGCCCCCGCGGTCGACGAACTCCTGGTACCCGTCCTCGTAGTACAGGTTCGGATCGCGCCGCCAGGTCGCCTCCAACGCCTCGGTGAGCGCCGGCCCGGCACCCGGTTCGATCAGGGTGACGCCGATGTACTCCCCTGCCGCGGCGGAGGGCTCTACCGCCTTGTTGATCCGAGCGAGGCTGCCGTCAGCTTTCAGCAGGATTTTCATCTCCTCCTCGGCCAGCGCTTTGACGGTGTCCACGGCGAGCAGGATTCCGGGGCCTCGGGCGGCAAGAATCGCGCGCTCCACACCGATCGGGTGCACGGTGTCGCCGTTGACCAGCAGGACCGGCTGCCGGAACGCGCTGCGGGCGAGCCACAGCGAGTAGGCGTTGTTCCAATCCTCCGCCCGGTCGTTGTGCAACAGCTCCAGGCGTAGGCCGTACCGCTCGGAGAGCCCCGGCACCTGCTCGATGATCCGATCCGCCGCGAACCCGGTGACGATCAGTACATCCGTGATACCCACGCCGCTAAGGTTGCCGAGAGTGTTCGCCAGGATCGTCGTCACCCCTGCGACCGGCAGCAACGTCTTGGGCAGATCGTCGGTCAACGCACCCAGCCGACGTCCGGCGCCGGCCGCCAACACCAGTCCGATCACTCTTCGTCGGCCTCGTCATCCTGGTAGGGCGCCAGCTGCTGGTCCCGGCGATGCGGGAGCCAACTGCGGACGCTTTCGGTGGCGAACAGCCCGCCGAGCAGCCCGGCGCCGACCTTGAGGCCAGGTGCCAGCCGCCCGGCACGGAACAGCGCGTACCCAGCCAGCAACCGGCCGTCCCACCCGCCACCCGCCATCTGCAGCCAGCGCGGCGGTGCCGAGCGGCGGGTACGAATCCGGTAGACCACGTCGTAGTGGTGGTACGCCACGGCGGCGAGCAGTGCGTAACAGCCCGCCAGCCCACCGCTATTCAGGCCGGCGAGTCGCAGCAGCAGACCGTACTCGACGGTCCGCAACAGCGGCGGGACCAGCCAGTCCAGCCGGGCGGTCAGCGGCCCGACCGCACCCGCCCCGGCGGACAGCACCAGCCAGCCGAAGCCGGCGCCGAGCAACGCCGGCGGCCCACCACCGGGTAGCGCGGCCACCACGGCTACCGGCACCACGCCGGCCACCGTGAGCAGCGCGGGGTCCGGCCGCGGGCCGCCGGCCAGTCGCTCCGTCATGGCGGCGACAAGGACGGCTACCGGACCGTCGTCGCGGTAGTCGACCAACGCGGAGCCGGCGCTCACTGAGCCACCGAACGCAGGGTCTTCCCGGTGAGACTGTACGCCGCGGCGAGGCTCCCCCAACTGAGCAACGCGACGAACGTCTTCCGCGGCGAGGACCAGGCCGCGGTCACCGAGATCAAGGCGAAGCGCTCCCCGATCGGCAGTACCAGGATCTTCTTGCCGTATCGCATCCAGTCCCGTCCCTCCAGCGTCCGGGACATCGCGATCGCCCGACGGCCGGCAGCAGCCCGGAGCCCCGGCCGGCGGGGCGCGGGTGCGGAGGGGGCAGCCCTGCCGGACTCCCCCTCGCCGTCGACCGGGACGACGGTATCCGCGGCCGAGCTGAGCGGTGGGTAGGAGATAGTGCCGAGTACCAGCTGCTGGGCGCCGGCATAGGAGAAATCGACCGTGTGCCGGAAGGTCTGCAGCGCCAGGGCGGCGGCGGCCAGCAGCCAGACGTCATCGCCGAAACCGCGTGACGAACCGACCGCCAGCCCGGCGTAGACGGCGTACTCCTTGGTCCGGTCGAAGACCGAGTCCAGCCAGGCCCCGAGGCTGGAGAACGTCCGGGTGTAGCGGGCCAACTGGCCGTCCACGCAGTCCGCGGTGAACGCCGCCTGCAGCAGCACCGCGCCGGCCACCAGACCCGGCCGGGTCCCGACCGCGAACGAGCCGGCCGCCAGCACTCCGATGCCGAGCGACAGCGTGGTGACGGCGTTCGGGGTCCAGCCCCGATGGGCCGCCCAGCGGGCGAGGTAGCGGGAGTACGGGCTCACCAGGAACGTGGTGAAGGCACCGTCGGTGGACTTGACCGCGGCGTCGAGGAGTACCCGGTCCTCATCCACCGCCGCCGCGGCGTGCTCGGCGGCTCGAGCCCGCGCCGGTGATGCCGGCCGAGCCAGAAAGAAACCGCGGAGGCTCACCGGGGCTACCGCCACGTTGGCGCGTACCAGCCCCACCAGCAGGAGCGCCACCGCGTCGGCGGATACCGCCCGAGGATGCTCGGTGGCGGACCAGCTTCCCCGCCAACTCGCCGGAACCGGCGGCGTCGCCAACGCCGACAGCTCGTCGGCGACCCGGGCCAGCACCGCGGCGGACTCCGCGGAAAGCACCACGACGCCGGCGAGGACGGCGTTGGGGCGCGCCGCGGTGTGGAAGGCCGAGGCCGCGCTGACGATCCGGCCGCGAGCGACCCGTACCGGCGCCGCCTCCGCGCCCAGCGGGACCGCCTCGTGGATCAACGCGCCGGTCGCCACCCGCGGGTCGGCGAGCAGGCCGGCGAGCGCCTCGGTGGAGACGGCGAGGTCGGCCGGGGCCAGCAGCAGCCGCCCGGTTCTCCCGGCCGCCAACCTGGCCACCGCGGCGAGGTCCGCCGGGAGATCGGGGCTGTCCGCAACGTGGACGCGAATCGGCGCTTCGGCCACCGCCAGGGCGCACGCTGCCCGCCACTGCGGCCGGGTCACGACGAGAACGGTTTCCACGCCCAGACCGGCCAACTGGCCGATCAGGTGGTGAAGCAGGCTTCCCCGGTACGGCAGGAGGGCCGCGCACCCGCCGTCCTCGTCGGGCATAGTGGCGAGCAGAAGGGCGGTGCTCGGCGCTCGCACCGGTGCCGCCACGTGTCCGCCTCCGCGATGCCGGTCCGTCGCGCACGCGGGGAGCCGCTGAACTGGGTCCTTTGCACGGTACCCGACCGCGGTGGCCTTCCCCGGGAAGCGCTCGCGGCGTCTTCCGCGCCCCACGGACCGGCCGCGGCTACCCTGGGCGAGATGCCCCCCCAGGCCGCGCGCGCGGAGCCGGTTCCCGCTGATGCCGGGGACCCCGCGGCGCCGAGCGGGCGCTGGACGCCGGTGTCGGTGGTCATGCCGGTACTCAATGAGGAGCTGCACCTACGCTCCGCCGTGGAAGGGGCGCTGGGTCAGGACTACCCAGGCGACGTCGAGGTGGTCCTCGCCCTGGGGTTTTCGCGCGACCGGACCGATGAGATCGCCCGCGGCCTCGCCGGCGCCGATGGTCGGGTCCGGCTGGTCCGCAACCCCTCCGGTCGGACCCCGGCCGGACTCAACGCGGCGGTGGCCGCCGCCCGGTACGACATCATCGTCCGCCTCGACGGGCATGCCCTGGTGTCCGCGGACTACATCCGGGTCGCGGTCGGCGTACTGGAAGCCACCGGAGCGGCCAACGTCGGCGGGGTCATGGCGGCCGAGGGCAGCGACCCGTTCAGTTCCGCGGTGGCCCGCGCGATGCGCAGCCCGCTCGGCGTCGGCAGCGCCGCCTTCCACATCGGCGGCACCGCCGGGCCGGCGGACAGCGTGTACCTCGGGGTGTTCCGGCGCTCGGTACTCACTGAACTCGGCGGGTACGACGCACGCTTCGAGCGGGCGCAGGACTGGGAGTTGAACTATCGCATCCGCCGGGCCGGCGGCCTGGTGTACTTCACCCCCGAACTCGCGGTGACCTACCGCCCGCGCTCGAACCTGCGGGCGCTGGGCCGCCAGTACTTCCAATACGGGCGATGGCGCCGCGGCATCGTCCGGCGCTACCCGGAAACGGCCACGGTGCGGTACCTCGCCCCGCCGGTCGCGTTGGGAGCCGTCACCGGCGGAACGCTGCTCGCCGCGACCGGCCGGCGGCTCGGTCTGCTGGCGCCGGGTGGGTACGCGGCCGGCATCCTGGTCGGGTCACTGTGGACCGGGCGCGGTCTGCCCGCAGCCGGCTGGCTGCAACTGCCGGCGATTTACCTCACTATGCACGGCTGCTGGGCGCTCGGCTTCCTCACCAGTCCGATCCGACTTGCCACCGAGCGGCCGGCCGTTGCCCTGAACGGCGGGTGAAATGCCGTACCGTCGGTAGCTGTGACTGACGTGCGGGCGGTGGCCGCGCCGGAACTGTCGGCCGCCGAACTCGCCAGCCGGTTCGGCATGGCCCGAGCCGGCGCCCGACCAGCGCTGCTGCCGTACGCCCGGGATCTGTGGGGCCGGCGGCACTTCGTGCTCGCCTTCGCCCGGGCGTACAACGCGGTCGGCTACTCCAGCAGCTTCCTCGGCCAGTTCTGGCAGGTGCTGACGCCGTTGCTCAATGCGGGGGTCTACTTCCTGGTCTTCGGCGTGATCCTGCACACCCGGCGGGGGGTGTCGAATTACATCGGCTTCCTGGTGATCGGGATCTTCGTCTTCCACTATACCCAGAACTCGATCTTGACCGGCTCGCGAGCGATCACGGCCAACATCGGGTTGACCCGGGCGCTGCACTTTCCGCGAGCCACGCTGCCGGTCGCCACCACGGTGATCGCGCTGCAGCAACTGCTGGTGTCCCTCGTCGTGCTGCTGCCGATAATCCTGATCACCGGTGAGCGGCCCTCGCCCCGTTGGCTGCTGGTGGTACCCGCCGTTACGCTGCAGACCATCTTCTGCTTGGGGTGTTCCTTCGTACTGGCCCGGATCGGCGCCCGCATCCCGGACACCGCGCAGATCCTGCCATTCCTCCTGCGGACCTGGCTTTACCTGTCGGGCATCTTCTACAGCATCAAGAACCTGACCCAGAGCCTCCACGGCGAATGGTTGCGGCGGCTACTGGAGATCAACCCGGGCGCGGTGTACGTGGAGTTGGTCCGCGACGCGCTGCTCGCCAAGCACAGCACGTACGTCTTCGAATGGCCGGTCGCAGTGGCCTGGGCCACCGTGATGTTCCTCGGCGGCTTCGTTTTCTTCTGGCAGGCGGAGGAGGAGTACGGCCGTGGCTGAGGCGCCGTTTCCGACTCCGGAGACTTCCAGCGCAGGGTCTGCACTCCTCGACCTGGAGCGGGTCCCGACGGTCATCGTCGAGGACATCCACCTGATCTACCGGATCGCCGGTCGCCGCGCCAGGAGCAACGCGCCCGCCGCGCTCTTCGGCATGCTCAAGCGCGGGCAGCCGCCGGGGATGCGGGAGGTGCACGCCGTACGGGGGGTCAGTTTCACGGCGTACCGCGGCGAGGCGATCGGTCTGATCGGCCCCAACGGTTCCGGTAAGTCGACGCTGCTCCGCGGCATCGCCGGCCTGATGGCCCCGCAGTCCGGCGTGATCTACACCTCCGGCCAGCCTTCGCTGCTCGGCGTGGGGGCCGCGATGATGAACGACATGAGCGGCGAGCGCAACGTCGTCCTCGGTTGCCTGGCGATGGGCATGACCCCGGAACAGGTCAAGGAGGTGTACGACGACATCGTCGACTTCGCTGGTATCGGTGAGTTTATCTCGCTGCCGATGAACACGTACTCCTCCGGGATGGGCGCCCGGCTTCGGTTCGCGATCGCCGCGGCGAAGACCCACGAGATCCTGCTCATCGACGAGGCGCTCGCCACCGGTGACGCGGAGTTCCGGCGCAAGAGCGAGAAACGCATCCACGACCTGCGCGACCAGGCGGGCACGGTGTTCCTGGTCAGCCACGGCCTCGGGGTGATCCGAGAGACCTGCAATCGGGCCATTTGGTTGGAGAAAGGCAAGATCGTCGCCGACGGCGAGGCGAACGCCGTGGTGGATGCGTACCAAGACCGGCATGATCCCGATGCTCGCGTGCTTGAGGCGACGGCTGTCCCGCTCGTACTCGATGAGGCGTCCAGCATCTAGCGGGACCTTCCTAGATAAGTTGATTATGGTGGTGTCGTTGCAGGTCAGGAGTGGTGTGGTGGGGGTTCGGGTGTATGACCTAAGTCGTTGGTGGTGCCCATTGGCGGAGGTTGAACAGGTCGTAGAGGGCCTGTTGGTCGGTGGTCGTGTCGGTGGTGATGCGGCGGGCTTTGGGTCGTCCGCCGGTGGAGGGGTAGATCAG
>JBDUDX010000098.1:0-13075 GCA_040002735.1 Frankiaceae bacterium | reverse complement strand
TGTAACTGGCCATGTTGTCCTTGGCGATCAGTTGAGCGTGCAGAAAGGCATCTAGGCCCACCACGCCCTCGATAAGGTTCGGTTGCCGCGCCAAGTCGAACGCGGTGCGTACCGGCGTCGTGACCACTATCCCGCCAACTAGCGTGACGTCACTGTCGGGGAGCAAGGCGTGACGGACCGCAATACCGCGACGGCTGGAGATCTTGTTGCTTCGCGGGTACGTGACCGTGATCGGATCATCGGTTTCGACGCCGGATCGCGACGCCCATCACCCAGGCGGCTGTGGCGCCGCTGATGACGGCTCCCGGAGGCAGTACCTTCCCGATCGCCTCGACTCGGAGCCCGATGCTGTCTTCCAGGGCCGCCGAGCAGTGCACTTCGTAGAGCAGCCGGCGCCAGCAAGCGCTCCTCAGCTGGGCGCGCGTCACCCCGGATGCGGCTGCCTCCGCAGTCGTGAAGGGTCCGACCAGGAGTTCCGGCGGACGGTGGGCGGGACGCATGCGAGGAGCGTCCCCGCCGGCGCGGCGGTTGGCAAACGGTTGTCCACAGGACACACCCCGATACGCGCCGATCATGCTCAAGCGGAGGTCATTGCTGCCCGGATAGCGTGGGATCGAGCATGATCGGCGCGGAACCCGGGACCGGCGCGGAACCCGGGACCGGCGCGGAACCCGGGACCGGCGCGGAACCTGGGCGCCAGGTACCGGCCTACCCGAAGCGGCCGGTGATGTAGTCCTCGGTGCGCTGCTCGGTGGGGTTGGTGAAGATCCGGGTGGTGGAGTCGACCTCCACGAGGTAGCCCGCCTCGCCCGGGCCGCGCAGGGTGAAGAACGCGGTGGTATCGCTCACCCGGGCCGCCTGCTGCATGTTGTGCGTCACGATCACGATCGTGTAGCTGTCTTTCAGTTGCGAGATCAGGTCCTCGATCGCGAGCGTGGAGATCGGGTCCAGAGCGCTGCACGGTTCGTCCATGAGCAGTACGGCCGGCTCGACGGCGATCGCCCGGGCGATGCAGAGCCGCTGCTGCTGGCCACCGGAGAGGCCGGCTCCTGCCTTGCCGAGCCGGTCTTTCACCTCGGTCCACAGGTTCGCGGCTTTGATCGAGCGCTCCACGGCAGCGTCGAGTTCGCTCTTGCGTCGGACCCCGTTTAGTTTCAGGCCGGCCGCGACGTTGTCATAGATCGACATGGTCGGGAACGGGTTGGGTCGCTGGAAGACCATGCCGATCGTCCGGCGTACGGCTACCGGATCCACATCGGGCCGGTAGATGTCGACATCGTCGAGCAGTACGGTTCCCTCGACCCAGGCACCGGGGATGACTTCGTGCATCCGGTTAAGGGCCCGGAGGTACGTCGACTTGCCGCAGCCGGAGGGCCCGATCAGGGCGGTGACGCTCTTGGGCTCGATGACGAGGGAAGCGTTTTCCACCGCTTTGTGACTGCCGTAATAGCAGGATAGATCGACGGTCTCGATGCGCTTCGCCATAAGAATTGCCGCCTACCTGCTAGCCAGCGAGTTGCGCCGGGTGAGAACACGAGCCGCGATGTAGAGCGCGACGACGATGAGGATGAGCGTGAGCGCCGCGGCCCAGGCCCGGTTGACCGCTGCGTCCACGCCTCGGCCGGTCTGGTCGAAGACGAACAGCGGAAGCGCGCTCTGGATACCGGAGAACGGGTTGGTATGGATGAAGTTGTTACCGCCGGCGGTGAGCAGCAGCGGTGCAGTCTCTCCGGTCACCCGGGCTACCGCGAGCATCACGCCCGTGGTGATACCGGTGGCCGCCGTGGGCAGCACCACCGACAGGATCGTGCGCCACTTCGGCACCCCCAGAGCGTAACTGGCTTCCCGCAGTGAGGAAGGCACCAGGCGGATCATCTCCTCAGAGGAGCGCACCACGACGGGCAGCATCAGCACCGCTAGTGACAGTGCCGCAGCCAGGCCGGAAAACCCGCGGTGCAGGCCCAATACCCAGAACGCGAACACGAACAGCCCGGCCACGATGGACGGGATCCCGGTCATCACGTCGATGAAGAACCGGATCGCATTGGCGAGGCGGCCACGACCGTACTCGGTGATGTAGATCGCCACCAGGAGTCCGAGCGGGACGGCGACCAAGCTCGCCAGACCCACTTGTTCCAACGTTCCGATGATCGCGTGGTAGACACCACCGCCGGCTTCCAGCGGCCCGATGTTGGCCATCGAGTGCGTCAGGAAAGCCGGCCGGAGCCGATCGAGCCCGCGCGTCACGGTGTAGCCAAGTACGGCCGCGAGCGGGATCAGCGCGATCACCATCGCGGCGTACGCGCCGATCGTCACCAGCCGGTTGACCGACTTGCGCCGACCTTCGATCCGCCAGCTGACGGCGGCCACCGCAGCCAGGACGACGACCGCACCGACCAGCAGAAAGCCGACCCGGCCGCCGAGCGGGGTGACCAGGAAGAGCAGCGCGGTGAAAACCAGGGCAGCCGCGACGGTGGTGGCGATGGCCCGCCCGGAGTATCTGCGGCTCTGCAAGCCGCTGGCGGCTGCATCGGTGGCGGTCAGCGTGACGCTCATACCGCTGCGCTCCGCTCCACCGCGCCGGCTCGATAGATGATCGCGCGCGCGGCGAGATTGACCGCAAGGGTGATCGCAAACAACACCAGACCGCTGGCAATCAACGCATTGCGGCCGAGGGCACCCGCTTCGCCGAACTTGACCGCGATGTTCGCCGCGATCGAGTTGCCGGGGGAGAGTACGTGTGCGTTGACCGTGAAGCTCGCTCCGATCACCAGGGCCACCGCAATGGTCTCCCCGAGTGCGCGACCCAGTCCGAGCATGATGCCACCGACGATGCCCGGGCGACTCGGCGGCAGAACCGCCATCCGCACCATCTCCCAATGCGTGGCACCCAACGCCAGCATTCCTTCCCGCTGCGCCGGATCGACCTGGGCGATGACCTCCCGCGAAATCGCCGCGACGATGGGCAGGATCATCACCGCCAGAATGATGGCGGCGGCGAAAACGGACTGGGAGTACTGTCCGGCCCGGTTGTCTGGATCGGCAAACAGCGGAATCCAACCGAAATGGTCGGCCAGAAAGACCTGCAACGGGATCAGCCGCTTGAGCAGGAAGTACACCGCCCATAGCCCGTAGACCACGGACGGTACGGCGGCAAGCATGTCGACCGCGTAACCCAGCAGGCTGGCCACCCGCCGAGGGGCGTACTCCACGATGAAAACGGCCACGCCGAGCGCGATCGGAACGGCGATCACCAATGCCAGCAGGCTGGAGATCACCGTTCCGAACGCGAGCGCGGCGATACCGAAGACCTTGGAACCGTCCGGGTCCCAGGTCTTGGTGGTGAAGAAGTTGCCCTTATCGGCAGCGATGGCCGGCAGAGCGCGAGCGATCAGAAAGCCAGCGATGGCCACCAGAATTCCCAGCACCAGAATGCCGGCGCCGAGCGTGATTCCCCGGAAGATCCCGTCACCCCGGCGCCGCGGCCCCACCAAGGCGACCGCCTTGCGGCCAGGTGCGGACCCGGGCGCATCGGTCACGGTGGCCCTACTGCTCACTGCGGTCCCCTCAAGTGATAACCGTTGATCGCTCGGGCGCCAGCCGGCGCTTCAGCCTAGGACAGCGCCTGCACCGATGCCTTCGCCTTAGCGGCAATGGAGGTCGGCAGTGCGGCGAAACCGAGGGAGTCGGCAGCGTTTTGTCCGTCACCCACGGCGTAGCTCAGGAAGCCCTTGAGCAGCTTGCCCTTGGCGGCGTCCTTTGCCTTCTCGCAGACGATGACGTAAGAAACCGTGGAGATCGGGTAGCCGCTGGTGCCCTTGAAGTCCAGCTTGCCGGCGAGGTCATTGCCCGAGCCGGTCGCCGTGAAGCTGGTGTCCAGGAACGCTGCCACGGTCTTTCCGTCGATGGCCACGAATTGCGAACCGGCGCCCTTCACCATCGCGGTCGGGAGGTTGTTGGCCTTGGCGAAGGAGACTTCCACGTACGTCACGCCGCCGTCGGTCTGCTTGACGCCCGCGGTCACGCCGTCGGAGCCCTTCGCAGCCTGACCGGCCGGCCAGGTGAGCGACTTGTCCGAGCCGAGCTTCCAAGCCGGGGCATTGTCCTTGAGAAACCCGGAGAACACCTTGGTCGTACCGGAACCATCCGAGCGGTGATATGGGGTGATCGTCGTGGCGGGGAGCTTGACGCCGGAGTTGTCCGCGGCGATCGCCGGGTCATTCCACTTCTTGATCGTGCCCTGGAAGATGCCGGCGAGGGTCTTCGCTGAGAGCTTGAGGCCCTCGACACCCTTGAGGTTGTACATCACCGCAACGCCACCGGCGGTGACCGGAATGTGGATCGCCTTGCCGCCACATCGGCCATTCGCCTTGGTCTGCTCGTCGGGCTTCATCACCGCGTCGGAACCGGCAAAGTCAACGGTGCCGTTTCCGAAGCTCTCGATACCTGCGCCCGAACCGGTTCCTTGGTAGTTGATCTGGGTGCCGGAGCACTTGCTGCCGTACGCCTTGATCCACTCCTGCTGGATGTTCTGCTGGAAGGTGGAGCCGGCACCAGATAGCGCGCCGGCCGCGCAGTCCGCGCTGGTCGAGGCACCGCTGCTTGGGTTGCTTGCCTTCGTTGAGTTGTCGCTACCGCAGGCCGTGAGGGTCAACAGGCTCGCGGCGGCCAGTCCGGCGAGCGCACCCGTTCTCGTAAGGGTCATAAACAGGGACGGTAAGGACTCTAAGTGGCCGGTTATCGCAGCGAATCTGAACATAGCGTGAACATTTCGCCACCGTTTGGGAACTTCACTGTGGCGTTGCTCACAACGACAGGGAAACGGCGTTCATGTCCCGCCACCGCCCGGGAATCTCCGCGCGCGCGGCCGCCGCGCTGGCGCGTTCATAACCGGCCAGCATGCCGAGGCCAAAGGCGACCTCGGCGCTGGCGCCGTCGGCGAGGCGGCGTGCGGTTTCCGCGGCCACCGCTGCGTCCTGATGCTCACCGAGTATCTCCTGCACCGCTTCGGCTGCCTGAGCGTATGCCTTGGCCGGGCGAAACACCGGCGCCGCGAGTTCGCCGGCGTACCGGGCGCGCTTGGCTGCGATCCGCGCCCGGTGGTAAGCGGTATCGGGTGATTCGGCGTTGAGCCGACCGGCGCGCTTGCGGAGGTCCTCGGCCGCCGCCTCGACCAAGGCCGGCACCACCTCCGTGGCGGGCGCGTCTGCAGCCGTAGTCAGCGGCGGCTCGGTCGCCACCGCGACCAGACAGTCGACGAGGCGCCGGTACCGATCCCCGGCGAGCATGTCCAACACCGCTGCTCGGGCTGTGGTCATCTCCGCGCCCAGACGCTTCGCCACCTGATCGGCGAGCGCGGCACGTTCCTTCTTCGGCAGCGGCAGTTCGGCAGTATCTCGTTCCAGCCGGGCCAGGAGCACTTCCCGGTCCCGCACCTCGCGGAGGACGTCGGCCGCCCAGGCGAGTTCATCGGAGAGCTCCGCCAGGTCGTCGGGGCGGTCCAGCAACGGCCGGAAGGTCCGCAACGTGCTCCGAAACCGACGGGCGGAGACCCGCATCTGGTGCACGGCGTCGGGGAGATTCCGACGGACCCCCATGTCGTGCTTCATCAGGGCACGAGCCTGGTTACGCAGGTGCGCGGTGACCGCGGCCGCCGCCGAATCCGCATCGGACAGCGGGCTCGCCGGCGGTGGTGTCGGTGGCTGCTGAGCGGCGGGTCCGAGTGCTCGTACCGCTTTGGACATCTGTTCGCCGAGTGTGGCACCGGCGTCGACGAGGCGCCCGGTGACCTCCGTCAGCAGCTCCGCCGGATCGGCCACCTCCGGGTGAGCCTCGACTTCGATCTCCCGGAAGCTCGACCGCTCGGTATCGCCGGAGAGCACCCGTACGGCGTCATCGACCACCACGCCCAGCAACTTCCGGTCGGAGCCGAGCAGCCGTCGGGTCACCCGAGTGGTTTCCAGCGTGGCGACCGGAGCGACCGGCTCCCCGCGGGTGTGAACGGTGACCAGATCGAGCAACTCGGCCGGGGGCTGGTCACCGCCGAGTTCGGCCCGGATCTCGTGCCGGCCCTCGGCGCCGGCGGGGACCTTGAGATGCCAGCCTTCGTCGTCGCCGACCCGCTCGCGCAGGGTGATGCCTTCCCGGGCCAGTCGCAGATCCGCGGTGTCGAAGTACGTGCTGGACAGCACCGCGGTGGTCGGCTCCTCGACGGCGGACACGGTCCCGCCGGCATCGAGCAGCGCTCCCAAATCGGCATCCGGTGGGACGGTGAGTTTGACTTCGGTTTCGCGTACGGTGTCGAGCTGGCGTCCCTGTTCATCCATGGCGCACGGCCCGTCCCTTCATGCGGCTGAGCAACAGCATCTGATAATCCTCGCCCGGCATCCGGGTCCAGATTCCGTCGGGACCCAGATGCCAAGCGGATACGTCGTTCTCCATGGCGAGCGCCAGTACCTCCGCCAGCTCTGCGCGGGCCGCCGGATCGCAGATCTGGACCAGCACCTCGACCCGCCGGTCGAGATTGCGGTGCATGATGTCCGCGCTGCCGATGAGTACCTCCTGCGCCGCAGGATCCTCGCCGTCGTAGTCGAATCGGAAGATCCGGGAGTGCTCCAGAAAGCGGCCGAGGATGGACCGGACGCGGATCGATTCGGACAGTCCCGGTACGCCGGGGCGCAGGGCGCACATCCCGCGGACGACGAGGTCGATGGGCACCCCAACTGCCGACGCCGCGTACAGCGCGTCGATGACGGCCTCATCGACGAGGCTCGCCACTTTGATCGTGATGCGCGCTTGTCGACCCGCTCGGGCCGCGGCCGCCACCCGCTCGATGCGTTCGATCAGGCCGCTGCGCAGGCCGGTGGGTGCGACGAGCAGCCGGGAGTAGTCCTGGTGTAGGGAGTATCCGGAGAGCCGGTTGAACAAGTGGCCGAGGTCACTGCCGATCACCGGATCGGCAGTGAGCAACCCGATGTCCTCATAAGTGCGGGCTGTTCGCGGGTGGTAGTTGCCGGTACCGAGGTGGGCGTATCGGCGAAGGCCGTCGCTCTCCTGCCGGATCACCAGGCACAGCTTGGCGTGCGTTTTGAGGCCCACAAGGCCGTACACCACGTGGCAGCCGGCCTCCTCCAGCGCGCGGGCCCACTCGATGTTCGCCTGCTCCTGGAACCGGGCCTGCAACTCGATCAGCACCAGGACCTGCTTGCCGGCCTCCGCGGCATCGATCAACGCGTCCATGATCGGGGAGTTGCCGCTGGTGCGGTACAGCGTCATCTTGATCGCTTGCACTTTGGGATCCGCCGCGGCGCTCACCACGAACGCCTGCACGGTCGTGGCGAAGGAGTCGTACGGGTGGTGCACCAAGAGGTCACCGGCCCGCAGCGCGGCGAAGAAGTCGCTGGGTGTTCCGGTTGCTGCTGAGGCCAGCCTCGGGTGCGGACCGGGAACGAACGGCGGATACTTGAGGTCGTCGCGGTCCACGGCAACGATCTCCGCCAGTTCCACCACGGCGAGCGGGCCTCGACTCCGATACACCGCCGTGTCGTCGATTGTCAGCTGCCGGGTCAGCAGTTCCCGCAGTTCCGGGCTCATGGTGTCGGGAACTTCCAGGCGTACCGGAGGCCCGGCGCGGCGGCTGAGCAACTCGCGTTCCAGCGCCTCCAGCAGGTTCTCGCCTTCCTCATCCACCCCCAAGTCCACCGCCAACTCGTTGTTGCGGGTGACCCGGAAGCAGTCCGCTGCCATCACCTCCATCCCGGGAAAGAGCTGGTCCAGGTGGGCGCAGGTGATTTCTTCCAGCGCGACGAACCGCCCCTCGCCAACCGGGAGGAACCGGCTCACCGATGCCGGTAACTTCACCCGGGCGAAGTGTTCCTCGTCACTTCCCGGCCGCCGGAGCAGCACGCCGAGATTCAGTGAAAGCCCGGAGATGTACGGAAATGGGCGGGCCGGATCCACTGCCAGCGGGCTGAGTACCGGCAAGATGCTCTTTTCGAAGACTTCCTGCAGGTCGGCGCGCTCGTCCTGGGAAAGCTCGGCCCAGCCGAGCAGGTTGACGCCGGCTGGCCGCAGCGCCGACAGCAGATCGGTGAGGACGCGTCCCTGATCGAGGAGGAGCCGGCGGACCTCGGACGATATCCGCGCCAGCTGCTCCTCGGGTGGCGTACCGCAAGCGCTGGGAACGGCGGATCCGGTGGCGAGGCGACGGGTGAGTCCGGCCACCCGGACCATGAAGAAGGCGTCCAGATTCCGGCCGAAGATGGCCAGGAAGTGCAAGCGTTCCAGCAGCGGCAGGTTCTCGTCGGCGGCGAGTTCCAGGACGCGAGAGTTAAACGCCAGCCAGGACAGTTCGCGGTCCAGAAAGCGATCGGCCGGCAGCGTACTCACGACGTCACGAAGCCTCGCCGGTCACCAACTCTCCGGTCACCAGATACACCACGCGCCGGGCGACGGAAACGGCGTGGTCGGCGAACCGCTCGTAATACCGTCCTGCAAGGGCGATATCGATGGTGGTTTCGACCCCGTGCGGCCACTTGTCGTCGAGCATCACGGTGAACAGCCGCCGGTGCAACTCGTCCATGACATCGTCGTCGCGTTCCAATTCCTCGGCCTGCTCGATGTCCCGATTGGCGATGACTGTGCCGGCCTTGACGGTGATCCGCTCGGCGACCTGCGACATGTCCAGGATGGTGTCCCGAAGCTCGGCCGGGATGGCGCAGTCGGGATAGCGTCGGCGGGCGAGCTTGGCCAAATGGAGCGCCAGGTCACCGGAGCGTTCCAGGTCGGCGACCATCCGCAAGCTGGTGACCAGGATGCGGAGATCGCTCGCCACCGGTTGCTGCCGGGCGAGAAGTTCATAGCAGCGCTTCTCGATATCGCGGTATAGCTCGTCGATCGCGTCGTCGCCCTCGATGGCCCCCTGCGCCAGCGCCAGGTCCGCGTCGAGCAACGCGCCACTGGCCCGACGCATACCTCCGGCGACCATTCGGGTCATTTCGACAAGGAGGCTGGTGACCTCATCGAGTTCCATGTGATAGCTGTCGCGCACCGTTTTCTCCTTTGCCGCAGTTGGCCTGTCTAGCAGGACAAGCGCGGTTGACTGCTTCGTGTCCGGAATGCGGCCGGAAGGTGAACACTTGGGGACGATCCGGTTCGTCGGGGCCGTCTGATGATCCTACGGCTGATTCGCACCTAACATGACATCGTGCTACGCCTCCTCGCCCGGCGAGGCCGCGCGGACGGCGTGGCGGAGGCGGGGTCAGGCCCGCTGACCGGCGACTACGCCGAGCTGGCCGACGTGGTTGAGACCGTGGCGGCCGCGCTCGACTCGGGCATTGTGCTGCTCGATGGGCATGACGTGATCTTGGCGAACGAGGCCGCGTTGGCGTTACGGGTAGTCCGACGCAGCACCCTGACGTCTCCGGGGCTGACCCGGCTGGTTCGCAACGTTCGGCGTAGTGGTGAGCGGGCACAGCATGCGATCGACTTGCCCTGGGGCGCGGGCTCGCGTCCGGTCAACGTCACTATCGCACCGGTTCCGGGCACCGAGCGGGTGGTCCTGCTGCTCCAGGATCTCACCGAGGCGCACCGCGTCGAGGCGGTCCGACGGGACTTCGTGGCCAGCGTGTCGCACGAGCTGAAGACCCCTGTCGGCGGACTGTTACTCCTCGCCGAGGCGATCTGCGAGGCCGCGGACGATCCGGTCGCGACGCGGCGGTTCGCCGACCGGATGACCCACGAGGCCGGCCGACTCTCCCAACTGGTGCGCGACCTGCTGGATCTGTCCCGGCTGCAGGGCGGCGAACCATTGCCCCCGCCGAGTGCGGTGCCGGTAGCGCTGCTGGTCCGCAACGCGGTGGACCGCGTACGGGTCACCGCGGACGGCGTCGGAGTCGATCTCGCGGTCGGCGACTGCGGGGCGTTGCGGGTGTGGGGGGACGAGCGGTCGCTGGAGACGGCCCTAGTGAACCTGCTGGACAACGCCATCAACTACTCATCGCGCGGCAGCCGGGTCGCGGTCGGGGCTCGCAGCGTGGCCGGCGACGGGGCCGAGACCATTGAGATCTCCGTCGCTGATCAGGGAATCGGCATCGGAGTGGAGGACCTGGACCGGGTCTTCGAACGCTTCTATCGGGCGGACCCGGCCCGATCCCGGCGGACCGGTGGAACGGGCTTGGGGCTGGCGATCGTCAAGCACGTCGCGGAGAATGCCGGCGGCCGAGTTTCGGTGTGGAGCCAGCTCGGCATGGGCTCGACGTTTACGCTGCATCTACCTAGCCCACCGACCACGCTGGCCGCGAACTCGGCTGGCCTGCCCAACGGTCAGACCCCGGAGAACGCATGACCCGCGTGTTGGTGATCGAGGACGAGGAGACGTTCTCCGAGACTCTGCAGTACATGTTGAGCCGTGAGGGGTTCGACGTGTCAGTGGCTGCGACCGGACCCGCAGGGCTGGAGGAGTTCGAGCGTAGCGGCGCGGATCTCGTACTCCTGGACGTGATGCTGCCTGGCCTGCCGGGGACCGAGGTGTGCCGGCAGCTGCGCAACCGCAGTGACGTACCGGTGATCATGCTGACTGCCAAAGACAGCGAGGTCGACAAGGTGGTCGGGCTGGAGCTCGGCGCCGACGACTACGTCACCAAGCCGTTCTCCGGCCGGGAACTCGTTGCCCGGATTCGAGCCGTGTTGCGCCGGCGTACCGACAACGCCGAGTTGCTGCCCGCGGCGATTGAAGCCGGGCCGGTGCGGATCGACATCGACCGTCACGTGGTGACCGTGTCGGGCAAGAACATCACCCTGCCGCTGAAGGAGTTCGAGCTACTCGAGTTGCTGGTTCGCAACGCTGGGCGGGTACTGACCCGCAGTCAGATCATCGACCGGGTCTGGGGCAGCGACTACGTGGGGGACACCAAGACCCTCGACGTGCACGTGAAACGGCTGCGCGGCAAGGTGGAACCGGATCCGACCATCCCGCAGCACCTGGTCACGATTCGCGGGCTGGGGTACAAGTTCGAGCCGTAACCGGCGCGGGACTCAGCTCGGGCCGGTATGGTCCATCCGCCGCAGCAGCAGGCCCTCCCGAAGCGCCCACGGGCATAACTCGAGCTCGGCCACGGACAGCATCTCCATCGCCGCGTCAGCGACGATCGCGCCGGCCGGCAACTGTGGCGCACGGCCCGGCGAGACGCCGGGAAGTGCGGCACGTTCCGCCGGGCGCATCTTCGCCAGCCGCTCGACGAGGCCGCGGACGTCGTCGCGGCGCAGGGTCCGGCGTACGTAGGGACCGGCCACGTACGGCGCCGCGCCACCGATCCGGGCGAGTGACCGGAACGTTTTGCTCGTCGCCACCACCCGGTCCGGCTCGCCGCCGGCGCTGAACTCCGCCGCACACTTGGCCAGCTCCTTGCGTACGTGCTTGCGCAGGTCGCGCAGCGCCTTCGGGTCCGGCCGGTCACCGCTGAGCCAGTCCCTCGTCAGCCGTCCGGCTCCCAGCGGCAGCGAGACGGCGACGTCCGGCTGCTCCTCGCTGCCGGCGGCCACCTCCAGCGAGCCGCCGCCGATGTCGAAGACCAGAAGCCGGCCGGCGCCCCAGCCGAACCACCGGCGGACCGCCAGAAAGGTGAGCCGAGCCTCCTCCTGCCCGCTCATGATTTCCAGCTTCACGCCGGTCTCGTCCCGAATGCGGTCCAGCACCTGCTCACCGTTGGTGGCGTCCCGCACCGCGGAGGTGGCAAAGGCGAGAAAGTCCTCGACCCCCATGCCTTGCGCGACAGCGCCGGCGTTGCGGACGGCATCCACCAGCGCGGTGGCACCGGAAGTCGGCAGTGAACCATTCCGGTCCAGCAGTTCGGCGAGCCGCAGTTCGAACTTCACCTTCGCCGCCGGTAGCGGTCGGCCGCCGAGGTGGGCATCCACCACCAGCAGGTGGATGGTGTTGGAACCGACGTCGAGAACACCGAGCCGCATGCCCAAACCGTATGGCACTGACGGAGCGTGTCGGGTGCGGCTCGACTCAGCCGCGTCGATAATTGACGTCGACGTCCCAACGGGTGAAGCCGAGTTCTTCGTACACCTTGATGGCTGCCGTGTTGGATTCGTCGACGTAGAGCATCGCCTGGGCCAATCCCTTGCCGCGCAGACGTGCCAGCCCGACGAGGGTCAGCGCCGGCCCGAGCCGCTGCCCCTGGGCGTCGGGGTCGACGCCGACCACGTACACCTCGCCGATCGGTTCGTGGCCGTGTTCACCGGTCTGCTCGCCGGTTCGTTCGCCGGTACGTGTCCCCGGCCCGGAACCGGATCCGCCGTGCACTTTGGTCCAGTGGAAGCCGACGAGTCGCCCGGCGCGCTCGGCGAGGAAGAAGCCGGCCGGATCGAACCACGGTTCGGCTTCCCGTCGGCGTACGTCTTCCACCGTCCAGTGCCCTTGGTCGGGGTGATGGGCAAATGCCCGGTTGTTCACCTCGATCCACGCCGACTCGTCCCGCCCGACGAGGAAGGTACGCAGCACCACGTCCGGCGGAAACTCCGGCGCCGGCAGTGGGGCGAACAGCGACCGGCGCATCTGCCACAGCACCCGCTCGCGTTCGAAGCCCAGTGATTGCGCCAGCGAGCGGGCCAGTGAGGAGTTCGCCGCCTGCTGGCCGTGGGCCCACAGCCGCAGCCGCCCGTCCGGCGTCTGGTCGACTAGCGCCTCCACCAACTCGCGGGCGATGGCATTTTGCCGGTGGGCCGGGGTCATGGCGATCTCGGCGCTGGACCCCTCGACCGCGTCGGTGGTGTCCAGGAATGCGTACCCGACCAGCTCGTCGCCCGCTCGGACCAGCAGGTTGCGCCCGGGCTCGTCTCCGCCGTAGCGCAGGTGCAGCATGACGTGTTCCGAAAGGGGGCGTACCCCGTCGGCCTCGGTGACGGCATCGACGAGGGCGAGAACCTGCTGGACCTCGTCCCCGGAGAGCCGGCTGTGCTGGGAGATCGCCGGAGTGGTCACCGCCGAACAGTAACTCCCGTGTTTCGGGCTGCCGATCACGCGGATCTAGCGGCGGCGGTGGTGTCCAACGTCAGCGCCGAAAGGATC
>JBDUDX010000097.1:0-5135 GCA_040002735.1 Frankiaceae bacterium | reverse complement strand
CAAGATGGGGCCGATCGCCAACCTGCTCGGAATGCTGCCCGGCATGGGGCAGATGAAGGGGCAGATTTCCCAGATCGATGACCGGGACCTGGACCGGATCGCGGCCATCATCCGGTCGATGACACCGGCGGAGCGAACCAACCCCAAGATCATCAACGGGTCCCGCCGCTTGCGGATCTCCAAGGGTTCCGGCGTGACGGTCACCGAAGTCAACAGCCTGGTCGACCGGTTCTTCGAAGCCCGCAAGATGATGAAGTCGATGGCGGGCGGCATGCCCGGCATGCCGGGGGGCCGGCGACCGGGGAAGTCGGCGAAGGGTCGCGGCAAGGGCAAGAAGGGCAAGCCGGTACGGTCCGGCGGCCGGCCGGCGTTGCCGGTACGTGGGACGCCCGGCGGGTTACCGCCGGCCAGCCCGGGCGGCGCGCCATCCGGGCTCCCACCGGGCGTCAGCCTGCCGGACCTGTCGAAGTTCCGTTTCCCGCCGAGCTGAGCCGGTGGACCGAGCCGGCGCCCGGCCGGCGGCCTGGTCCGGCGCACTTCGGCAGCCGTCCGGCTCATCTGGCACAATGACACCTTGAGTCTCGGGCACACTGAGTCTCGCCACGTACCGGCCCTCTACCCGGTTCTGGTAAGCCCATCGAAGCCGTCGACCGGTCCCCACCCGGCGCCCACCGCGGCCTCACCCGTGCCGACATCTGGAGCGCAACCCGCTGTGGCAGTAAAGATCAAGCTCATGCGCATGGGCAAGATGCGTGCGCCCTACTACCGTGTCGTCGTCGCCGACGCGCGTACCCGCCGCGACGGGCGCGCAATCGAGACGATCGGCAAGTACCACCCCAAGGACGACCCGTCCTTCATCGAGATCAACTCCGAGCGAGCCCAATACTGGCTCGGCGTCGGCGCGCAGCCGACCGAAGCGGTAGCGGCGATCCTGCGGGTCACCGGTGACTGGCAGCAGTTCCGCGGCGAGCCTGCGCCCGAGCCCATGAAGGTCGCGGCGCCCAAGCCGGACCGGCGGGCCGCCTTTGAAACGGCCGCTCGGGAAGGTCTCGCCGGCGAGGAGGGCGGCGGCGCGACAACACCCCGGAAGCGAGCGCCGAAGAAGCCCGAGGACGCGCCGGCGAGCCCAACGGAGTCCGCACCTGCGCCCGAGCCGGCCGCCGAGCCGATCGTTGCCACCGAAACGGTCACCGATCCGGCGGCCGTCACCCCGGAACCGTAGATGCTCGAGGAGGCTCTCGAACACCTGGTACGCGGCATCGTCGATCATCCGGACGAGGTTTCAGTGGATGATCGGCAGTTGCGACGCGGCCGCGTCCTGGCGGTTCGGGTGCACCCCGACGACCTCGGCAAGGTGATCGGCCGCGGGGGGCGTACGGCCCGGGCGATGCGCACGGTCATCGGAGCGCTGGGCGGCCGGCAGGTACGCGTCGACTTCGTCGACGTGGACCGCGGCCGCTGACCGCTGCGATGCGGCTGGTCATCGGCCGCATCGGCCGGCCGCACGGGTTGGCCGGTGAGGTCACGGTGGAGGTCCGGACGGACCTCCCCGAGGTGCGGTTCGCGCCGGGCGCGGTGCTGGACGTCGAACCGGCCGAGCGCGGCCCGTTGCGGATCGCCGGTACCCGGGACATGAACGGGCGGCTGCTGGTGCACTTCGACGGCGTCGCGGACCGGACGGCGGCCGAGGAGTTGCGGGACACGCTGATCGTGGTGAATTCCGCGTCGTCGCCCGCGCTGGCCAGCCCCGAGGAGTACTGGGACCACCAGCTGATCGGTCTGCAGGCCGTAGACACCTCCGGGGAAGTGATCGGCGAGCTGGCTGACGTGCTGCATCCACCCGGCGCCGATCTGCTCGCAGTGCGGCGCCCGGATGGTCGCGAAGTGCTGGTTCCCTTCGTTGCCGCGCTCGTCCCACACGTCGATCTGGCCGCCGGCCGAGTGGTCGTCGACCCGCCCGCCGGACTGCTCGACCTGTAACCGGATCATGCGCGTCGACGTCATCACCATCTTCCCGGAGTACTTCGGACCACTGGACGTGTCGCTGTTGGGCAAGGCGCGCCGCCGCGGGCTGGTCGACATCACCGTGCACGACCTGCGGACGTGGACCTCCGATGTGCACCGCACCGTCGACGACGTGCCCTTCGGCGGCGGCCCCGGAATGGTGATGCGCCCCGAACCGTGGGGCCTCGCGTTGGACGCAGTGCTCGCGACCGGGCCGCCGGCCGCTGTGCCTCGGCTGATTCTGCCCACTCCGAGTGGCCGACCCTTCACCCAGGAATTCGCCGGTCAATGGGCTGCCGAACCTTGGTTGATCTTCGGATGCGGCCGGTATGAGGGGATCGACGCTCGGGTGGCCCAGTACGCCCGAGGCCGGATGGCGGTCGACGAGGTATCCCTCGGCGACTACGTGCTTGCTGGCGGAGAGGTGGCCGTGCTGGTCTTCCTGGAGGCGCTGACCCGGTTGCTTCCGGACGTAGTAGGCAATCCCGAGTCGATCTCGGACGACTCCTTCGCTCCCGGCGGGATGGCGCGGTTGGTGGAGGGGCCGGTCTACACCCGGCCCGCCCAGTGGCGGGGCCTCCCCGTTCCCGAGGTCCTGCGCTCCGGCAACCACGCGGCCATCGCACATTGGCGCGCGGAGCAGTCTCGACGCCTGACGGCCGAGCGTCGACCGGACCTGGGTGGTCCGGACGTACCCCCCGCACGCGACGGTATGGCAGAGTAGAGAACTGACGCGTGTCCTTGCGCGAGGTTCTCCCTCCGCAACACTGCTGACCCGAAGACCCGAGACAGAACCCGATGACCACCCAAGGCGGGCGCCTCGCCGCGCCGCTGCAGTAGGAAGCGACCAATCATGCACACCCTCGACAGCCTCGACGCCGCCTCATTGCGGTCCGACATCCCGGATTTCCGGCCGGGGGACACGCTCAAGGTGCACGTACGGGTGGTGGAGGGTAACCGCGAGCGGGTTCAGGTCTTCCAGGGAGTGGTCATCCGCCGGCAGAACGGCGGCATCCGCGAGACGTTCACCGTCCGCAAGGTCAGCTTCGGTGTGGGTGTGGAGCGGACCTTTCCGTTACACACTCCCATCATCAGCCGGATAGAAGTGATGACCCGGGGCGACGTGCGACGGGCCAAGCTCTATTACCTCCGAGGCCTTCGCGGCAAGGCCGCCAAGATCAAGGAGAAGCGGCAGCCCACGACGGCCCGCTGAGCCGGCGTGGCCGCTACTGACGACCCTGCGCTGGGTGCCGACCCGGCCGAACCGCCCCCTCGCCCGCGGCGGCACAAGAAGAGCAGTGGGTCCTTCTGGCGGGAACTGCCCATCCTGATCATCGTGGCGCTGGGGCTCGCCATGGTTATCAAGGCGTTCCTCATCCAGGCGTTCTTCATCCCGTCCGGCTCGATGGAGAAGACGCTGCACGGCTGTTACGGCTGCAGCGGGGATCGCGTACTGGTCAACAAGCTGGTGCTGCGCTTCCGCGACGTGCATCGCGGCGAGATTGTGGTGTTCAACGGCGTGGACTCCTGGACACCCGAGGTCACCACCACCCAGCCGTCGAACGTGGTGCAACGCATCGCCCGCAACATCGGCAGCGCGATCGGGATCGCTCCGCCCGGCGAGGAAGATTTCATCAAGCGAGTGATCGGCATACCCGGTGACGTGGTGCAGTGCTGCGACGCCAAGGGTCGGGTCACTGTCAACGGCGCCGCGCTCACCGAGCCGTATGTGTACCAGGACGACCATGCCCCCTTCGGTCCGGTGACGGTCCCGAAGGGACGGCTGTGGGTGATGGGTGACCACCGCGGCTTTTCGGCGGATTCCCGGGCACATATCGGCGATCCGGGCGGGGGCACGATCGCAGAGAGTCATGTGATCGGCCGCGCGTTCGTCAAGGTATGGCCGCCGTCGCGGATCGGCACGCTGCCGGTGCCCAAGACCTTTTCCCAGCCGAAGCTGAAGGCCGCCGCCGAGACCGGAGTGCCCGGCGCACTTGCGGTGGCCGGGGTGATACCGATCGGATGGGCGCGCCATGCCCGACGGCGTCGCCGGTTCCATGTGCGGCCGAACGCGGCGACGTACTCCTAAGCTGCTGCTGTGTCCGCCGGATCTCCCGTGTTCGCAGCCGCGCCGAAGCGCTCGACGGTTCGCCGCGATGCCGGGCTGTGGGGGTACGAACGGGCGCTGGCCCGATCCGGGTTCGCGCCGGTCGCTGGTGCCGACGAAGCCGGCCGCGGAGCCTGCGCCGGTCCGCTGGTCTGCGCGGCGGCGGCGCTGCCCGAGGGCCGGCGGGGTCAGATCCCCGGGCTGGCCGACTCCAAGCTGCTTCCGCCGGCTTCTCGGGAGCGGGTGTACCGCCTGGTCACCGCACGTGCGCTGGCCTGGAGTGTGATCGTCATCCCCCCGCAGGAGGTGGACCTCCGCGGGTTGCACGTCTGCAACGTGGAAGGGCTGCGACGGGCGCTGGTGGGTCTCGCCCCGGAGCCGGCGTACGTACTCACCGACGGCTTCCCGGTCCGCGGCCTCGGCGTGCCCGGACTGGCGATGTGGAAGGGCGATCGGGTCGCCGCCTGCGTCGCCGCCGCCTCGGTGGTGGCCAAGGTGACCCGGGATCGCATCATGATCGATCTGCATACCCGTTATCCGCGCTACGACTTCGCGGCGCACAAGGGGTACGTGACACCGGAACACTCCGCGGCGCTCGCTGCCCATGGGCCCTGCCCGGAACACCGGTTCTCCTACGTCAACGTCGCCCGGGCGAAGGCGGTCACGGTGGGGGACAATAGTCCGATGACGCCGCCCCCTGAGGCTGAAGGTGCGCCCCGCCCCCGTGCCCTCCTGAGGTCGTCCGCATGAGCGCCGAGGACCTGGAGAAGTACGAAACCGAGATGGAGCTGCAGCTCTATCGGGAGTACCGCGACGTCGTCAACCTCTTCAGCTATGTCGTCGAGACCGAGCGGCGGTTCTACCTCACCAACACCGTCGACCTGCAGGTACGGACCGTCGGTGGGGATTCCGGCGGTGAGGTTTTCTTTGAACTGACGATGGCGGATGCCTGGGTATGGGACATGTACCGACCGGCGCGCTTCGTCAAGAACGTTCGGGTCGTCACCTTCAAGGACGTTAACGT
>JBDUDX010000096.1:0-19132 GCA_040002735.1 Frankiaceae bacterium | reverse complement strand
TGGAGCCAGCGCTGGTCTTGGAGCCAGCGCAGCAGGAGCCGGGCACCGAAACCGGTCGCGCCCTTCGTGATCTCGTCCTCGTCGCCATCGGCCCGGGCCGGTCCGGCCACGTCGAGGTGCGCCCACGTCCGGCCGCCGGTGAACTCCTGCAGGAACAGCGCGGCGAGAATGGACCCGCCGGAGATCTTATGGTCAGTCGCGGTATTCGCGACGTCGGCGATGCGGGAGTCGATCGCGAACCGATAATCCGAGACGAGCGGCATCCGCCACAACCGCTCACCGGTCTGGCTGGCGGCGGCGGCCAACCCCGCCGCCAACGCATCGCTGGTGGCGTACAGCGCACCATGTCGACGTCCCAACCCCAGCGGCGCCGCGCCGGTGAGGGTCGCGATATCGACTATCACATCGGGCTCGAGCCGGGCGTCGGCGTAGGCCAACGCGTCCGCGAGTACCAGCCGTCCCTCGGCGTCGGTGTTGAGCACCTCGGAGGTACGTCCGCCGTAGTGCCGGATCACATCACCGGGCCGCTGCGCGGTGCCCGACGGAAGGTTCTCCGCCGCCGGCACCAGCCCGGTGACCCGGACGGCCACCTCACTGGCGGCCAACTCGGCCATCACGGCAATTACCGCGGCGCCGCCCGCCATGTCGGTTTTCATCGACACCATGCTGTCGTTCGGCTTCAACGACAGCCCCCCGGAGTCGAACGTGATGCCCTTGCCGATGAGCACCACGTGCCGGGTGGCGCCCTTCGGGGTGTAGCTGAGCTCGATGAGCCGCGGCGGCCGGGTGGAGCCGCGGCCCACCGCGAGGATGCCACCGAAGCCGTCAGCGGCCAACGCCTGCTCGTCGCGTACCCGGACCTTCAGGCCCGCGGGGCCGGCGAGTACCGCTGCTTGGTCGGCCAGCCACTGCGGGGTTTTGAGCATCGACGGGGTATTCGTCAGGTCTCTCGCCCGCAGCGTCGCGCGTGTTCCGGCGAGCGCTCGGTTCAGCACCGCCTGACGAGACGGATCGTCATCGCCCAACAGTTCGAAACGCTGGACCTTGGGACCCTTGGGAGCCGCTCCGTCCGCCCGGAACCGGTAGGACGCCAGCACCAGTCCCTCGGTCAGCGCGGTCAGCGCGTCGTCCCCGAGGATCGCCTCGGCGGCTAGCCCGACTACCGCACAATCCGCTACCCGGCGGGCGGTCGCCGCGCCGGCTTTACGCCATCCGACGGCATCGCCCTGACCCGCACCGACAATCACCAGCAGGCGCGGTGCGGCGGTCGCCAGCGGCCAGACCAGTGTGTCCCCGGGCTCGGCGGCGAACGTCTGGGCGGCGAGCAACTCCGCCAGATCGACCCCAACGTCGAGCCCGAGGCGGTCCAAGAACGCGGACGACAGGCTTGCGGTCTCAGCAGCCAGGACCGGTAGGACCACAGCATCGAACGCGGATTCGCGGGCATTAGCCAGCGATCGCAGCGCAACAGGAACACCGGTCGGGACCGCCGCCTTGCGGGACCTCGTACCGGCGGTTCGGGGCGCCAGCCGTCAGCCCCCCGCGTTCTTTAGCGCGTCACTGAGTGTGGTCGCCTCGTCGGGCGTCAACTCGACCACCAGCCGCCCGCCGCCTTCCAACGGAACGCGCATGACGATGCCGCGGCCCTCCTTGGTGACCTCCATCGGACCGTCGCCCGTCCGCGGCTTCATGGCCGCCATGAGACTCCCCTTCCACACGTCTGCACGCTGCCGGTCCGGAGAATCGGACGGTAGCCCGGTCGTAGTGATTATCGCTGCTCAACCCGGTGAAACCGAAATAGGGCCGACTGCGGGCCCCCGCGTCGGCCGGCGCCACTACGCTGCCGCGAACCCCATCCGTTGTCCCCCACTGGAAACACCACGTAAGCATCCGCGATCCTGGGGCCGTCAGACAGCTTCCACCGAAGGGACCCCCGAAGCCATGCCTGCAGCCGCCCCGACCGAGCCGACGGTCCGCTATGACCTCGACGGTGGCGTCGCAACCATCACCCTGTCGCGGCCGGAGGTGCTGAATGCGATGAACGTGGCGATGAAGGAGGCACTGCTCGAAGCCTTGATCGAAGCCGGATCCGACGAGGAGGTACGGGCCGTGATCCTCAGCGGCTCCGGGCGAGCCTTCTGCGTCGGCCAGGACCTGCGGGAGCACGCGGCACTGCTGGAAGCGCACGACCCCAGCCTGGACGCCACCGTCCGCGAACACTTCAATCCGTTGGCGCTGACCATCGCCACCATGCCCAAACCAGTCATCGCGGCAGTCAACGGCGTGGCCGCGGGCGCCGGGGCCGCACTCGCCTTCGCCGCGGACTTCCGGTTCGCGGCTGATGACGCCGCTTTTCTGCTCGCGTTCTCCCACGTCGGCCTTGGGCCGGACACCGGAGTGTCCTGGACGCTGCCACGCCTCGTCGGGTACGGCCGGGCGAGCGCGCTGCTGATGCTCGCGGACCCGTTCAGCGCCTCCCAAGCGCTCGAGATGGGCCTCATCAATGCGGTCGTACCGGGTCACGCCCTGCTGGTCAACGTCGTCGAGTTGGCCACCCGACTGGCGAACGGACCGACGGCGGCCTACGCCGCGGTCAAGGAAGCGCTGCACTACGCCGCGACCTGTGATCTCCCCGCCGCGCTGGAACGCGAGGCACAATTGCAGGCTCGGTGCGGGGCCACCGCCGACCACCGGAGCGCTACCACCGCATTCCTCGCCAAGCAGCAGCCCGTCTTCACGGGTCGCTAGTCCAGATCCCCGCCGCTCGGGCATCACCCGTCACCAGGAGGCAACAGCCATGAACGGTACGCCGCGAGTCGTCGTAGGCCTGGACAACGGGGGCACCAGCATCAACGCCACCGTCCTGGACGCCGGTACGACCGCCGCCGGAGGGCTGGACACCACCGGGTACGACAGTGGCGGCCGCTTTCTCGTGGACCGGTTGGTCGAGACACCGAGTCACGTCCTGGACGGCCCGGACGTCGCGGTCCAAGCGTTGGTCGAGGCGCTGAATAATGTGCTGGAACTGACCGAGACTCCTCGAGCCGCGGTCCGAGCCGTGGGCCTGGATACACCAGGGCCGGCCAGCCCGTACGGCGTCATCTCCTCCCGCGGGGCCACCAACTTCTCCGCACCCGCTTGGCGCGGCTTCGACTTCCGCGGAGCTTTGGAAGCGCAGCTCGGCCTCCCTGTGGTCTACAACAACGACGGAAACGCGGCGGCGCTCTATGCCCACCATCGGCTGTACGGCCCAGCAGCCGCTCAGCGCTCGTCGGTTTCGGCGATCGTAGGAACCGGCCTCGGCGGCGGGGTGATCGAGTCCGGCGCGGTGGTCCGGGGTGCGGCCGGCATGGCCGGCGAGTTGGGTCATGTCCATGTCCCGATGGCCGGGCTGCTCGCGCAGGACCAGCCGGTGCCGGAGTGCAACTGCGGGTCCGTCGGCGATGCGGAGAGCGTGGCTTCGCTGACCGGAATTGCGAAGAACCTGCTGCCGTACTGGCTGACCCGGTTTCCTGAGCACCCGCTCGCCGGGATGGAACTCTCGGCTGCGGCCAAAGCCGTCCGCGGCTATGGCGAACGGGGCGATCCGCTGGCTCGGGAGATCTTCACCCAACAGGCGATGGCTATCGGTCGGCTGTTCACCATCGCCGCCAACTTCACCGACCCGGACGCCTACTTCGTCGGTGGCGGAGTCGTGGAGACCGAGCCGGAATTTCGTGAGTGGTTCTTGGCGACGATCCGGGAGCACACCACGCTCCGCGAGGAGCAGGGTTCGCTCGCCCACTTCTCGCTGGTCCCGGACCGGGACATGGCGGGAGCCCGCGGAGCCGCGATCGCCGCCCGGGAGACGTTGAAGGTCTGATCGAGCGGCGACCTGCCCGGGCGGCAACCGAAGGGCGGTACTACTGCGGCTCGTCGGGTGCCTTGGGCTGCGGGTCGCGCGGCGCGGTCTCCTTGGCAGCGGCCAGCCGTTCGCCGATCTCCTGCAACTTCTTCCGACCGAATGCCTTGCGGACCTCGGGGAACCACTCCTGCTCTTCTTCCTCGACGTGGTGGCGAACGTTCTCCATCAGCACCGAGACCTTGGCGTCGTACCGCTCGTCCCGCGGGTCCATGCCGTGCAACTCCGACAGCACCCACTTGACGATGTGGTGCTCCTCCAGGCTTTCCAGTACGTGGTCCCCGGTGTCCGGGGCCTGCTCCCGAGCCTCCGGATAGAAGATCTGCTCCTCGATGTGGGCGTGTACCGAGAGCTCGGCGATAATCTCCTGAACGAGCTGATGCTTGTCCTCATAGGCGTCGTCAGCCGCCTTTTCGTACTGCCGAAACAGCTTCTCCACCGTCTTGTGATCCTCTTTCAGCAGCACAATGGCGTCCACGCAGGTCCTCCAGGGTTGAGCGCGCCGGTCCGGGACTAGGGAGGAGGATTCCGCGCCCGGAGTCGCGCAAACCCGCGGGCGTGAGGTTCACCCGGTAGCGGCGCCGCGCCAATGGCAATCCCGGAGGTGGTCATTCACCACACCGCAGGCCTGCATCAGGGCGTACGCGGTGACCGGGCCGATGAAGAGGAAACCCTGGCGTTTGAGTTCCTTGGCCATCGCGGCCGAGTCCGGCGTGCTCGCCGGCACATCAGCCACCGTGGCCGGCATGTGGCTGGCGGGCTGAAAGGACCAGACCAGCGCGGCCAGGCCAGAGGACAGGTCCAGCGCCGCCCGCGCGTTGGTGATCGCCGCCTCGATCTTTCCTCGGTTGCGGACGATCCCCACGTCGGCGAGCAACCGGGCACGGTCAACGTCGTCGAAGGCGGCCACCGCAGCCGGGTCGAAGCCGGCGAAGGCGGCCCGGAACGCCGGTCGCTTCCGCAGAATCGTCAGCCAGGACAGCCCGGATTGGAAGCCCTCCAGCACCAACCGCTCGTACAACCCGGCGTCGTCGCGGACCGGTCGACCCCACTCGGTGTCGTGGTACTCCACGTACTCCGGAGTCGACACCGCCCAAGGGCATCGCGGTGCGCCATCCGGACCGGGGAGCGTCCCGCCGGCGCTCATCGGGTCGGCGCCCACCGAGCCAGCCGCCACAGGCAGACGGCGATAAAAGCCTGAAAGAAGGGCTTGACCAGCACGAATCCGACCTTCCCGACCGCACCGAACGGCGGATCGAGCCACTCCGACCAGGTGAACCGGCTGCGGCCGTCCGGCAAGGGCTCCACGTCGAAGGCGCCGACTCCGCGAACCAACCGGCCGTCGTGGCGGTTCTCGCAGCGGTACGGCGGGCGCCAGACAGTGATGGTCATCGGGTCCGGGACGCCCAGCGGGCCGAAGCCGGTCACCGCCCGGATCCGACCCCCGACACCCTCACCACCCTGCTCCAGCCGGCGAACTGTGGTGAACAGCATCCACTTCCCATGCCGCTCCCAGTCGGTCACCGCCGCCCAGACCGCCGCCGGCGCGGCGTCGATCTCCACGGAGCTCACCACTTCAGCCATCAGCCGCTGTCTCCGGCGTCGGGTCGGACACAGTGTCGGCGGACCGCCCAGGATCCGGCCCCGGAGGGGGCTCGCCGGGCCGATCCCCACCGAGGTCCCGCGCTGCCTGGAGTTCCGCGATGCGGTTGTCGCGGCTGGCGAGCGCGTCGGCGAGTTGGGCGAGTACCCGGTCCACTTCAGCCATGCGGTAGCCCCGCAGCGCCATATTGAAGCGAAGAGCCGGGATGGCCGCCGCGGAGACATCGGCGTCCGCCGGAAGCCCGGCAGGTGCCCGGTCCACCGGTACTGACACCATCCGATCGCCCCAGCCCATAGCCACCGCCGCCGTCACGAGGATGACGACGACGATGATCAGCGCCTGGACGACTCGCACGGCTTCGATGGTGCCACGCCACATTCGTTTCCCGGCGGACCGCGGCCAGCCTGCACCGGCGGTTACTGCGAGGCGCCTGAGCTTTCAGCCGAGGCCGCGGGCGACCCGGGCCGCCTCGGCCTGTTGGATGATGGCCACGATCTCCTCGATGTCGTCGCTGACCCGTACCAGTTCCAGGTCGGCTGCGGCGATCTTGCCGGTAGCCGCGAGGTTCTCCCTTAGCCAGTCCAGCAGCCCCTGCCAGTACGCCGACCGGTACAGCACGACCGGGAACGACGTCACCTTGCGGGTCTGCACCAGGGTGAGCGCTTCGAACAACTCGTCCAAGGTGCCGAAGCCGCCGGGAAAGACCACAAAGGCTTGGGCGTACTTGACGAACATCGTCTTGCGCGCGAAGAAGTACCGGAACAGCAGCCCGATGTCCACCCAGTCGTTGAGCCGCTGCTCGAACGGCAACTCGATGCCCAGTCCCACCGAAACCCCGCCGGCCTGGGACGCCCCCTTGTTGGCCGCTTCCATGATTCCGGGGCCACCGCCGGTGATCACCGCGAGGCCGGCGCGGGCCAGTGCCGCGCCGAGCGCTTCGGCCGCGGCGTACTCCGGATCATCCCGCGCGGTCCGGGAGGACCCGAAGACGCTCACCGCTTCGGAAAGTTCGGACAACAAGCCGAAACCCTCGACGAACTCGGACTGGATCCGCAGCACCCGCCAGGGGTCGGTGTGCACCCAATCCGAGCTGCCCCGGTTGTCCAGCAGCCGCTGGTCGGTCGTGGTGGTCTGCACCTGGCGGCGCCGCAAGGTGATCGGCCCGCGGTGCTTCTCCCGGGGCCCACTTCCGTCGGGGGCCGGCGCGGGGTTCGGCGTATGGTCGGGCACCCGCTCAGGCTAAGCGTTGACCGACGGCGCCTCACCGGGAAAGGCATCCCGCTCGGCCATCAGGTAGCGCCGAAGCAGCGCCTCGCACTCGATGATCCGGCGTACCTCCACATACTCATCGACGGCGTGTGCCAGGTTGGGGTCGCCCGGTCCGTAGTTCACCGCCGGCATCCCGAGGCTGGCGAACCGCGCCACATCGGTCCAGCCGAACTTGGCCGTCGGCTGCTGGCCGACCAGGCGGAGGAACTCCGCAACCTCCGGTTCGCTCAATCCGGGGGGCGCACCGGGGGCACTGTCGGTGACGATGCATTCGTACGGCGACAGCACCTCGGCGACGTGGGCCAGGGCCTCCTCGGGGGACCGGTCGGGGGCGAACCGGAAGTTCACGGTGACGGTGCAACGATCCGGTACCACGTTGCCGGCGATCCCGCCCTCGATGCGCACCGCGCTGAGTCCTTCCCGAAAGCTCAGGCCGTCGATCTCCACGTCGCGGGCCTCATACGCCGCCAGTCGGGTCAGCAGGGCGCCGGCATGGTGGATGGCGTTGTCCCCCAACCAGGACCGCGCGCTGTGCGCCCGGCGGCCGGTAACGACCACCAACGCGCGTAGCGTGCCCTGGCAGCCGGCCTCGATCCGGCCGGAGGTCGGCTCCATCAGCACGGCGAGGCTACCGGCGAGCCAGTCCAGGTGACGCTGTACGAGGCGGCCGAGGCCGTTGCGGTCACTCGCCACCTCCTCGTTGTCGTAGAAGACGTACGTCACATCACGATTCGGGTTGGGCAGGTGCGCGGCCAGGCGAAGCATCACCGCGACGCCACTCTTCATGTCCGACGTGCCGCAGCCGTAGAGGCGGTCACCTTCCCGGTGTGACGGCAGGTTGTCGGCGATCGGAACCGTGTCCAGGTGCCCGGCGAACACGATCCGGGAGCCACGACCGAGATGTGTCCGCGCGACCACCGCGTCACCGTCGCGGTCCACGGTGAGGTGGCCGAGGTCGTGCAGGAAGCCGTACACCAGGTCCGCGAGGCGACCCTCGTCACCGGAGACCGAAGGTACGTCGACCAGCGCCGCGGTGAGCGCGTCCGCTGGCAGCTCCTCCAGCCGCCGGGGCATCAGGGCGCCACGCCATGCTCGCGGAGTACCGCGTTGAGGGCCAGTTTGTCGTGAATCTCGTTCTCGGCGAGGGTACGCAGCACCAGCAGGCAGGGCAGCCCGAAGTCGCCCCCCGGGAACGTCTTGACCCGAGTAGAGCCGACCGCGACTGCCCGCTCGGGCACCTCACCACGGGGCAGTTCGGCGCCGGTCTCGGCCTCGAAGACCCGGGTACTCGCCGTGAGAATCGCGCCGGCCCCGAGCTTCGCGCCCCGGCGGACCCGGGCACCCTCGACCACCATGCAGCGGGAGCCCACGAACGCGTCGTCTTCGACCACCACCGGCGCCGCCTGCGGCGGCTCCAGCACGCCGCCGATGCCCACGCCGCCGGATAGATGGACCCGCTCCCCGACCTGCGCACAGGACCCGACCGTTGCCCAGGTGTCCACCAGCGTCCCGGCACCGACCCAGGCGCCGATGTTGACGTAGGACGGCATCAGCACCGCGCCCGGCGCGATATAGGAACCCCAGCGGGCGATCGCTCCCGGGACCACCCGGACGCCGTCGTACCGGGTCTTGAGCGGTACCCGGTCGGCGTACCGGAAGTCTCCGGCCGCCGAGGCCTGCATCGGCAGGACCTTGAAGGCCAGCAAGATCGCCCGCTTGGCCCGCTCATTGACCTCGATCACGCCGTCCGGCGCGACGGCGGCCACTCGGGACTGCCCGCTGTCCAACAGGTCCACCGCCGCGATGACCGCCGTTCGGGCCTCGGCATCGTCCGGGGAGAGGTCTGCGCGGCGTTCCCACAGTTCGTCGATGCGCGCGGCCAGTGCAGAAGGTGGCATGGCACCGACCTTAGGGTGCAACCGCCGTCTTGCTCACCCGGACCGCAGCCGGTCGACCGCGGCTGCCACCCGCTCGTCGGTCGCGGTGAGCGCCACCCGGACATACTGCGCCCCCGCCGCCCCGTAGAAGTCCCCGGGAGCTACCAGAATTCCGAGCCCGGCCAGATCATGGACCGTTTCCCAGCAGGGGTCGCCCGCGGTCGCCCACAGGTACAGCCCGCCCTCGGAGTGCTCGATCGAGAACCCGGCGTACGTCAACGCGCTGCGCAGCTTGTCGCGTCGGCGCCGGTACCGCTCCCGCTGCTCGGTGACGTGCGCGTCGTCGTCGAGGGCGGCGGCCATCGCGACCTGTACCGGGGTGGGCATCATCAGCCCGGCGTGCCGGCGCAGCGCGAGTAGGCCAGCGACCAGTGCCGGGTCGCCCGCCACGAAGGCCGCCCGGTACCCGGCAAGGTTGGAGCGCTTGGACAGCGAGTGCACCGCCAGCAGGCCGGTATGGTCCCCGTCGCAGACGTCGGGATGCAGGATGGACACGGGCTCGGCGTCCCACCCGAGTTCGACGTAACACTCATCGCTGGCGATCACCGTGCCGCGCTGCCGAGCCCAGGTAACCACCTTGCGTAGGTGGTCCACCGGCAGCACCTGCCCGGTGGGGTTGGCCGGCGAGTTCACCCACAGCAGCCCGACCCGGCGCGGCCCGAGCGCGGTCAGCGAGTCGGCCGGTACGCCCTCGCAGCCGGCCAGGCGGGCCCCCACCTCGTACGTCGGATAGGCCAGCCCCGGATAGCTGACCGCTCCGGAAATGCCGAGCTGCGCGGGGAGGGAGGCGACCAGCTCCTTAGAGCCGATCGTAGGCAGGAGCGCCACCGGGTCGACGGTCACCCCGCAGCGTCGGTGCAGCCACCCCGCGGCCGCCTCGCGGAGTCGCACGGTGCCGGCGGTGAGCGGGTAACCGGAGGCGTCGCTGGCCGCCGCTAACGCGACCTGCACGACCGCTGGTGTGGGGTCCACCGGCGTACCGACGGAAAGGTCGACGATCCCGGCCGGATGGCTCCGGGCAATTTCGGCGGCCGGCAGCAGCCGGTCCCACGGGAAGTCGGGGAGAGCGGGCGGCCCGCTCGGCCGTGCTCCGGTCAGTGCCCGTCGCCCATGGGGGGCAGGGCCGCGACCAGCGGGTGGTCCTTGTCGATCTTGCCTACCTTGGACGCGCCGCCGGGAGAGCCGAGGTCGTCGAAGAACTCGACGTTCGCCTTGTAGTAGTCCTTCCACTGCTCCGGCGTGTCGTCCTCATAGAAGATCGCCTCGACCGGGCAGACCGGCTCGCAGGCACCGCAGTCCACGCACTCGTCGGGGTGGATGTACAGCATCCGATTGCCCTCGTAGATGCAGTCCACGGGACACTCTTCGATGCACGCCTTGTCGAGAAGGTCCACGCAGGGCTCGGCAATGACGTAGGTCACGGGGGAAATCCTCCAGGCGGGTATCCGGTTCGCACCTAGTATCGCCCGGGTTCGCCCAGGCTGTCGATTCAGGGGTCGCTGCTCCGCCATGAACCCATCCCCGCTGCCGCTGGGTCCGAAGGACGTCGGCTGCCGTATCGTGGTCCGCCGCGAGCTGCCCACCGGCGGAGCCACCGATGTGCTCGGGAAGTTGCTGTCCGTGCAGGCCCATGAGCTGGTGGTACAGCGAGCGAACGGTGAGAGAATCCGGATCGACGCCGGATCGATACTCGCCGCCAAGCGGGTACCACCCGGGCCAGCCCGAGTTCGGCCGGCCCGACCGGCGGACGCAGAGGCGATCGAGGCGTTGCGGGTGGGGTGCTGGCGTACCGCGTACCGCGGCATGATTCCGGATGCCTATCTGGCCGCGATGCCGGCCGGACTCGCCCACGGCGTGGCGCGGCGCGAGCGGTTGCTCGGCGACCAACCTGCCGACGTCCACCAGCTCGTGGCCGAGTCGGTGCCGGCCGAGGCCGTGGTGGGCTGGGTATCGGGCGGCCCGAGCCGAGACGCCGGCCGCGCGGGGGCAATGTACGGCGAGGTCTACGCCTGCTACGTCGCACCGGAATGGTCCGGCGTCGGCTTGGGCGGCCGGCTGCTGCGCCGCCTGCTGAACGACCTGGCCGCCGACGGCCGAGCCGACGTGGCGCTGTGGGTACTGGCCGCCAACGACCGGGCCCGGCGGTTCTACGCCTCGTACGGCTTCGCGCCCGACGGCTCGGAGCAGACCCTGGACCTGGGTGGTCCGGTGGTCGAGATGCGGTGTGTGCGACGGTGATCGTGCGGCGGCAGGGGCCCCGAGACGCATCGGCGGTTCGGGGCGTTCACACCGCCGCGTTCGACCGCGCAGACGGTGGCGCAGTCTCCGAATCGCGGCTCGTGGACGACCTGTGGCGCGCCGGCGACGCAGTGCCTGCGCTCTCACTCATCACGCTGTCCGATGGCGCCGCGGTCGGCCACGTCATGTGCAGCCGGCAGCGATCGCCGGTCGCCCGTCCCTCGGGCTCGGACCGCTGGGCGTGCGCCCGGCGCACCAACGCCGTGGCGCTGAGTGGCCGGACCTGGAAGTGCGCTGCCCAGCTCGGATCGGGCGCGAGGATCCCCAGCCGCTCGGCGAGCACGAAGCCGAAGCGGCCGTAGTACGCCGGATCGCCGAGCAACACTGGGACCATCCTTCGGGTGCGTTCCGGTACGCGAGGGCCTTCGAGCGCCGGTGACCGGCCAACGGTCAGATAGGTTCCGACGTTGGTATATATCCTGTGGGACATGGCTAAGCACCTGATCGACGTCGACGAGGCCAAGCTGGGAGCAGCCCGCGCGGAACTAGGCACGGCCACGATCAAGGACACCGTCAATGAAGCGCTTGGTCGCGCGATCGCCGGCCGCGAGCAGCGGGTGTCCTCGGCGTTGGACGTCCTTGCCTCCGCCGACCTCGATGATCGCACAGACGCTTGGCGCTGAGATATCTCGTTGACACCAGAGTCCTTAAGCGGCTAGGGCGCCCCGAGGTACGGCACGTCATCCAGCCGATGGCGGTCGCTGGCCAACTCGGGCGGCCACGCATCTGCAATCTAGAAGTCGGATACTCCGCACGCACTGCCGCAGAGTGGGATCACCTTGTCGCAGCCTTGGACGCCCTCGATCCGGTCGAGACTACGGCTGCGCACGTACGACGGGCGCTGCAGGTACAACGGCTGCTCGCCGGGCGCAGTCAGCGTGGGCGCAAGATACCCGACTAGTTGGTGGCCGCCGCCGCCGCCGAAGCTCTCGACGTCGGTGTTCTGCATTACGACAACGACTTCGACCGCATCGCGGATGTCACCGGCCAGCGCTGCACCTGGGTACTGCCGGCAGGAGCGCTAGAATAACACGCGGAACGGTCGACGTGGGACACCGGCCATGCTGCGCCTATGCGCGGGTCCGGCAAGAATCTGGTGCTCGGCGAGCTGGTCGGGCCGTCACGCTCGGCCGCCTGCTGCCGCGCTGTAAGCGTCGCTAGTTGTCCTGACGACCACGGACGCTTACAGCCGTGCTGCCCTTGTCCACTTGGCCGATCGGGCGGCGCGACCTCAGCGGGCCGCCCGGTACCTGCGGATGAGCGCGTTGGTCGACGGGTCGTGGCGCAGTTCCGGCTCGGTATCGGCCTGCAGCTCCGGGATGATCTTCTGCGCCAGCGCCTTGCCGAGCTCGACACCCCACTGGTCGAAGGAGTTGATCCCCCAGATCGCGCCCTGGACGAAGACCTTGTGCTCGTACAGCGCCACCAGCGCGCCGAGCGTGAACGGGGTGAGCTTGTCCACGACGATCGTGGAGGTCGGCTTGTTGCCGGGAAAGGTGCGGTGCGGCACCAGATCCGCCGCCATCCCCTCGGCCTGTAGCTCCTCGGCCGTCTTCCCGAAGGCCAGCGCCTCGGCCTGAGCGAGCACGTTTGCCACCAGCAAGTCGTGGTGGTCGCCGACGTCGTGCGCGGGGTGCAGAAACAGCAGGAAATCCACCGGGATGAGCTTCGTACCCTGGTGGATCAACTGGTAGTACGCGTGCTGGCCGTTGGTACCCGGCGTACCCCACACGATCGGACCGGTCGAGTACGAGACCTCGGCCCCGTCCCGGCGGACCCGCTTGCCGTTGGATTCCATGTCGAGCTGCTGCAGGTAGTCGGCGAAGCGGGACAGGTAATGCGCGTACGGCAGCACGGCGTGCGTCTGCGCGTCGAAGAAGTCGTTGTACCAGATGCCGAGCAGCGCCATCAGGACCGGAACGTTGCGCTCCAGCGGGGTCGACGCAAAGTGTTCGTCTACTGCCCGCAGCCCGGACAGCAACTCACGGAAGCCGTCCGGCCCAATGGCCAGCATCAGCGAGAGCCCGATCGCCGAGTCGAAGGAGTACCGCCCGCCGACCCAGTCCCAGAAGCCGAACATGTTCTCGGTGTCGATGCCGAACTCGGCCACGCCGTCGGCGTTGGTCGACACCGCGACGAAATGCTTGGCGACGTCGGCGTCCGCGCCCAACTGGCCGGTCAGCCAATCCCTCGCTGACCGGGCGTTGGTCATCGTCTCCAGCGTGGTGAACGTCTTGGACGACACCACGAACAGCGTCTCCGCCGCATCCAGCCCCACCGTGTTCGCGGCGAGGTCGTCGCCGTCGACATTGGACACGAAGCGGCAGGACAGCTCCGGCGTCTTGTACGGCAGCAGTGCCTCGTACGTCATCCGCGGGCCGAGGTCGGAGCCGCCGATGCCGATGTTCACCACCGTGCGGATCCGCTTGCCGGTGGTGCCCACCCACTCCCCGGACCGCACCCGCTCGGCGAACGCCGACATCCGGTCGAGCACCTCGTGCACCGCCGGAACCACATCCACGCCGTCGACCTCGATCACCGTCCCGCGCGGCGCCCGCAGCGCGACGTGAAGTACTGCCCGGCCCTCAGTGGTGTTGATCTTCTCCCCGCGGAGCATGGCGTCGCGGCGGCCCTCCACTTCGGCCGCCCGGGCCAGCGCGACCAGAAGCTGCAGGGCCTCGTCGTCCACGCGGTGCTTGGAGTAGTCCAGCATCAGCCCGGCGGCCTCAGCGGTCATCCGCTCTCCACGCTCGGGATCGGCGGCGAAGAGATCGCGGAGCTGGGTATCGCGCACTTTGTCGGCATGCGCCGCGACCGCCGCCCACTCGGGCGTTGCGGAGATATCCAGAACGGAGGCGGTCGGCGAATCGCCGTGCGAGGAAGTCACGAAAGGACCATAGCGGCGGGCAACCCGCAGGCGTCACTACGCCGCATGCCTGCCTCTAGGAGACAAGCTGGACGGGCAAACCGGCGTCGGCGGCGTTGCGTGCCAAAGCCCGGTCGAGCGTCCATACCTCCGTGCCGAGCTTCCGGGCCAGGCAGACGTACGTCGAATCCGTGGCGTGCCGGCGCCTCAGCGTGGCTGTCACCGCGGCCACGTCCGGGCCGTCGACGACAGCCTCAAAGGGGTGCAGCACCAGCCCGAGAGCGGCCACGTCGCGCCAGATCTCCGGCACTTGATCGATAGCGAGGACGCCGTCGAAGACCAGACGGGCGAGCACGTTCGCCACCTCGAACGGCAAGACCGCGGGAGCATGCAGTCCTTGGCCGACCCGGAGCCAGCGTTCGACGTGCATGCGCGCCGATGCTTGCTTCTCCTCAGCAACGAGAAGGGCAACGACAACGCTGGAGTCGACGACAACGCTCACCAGGCAGCATCTTCCCGGCGATGATCATCCATGATGCTCCAGCGCAATCCGGGCCTCCGCCACCAGGGCGACAGCATCGGCAGGAGGTCCCCCCCTGGACCGCCGTACCAGGCGGTCCAGGGCCACTAGCGCCGCCGCGTTCTCGCCGCCGTGGCTCTCGCCGCTCAAACCCGCGTGGACCAGGATGCGGGCCAACGTGCCAGGCCGCACTCGCAGCCGCTCGGCTTGTCTCTCCAACGCGGCGGAATCCGCCTCGTCAAGCCGGACCGTAATGGCCTTAGTCATGGTGCGAGTCTAGGGCCACGGATGCGAAACGATGCGTTTCGCATCCTCAAGTCAGCGGTCGGTTCGGGGCTCCCAGCACCTGTGCTCCGCGCATGCGGCTCAGCGCGGTCAACGGCTCAGCGGTGGCCTACTCCTCCGTCGGCGGCCACGGCCGGGCGGCCGCGCCGGAGGTGACCGGCGGGCGGGGCCGGCGCGGTTCCCGTACGCCGGCCGGCGGGGGGGCACCGGGGCCGCGACGCGGTGGCGGCGGAGCGGACGTCCGGCGGAGCCGGTCCAGCATCCAGCGTGCCGGCGCGGTGAGCGCGATGCCCACAGGCTGCACCACTCGCAGCACGCCCCGCGGGAGCCTCGTACGCCGGTAACCTGTCGTCGCTCCCGATCGCGCCATATCCGCAGTGTGCTCCCCGGCCGTAGGCTCGGCAACCGTGCTGCCCGTCTCCGAGACCGCGACCCGACCGCCGCTGCGGCTCTACGACACCCGTGCCCGCGGGCCGCAGGAGATCGTGCCGGCCGTCCCCGGGCGGTTTCGGATGTACGCCTGCGGCCCGACCGTGTACCGCGACGCGCACGTCGGCAACCTCCGCAGCTTCCTGCTGCGTGATCTCATCGCCCGAGTCGGCGAGGTACTGCACGGCTGGCAGGTGGAGGTCGTCCAGAACATCACCGATGTGGGGCACCTGCAGGACGACACCCTCGACGAGGGCGAGGACAAGATGCTGGCCGCCGCCCGACGCGAAGGCCGCAGCCCGCTGGAACTGGCCCGAACGTACGAGGCGGCCTTCCACCGGGACCTCGCCGCGCTGAACATCTCCCCGGCCGACGCCTACCCGCGGGCCTCGGAGTGCATCCCGATCATGCTGCGGCTGATCGAGACGCTGCTGACCCAAGGCCACGCCTACGTGGGCGCCGACGGGTCGGTCTTCTTCGACGCCCGCTCATTTCCGTCCTACGGGGAGTTGTCCGGCAATCGGGTGGAAGAGCTACGACCCGGCCACGGCGCCAGCGGGCAGTCCACCGCGGCGGGCAAGCGGTTCCACGCCGACTGGGCGCTGTGGAAGTCGGCCGGCAGCTCCGGCACGCTGGTCTACGACTCGCCGTGGGGGCCGGGCTTCCCCGGCTGGCACGTCGAGTGCTCGGCGATGTCGCTGGAGTACCTCGGCAGCACCGTCGACGTGCATACCGGTGGCATCGACCTGCGCTTCCCCCACCACGAGGACGAGCGCGCCCAGTCGAATTGCGCCGCCGGCCGTGAGGTGGTCCGGTACTGGGTGCATGGGGAACACCTCCTTTTCGAGGGCCGCAAGATGGCCAAGTCGAGCGGCAACGTGGTCCTGCTGGCGGATCTGGTCACCGCAGGTCATGACCCGCTCGCACTGCGGCTGTTCTTCCTGCAGGGGCGGTACCGCCAGCAACTCAACCTCACCTGGGAGGCCCTCGCCGCCGCCGACCGGACGCTGACCCGTTGGCGGACCAAGGTGGCCGAGTGGGCCGAGTCGCCGTCGAAGCCCATCGCGGCGACCTACCGGGAACGGATCGAGGCGGCGCTCAACGATGACCTGGACACCCCCGCGGCCCTCGTCGCGCTCCGTCAGTTGGAGCGGGATCCGGAGGTAGCAGCCGGAGCGAAGTTTGAGACGTTTGCCGCCGCCGACCGGGTGCTCGGCCTCGACGTGGTCGCGGAGGTGGGCAAGCCGCCGGACACGGTGACCCTCCCGGCTGAAGCGGAGGCAATGCTGGCGGAACGGGCCGCAGCCCGGGTGGCGAAGGACTTCGCCACCTCCGACCGGCTCCGCGACGCGCTCGCCGGACTCGGCGTGGTGGTCACCGATACGCCAGCCGGCCAGACCTGGACCGCGTCGAGCTGACGGTCGCGTCCTGAGGTCAGGGCGGCGACCCGCAGACCACCCGTGGTTCGGTGAGGTACCAGGTGTGGAACTTCTGCCGTTTCACCACCGTCCCGCCCTGGGAGAAGAGCCGGGTCACGTCGATCTGAAATCCCGCTGCGCCGCTGGACGGCTCACAATCCGGCCGGGAGTTGTCCGTCGTCCCGGTCGGATAGGTGCAGGCGTACCGCTTGCTGGCGACCGCGGAGACGTCGTACCGCTTCGTACTCCAGAACGACACGGTGATCGAGGTGCCGGTATATGCGGTATGGATGAGCCTCCTCGTCAGCGCAACCGGGCCCACCATGTGCGGGACTGGGGCCTGGCGGTGGGTATTCAGTCTGGCAGGATCCGGTACCGGCTCTCGAAGTACAGCAACGGCGACGGGCGGTCCGGCGGCGCGGCCGCCGCCAGCACCTCCCCGAGGATGACGGTGTGGTCGCCCGCGTCCACGGTGTTCCAGGTGCGGCATTCCAGCGACGCAATAGCCCCCGGAAACAGCGGAAGCCCGGTGACCGGCCCGGGCTGGCTCGGATGGCCGCCCAGCCGCGCTTCGTCGCGCCGGCCGCGGGTGGCGAACCAACGCGACGCCGGTTCGTCCGCGCTGCTCAGGATCGAGACCGCCCACCGTCCAGCGGCGAGAACCGCGTCATGGAATCGCGCGGCCTTGTCGGCACTGAACAACACCAGGGTCGGCGAGAGGGAGACCGACGTCAGTGAGTTGACGGTCATCGCCACGTCGACGCCGTCCCCTCTGGTGGTGACGATCGCTACACCGGTCGCGAACCGGGCGATGGCGCGGCGGTACTCCGCGGAACGCGCCTCGTCATCCCGCACATCTGGACAGTACCTGCGGCGCGGGCGAGGTCGGGAGCTCAGCCGCCAGCGGCGTACTGCAGCCGGGCCAGCACGTTGAGATCGCCGGCCGGGCCGCTGGGCAGCGGGCCCTGAACGCCGACGATGTAGGCGTGGCGGCCGCGGAAGAAGAGCACCACCCGAGTACCGGGGCTCGCCTCGGACGAGCGATAGGCCACCGCCCCCGGAACTCCGGTCACCGGAACGCGTCGAAACCCCGCATCGCTGTCCCGCGCTCGCCGCCCGTAGGACACGAAGCCGGCCGCGTTCTTGGCGTCGCGGAAGGTGTAGTCGAGTACCAGCAACGCTGCGCTGTCGGCCTGCCAGGCGCGGCTCTGGCCGCCGGAGAAGCCCAAAGTGAGCAGGCCGGTACGGGACAACGCACCGTGGCCGTCGATCTCCACCGCTCGGGCCAGCGTCACCCGGCCGGTCTTGGCCGCCGTGTCGGCGAGCCGTGCCCAGGGAGCGGGCGGTTGCAAGAAGCCGTCCGCACTGGCCGGCGAGGTGGCCGCAGAGCCCGACGGCGAAGCTGTAGCGGATCCGGACGGGATCACCGAACCCGGCGGCGAGGCGGCGGCGGAACTCGGCGAGGACGGCGGCCGGCTCGGTGGCCGCTGCGCCGATACTGCGGGCGTGGGACGGGACGCTAGTGCCTGCCGGCTGTCCAGCGTCGACAGCGAGTATGCGGCCCCGGCGAGGGTGAGGGCGGCGGCCACACCAAGGGCGACGCCCTGGCGGCGGTTGATCCTGGGGTCGGCCGGTAACTCTGGCCGCTCCTCGAGCACGCTCGGTGGGCTACCCGCGTCGGATTCGTCACTCATGGGCGATTAGTCGCATCTCGGGTCCCCCATCGGTTCTTGCGGATAGTATCCGTTTGACCGCTTTCCTGGCGTGCTGCTATCGAGGGGCCTGCTCATGCCCGTAATTCCGAGCCGTTTGTCGCGCATCTGCGGAATGGGCACGATTGCTCTCGGCGCCGCTATCGCCCTGCCATCTTTGCCGGTCGGCCCCGCCGCAGCCGCACCGGCCGGCCTCGCCCTGTTACGGGTGGCGCACCTGTCTCCGGGCGCTCCCGCGCTGCAGGTCCGGGTGGACGGCCGTACGGCGACCGCTCCGGTCGCGTTTACCAAGCTGTCAGGCTATTTGCGGGTACCGGCCGGCGAACACTCCGTGCAACTGAGTGGCGGACAGGTCAACGTTACGACGCGCACCAACTTTGCCGCCGGCAGCGCCCACACCGTCGCCGCGATGGGTATCGCCACCAAGTCGCTCGCGAAGTCCTTCAACGACCAGCTGACGGCACCCGCCGCGGGCGACGGCAAGGTACGCGTCGTGCATGCCGCCCAAGGTGTACCGCCCGCGGACGTGGTCGCCCAGACCGGCGCCGTACTGTTCGCCAACGTCGCGTTCTCCCAGGACCCCGGTTATCGCGCCGTACCCGCCGGTACCTACTCGGTCACCATGCGGCGGGCCGGTACGTCGGACATCCTGCTGGCCGCGAAGGGCATCGCCGTCCAGGCCGGCACCATCTCCTCGATCTGGGCCGTCGGTAGTAGCGGCAGTGCGTTGAAGCTGATCCGCAGCAACGACGCTGCCGGCGCCGGCGCGACGCCGGTCGGGGGCATGAACACCGGCTTCGGCGGAACCGCACCTGGGCAGCCCACGCCTGGACAGCCCACGCCGGTCTGGCCGGGACTGCTGGGCGGCCTCGCCGTGATGGCCGCCGGCGGAAT
>JBDUDX010000095.1:0-4442 GCA_040002735.1 Frankiaceae bacterium | reverse complement strand
CTAACGTGCGCTCGGCCGTCGAGCGGCGGTGTCCCAAGGGGAGAGGATCAGTGTGCCCAGAACCGGACAGCGGGCCGGGACGCGGCGCGCCGCGAGAGACGTGACGGCCGCGGTGTCGGGCTAGTGATCAACGACTGGAGGAGCCGGCACGCCAGCCGTCGCGAAGGCCCTTGGCGCCGCTTCGGATGGCGCGTTTGGCACGGCGGAGGGTGATCGCGGCCTGACTTTGCAGGACCTCCGTAGTCGAGGCCTGTTGTGTGGTCACAATCGGGGCCTGTTGTGCGGTCGAGGCTTTCGGGCGGTCGTAGGGGATCGGAGCCCACAGCTCGTTGAGTCCGACTGTCGGGTCATCCATCACCTCGGCCGGCATGTCCCGCAGGGTCAGCCCGACGTTCGCCGCGGCCTGCCGGGCCTCGTCGTCGTAGGGGCGCTTGCGCCAGGCGTTGACCATGTATGTGCGCGTCTTGAGATAGTCGCAGTAGCGCTGGGCGTGCTTATCGTTGGCGCCGATGTGCACGAAGACCGCGATACGGTCCCCGTCGGCATCGGCGACGTCTTCCGGTGCGTACTTGTCGTGCTCGGTCGGCAACGGGTAAGGCGCGGCGGGATCCTTCAAAAGCATGCCGTTGCCGGAGTGGGTGATGCGCATGCTCCAGACGGCGAGGTCACCGGGCTTGACCTTGACGTAGACGTTCTCTCCCGCCGTCAGGTTGGGGATGTCGTGCGACTCGGCCCGCAGGTTCAGGCCGCCGGTGTGCTCGGAATGGTCCTGGCAGTAGATGCCGAACCGCAGCTGCGTGTAGCGCCCGTCCCAGTCTGGCGCGTTCGGGTCGACGCGGTCGGCGTTGTCCTTGTGGAAGCCCTTCTGAGTCCCGTTGATGGTGAAGGAACTGTCCCCGCCGTAAAACAGGTCGTCGGTACCGAGGAGTCTGCGGGCCACGGCGACCAGGCGACCGTCCAGGACGACGCTGCGCAGCCGGGGATTGGCCAGCAAGTCACCACCGAAACCGCGGGACGCGTAGGCCGCCTCACGCAGGGCCTGGATCTCCTCCGACGTGTACATACCGGGGATCACCGCATAGCCACGAGCCCAGAACTGGTCGACGTCCAACACGTCGAGAGCCTGGTCGAGCGCTGGTCCGGACATGACGGCCCTCCTTGTCCCTCCGGCGGCTGACCACCGTCGTCGCGGTGTTCTTGTTGGCTGAAGCGTAGTCATTGTGACCCACCTCTCCCAGCAAGGGCACTGTACGGCGTCTCCCGCGCCGAGGCGCGTCACCGGGAGTAGCCCTCGGCTGAACGAAGCACCCGGCCGGCGACTTCCCGGCGAAATTGGGCCGTAACCACTCAATACCGTGGCAGGCATCGACCACCGCGCCGGCGGCCCCTGTGCGAGCCGAGTACCCGCCAGACTTTCTTGGTTGACGGGCCGAATTCAGTCCGCCGTTGCTCGGCGTTCGCTGACGCGGCTCCTCGGAGACACCTTCCTCCGGTCTGCTATCGCCGACGGCCCGCCGGCGACGAAGGAAACGACCATGAAGAGAACTGCCGGAAAGCGAATACTTGCTGTGGCGGGAACGGCTGCCCTGTGCGCCGCCGTCGGGACTCTGCTGGCGGTGACGGCCGGCGCCCGAGCCGCCACTGCTGCCCGGGCGCCGCAGAGCTACGAGGTCGGGCTGTTCGGCGACATGCCGTACAGCGACTACGGCCGGGCGCACTATTCGGCGGTGCTCAGCGACATCAACACGACGAACCTGGCCTTCTCGCTGTTCGACGGTGACATCAAGAATGGCAGTGAGCCTTGCTACGCCACCTTCGACGGTTCCGCTCAGGCGGCCGGGAAGCCGGACGTCTACCGGTACGCGCTGCGACGCTTCAACAGTCTCCGTGCCCCCGTCGTCGTGGTGCCGGGGGACAACGAGTGGACCGATTGCGACCGTACGAAGATCGACCCCCATTTTGACGCGAACGGGCGGCTGTCCTACGAACGCAGGGTCTTCTACCCGACCGATCAGAGCCTCGGGCAGCGCACCCTGACCCTTACCCGGCAGAACGAGGCCTATCCGGAGAACGTCCGCTGGATGGCCGGCCCGGTCACCTACATCGGCCTCAACGTGCCGGGCAGTGACAACAACTGGGTCGACCCGGCCAGGGATGGTACGAGCCAGGGACCGGCGGAGGAGTCCCACCGGGAGTACCGAGCCCGAAACACGGCGAACCTGGCCTGGCTGAACGCGTCCTTCGCCGCCGCGAAGCAGGCGCACTCGAAGGCCGTTCTGATCGTCCTGCAGGCCGACATGTGGGATCCGGAAGCCGCCGCGGGCAATGCCTTGGGGCACTACGCGGACACCAAGAACGCGCTCGCCCGGCTCGCGATCGACTTCGGCAAGCCGGTGGTCCTGGTCAACGGCGACAGCCACAGCTTTGAGATCACCAAGCCGCTGACCGACGCGGCGACGGTCAACGCCGCCGGTGACAACAGTCCGAACGTGATCGAAAACTTCACCCGGGCCACCACATTCGGCGAATACCAGAACTACTGGGTCAGTGCGACGGTCGACCCGAAAGACCCGAACGTCTTCACCTTCGACCAGCACATTGTGCCGGCAAACGTCCCCACCTACACCCGGCCGGCCGCTAACTGACCGCACCATGGGCGTCGACCCTGCCGCGGAACGCGACGTGCAACTCCTCCCCGGCGCTAGCGGGAGAACCTCCAGTTGGCCGGCAGAGCGACGGCGGCGTTGGACAGCAGGCGTCGACGCTCGATCTGGCGGGCCCGCAGACGACGGTCCCATGGCGGGCGACCGGATGGCGCGAGGTCGACGAGATCGGCGAAGTAGCCGCCGCCCTCCCGGAGCGGCGTCACTTGTCCTGGTCGCATCGCCCACTCCGGATCGAGCCGCCCACACACCGTCACGGCAAGAAAGCGCCTACCCTCCTCGATCCTCAGGCGACTGACCCAGCGGGGGAGGATCCGGGCTCGGTCCCACAACTCCGGCCCGTCGCCGCGATCCACCAGCAGCCCGCGGCCTTCGGCGGCGAAGCGGAGGTGAAGCACCCGACAACCCCGAAGAACGACGAATCGGCCGGGGTTCACCGCAGGATCCGTCCCATCCCGCCGCTGGAGCACCGACCGGCGACTCATCCCGTGGTCTGACTGGCGCAGCATGGAGTCGATCATGGGTCGGTCAGCCATCAGATCCCCTTCCGCCACCCGAGCCGGGTTTGCCTTCGACAGCGTGTAACGGACCGGAGAACGCAAGGCAGCGGAGAAGGGGCCACAGGGTGAACGCGCTGCAGCAACGAGGTGAACCTCCATGCCGGAAGTCTCTTCAGATCTCGGGTGCGGCGGTCTGGGCCGACGTTGGCGGAACAATCCTCGTGCCGTGATCCGCGGGCTCAACGGAAGGTCCAAGGCCCGGCGGGTGCTCACCGAGGATGACGCCGGGCAGTGATCATTTGACCTGCCAGCTCCAATAACAGCTCGAAGGTCGCGGAACTGACTGGGTCCGGCTCGGCGGCGAGGCCGACCCAGTTCTCACACCACACCTCGGACATCAGCCGCTCCCGTGGCACCGCTTCTCCCGCACAGCGACCAGCCCAAAGAGAAGGTCGAACGACTCCGGCGCACCGCTCGGTCTTACGGTGGCCAGGATCAACACCGACCCCGCCCTGCAGACCCTTCGTTCCGGCTGATCTGGCTCGAGATCGCCGAGCAGCAGTATCGTGACCTGTCGGCGGAGTGGCGGATGGTCGTCGACGCTCGTCTGGCCGTACTGCTGGATGATGCCGGGCTGCAGGGCGCCGCCGAAGCGGGACTCACCGCCGGGGCCCGGTGCCACGAGTATGTCGACCAACCTGACACCGGATCCGACCAGGTCTTCGGTTGACCGGTTGCAGGGGTGATGTCAGTGGTACGCGCAGTCGGTTCCTTGTGGCCCGGTCGAACTGGGCCAGTCCACCGTTCCGGCGAACGGATGACCCCCGTTGAGATTTGTCATCCGTTCGCTGTCGGCAGCTTCGGCGACGGTCAGCGGCAGGGCGCCGGAATTGGCGCCCGCACCTCCGGCCCGGCATTGCGTGGGAGGACGAAGGTGGCGTAGAGGACGGCCGGGGTCGATCGGCGGTTCTCCGCGACGTGGACGGCGCCCGGGGTCTCGAAGAAGCCATGCCCGGCGCGGACGACGTCGGACAGGCAGCGGCCGTGGGCGGCGTGCCTGAGGGTGACCGCTCCGGAAACGACCTGGACGAGGACGGAGCCGGGGTGGGAGTGCCACCCCGTTGTGTCCCCAGGCCTGAAGTCGATACGAACCGTCGCGACGTTCGAGGGACGCTGTCTCTCTTCTGTCTTGGCCGTCCCGGTGGACGATCCGTACTCGTCCTTGTCTAGATGATCAATTCCAAGGGGTTAGTGGTCGTAGGCCAGGAGTGATCGTCTG
>JBDUDX010000094.1:0-13771 GCA_040002735.1 Frankiaceae bacterium | reverse complement strand
GGCCGAGCACCACCCGGAGCTCTTCCTCGGTGTACCCGAAGACCTGCTGTCGGCGCAGCAGGGTGGCGTGGTCGACCGGCTCGCGATCGCGGGCCGGCAGGTCCGCCAGCCGCATCAGGCCAGCGCGCAGCCAGTCGGCGTACGGGTGCTCCGCCGCCAGATCCGCCTTGATCTCGTCGTCCTCGATGACCCGCCCGGGGCGTCCGGCACCGCCGGTGTCGACCAGGAACATCCGCCCCGGCTGCAGGCGGCCCTTCCGGACAACGGTCGCCGGGTCGAGATCCAGCACGCCGGACTCACTCGCCAGAACGACCAGGCCGTCGTCGGTGACCCAGAACCGGGCGGGGCGCAACCCGTTGCGGTCCAGTACGGCACCGATTTGAGTGCCGTCGGTGAATGTGACGCTCGCCGGACCGTCCCACGGCTCCATCAGGCTGGAGTGGAACTCGTAGAACGCTCGCCGCGCCGGGTCCATCTCGACGGCGTTCTCCCAGGCTTCCGGGATCATGGTCAAGACGGCGTGCGGCAGGCTGCGTCCGCCGAGGTGCAGCAGCTCCAGCACCTCATCGAAGCTCGCCGAGTCCGAGGCGCCGGGGGTGAGGATCGGCAACAGCCGGCTCAGGTCGCGGTCGAGCAGGTCGCTGGCCAGCAGCGCCTCGCGGGCCTGCATCCAGTTCCGGTTGCCGCGGACGGTGTTGATTTCGCCGTTGTGCGCGATGTAGCGGTACGGATGGGCCAACGGCCAGGACGGGAACGTGTTCGTGGAGAAGCGCGAATGAATCAGCGCGAGCGGGGTCTCGATGCGTTCGTCGGAGAGGTCGGGAAAGAACGGACCGAGTTGGTGCGTGGTGAGCATGCCCTTGTAGACCAGCGTCCGTGCGCTGAGCGAGGCGAAGTACACCCCGGTCGAGTGCTCGATCCGCTTGCGGGCGCAGAAGACTCTGCGGTCGAGGTCCAGACCGCGTTCCCCGTTGGCACCGGCCAGGAAAAGCTGGGCGAAGTGCGGCATGACGTCCCGGGCGCCCTTGCCGATACCGGCGCCGTCGGGGTCCACCGGCAATTCACGCCAGCCGAGGACGGTGAGCCCCTCCTGGGCGCAGAGGGCGTCGGTCGCCTTCACTGCCTCGATCCGCTCGGTGAGATCGGTGGGGAGGAAGGCGATCCCGACCGCGTACGCCGACCGCTCCGGTAACCCGAACGGCGTGACCGCCCGCAGAAAAGCGTCCGGAACCGAAATCAGCAGGCCGGCGCCGTCCCCGGTCTCCGGCTCCGCGCCGGAGGCACCCCGATGATCCAGATTCCGAAGCGCGCCCAGAGCCAGGCCGACCATCTGGTGATGGCGGCGGCCGGAGAGGTCCGCCACGAACGCCACGCCGCAGGCGTCATGCTCGAACGCGGGGTCATACAGGCCCGCTGGCACGCCGCGCCCCGGCTCGCCTCCGGCAGGTCTGGCCGCCGCCGGCGTGACGGCAGGCAGGAAGGGAGGCATGACGTCAGTAGGCATGGCGCAGGGCCCTTCCGTCGTTGTGATGGGTCGTTTCGCGCTGAGGGGTCGTTCGGGCGCCCGGGACGACACTGGCCCTGCTGGCGTCGAGATTACCGGATAGACCGAGATGCGGCCGCTCGGAAACTGGTGATCAGACCAGGTGCGCTGCGCATTCACGGTACTGCGTGTCGGCGGGGCCCAGCGCACCCCGTCTGATCGTTTCGGGGCGGCGCGGTCCTGCGCTCCTCCACAGCTACCGGTCCGCCTCGCCGACATGTGTCCACAGCGGATCCGGTGCTGCGGCGGTCTCAGCCCCCCGACACCGATCCTGAGCCGGTGCACGCAGACCTTCACGCCGCGTTCGAGGAGTCCCGAGTGGTAAGCCGATCCGACGTGCCCGGCTTCGGCGGGCCCCTGGACCTGCCGTTCGCTGCGGAGAGGTGCGTCGCGTGTTTCCGCAGACCTTCATCGATACCGCCTTTGCCGACGATGAAGAGGTACTGCTCCGCGCTGCCCTGCGTTACGTCGGCGGCGCAGCGCACACCTCGACCCGGTGGCAGCGCTGAGCCACGTCACCGCGCTGCGGCGCTTCGGGCTACCCGTACCGAGCAACCTTCCGCTGCACGTCACCACGGTGCGGCGGCGCCATCCGAGACCGCCGACGGGACTGGTGCTGCACCGGTGCGCGCGTCTCGTGGTGCAGCATCGGTGCAGCCTGCCGACGGTTTCACTCGAGCACTGCCTGGTACAGAGTTGGCCGTTGCTGCGCCGAGGCTTCCCGCCCGATGTGGCCCGAGCGCCGATTCTGGCCGCGGTTCAGCGGCGGCTGACCACTCCGGCGCGGATCACAGCTGCGTTGGCGGACTACCCGCGGCTGCCCGGCCGCGTCACCATGTACCGGCTGGTACGGCTCTTGGCTGAGGGGTGCACCAGCGAACTTGAGTTGTGGGGACATGTTCACGTCTTCACCGCGCCATACCTACCGCCCGCGACAGCGCAGTTGCGCGTGCCCTTGCCTGTTGGCCGGGTCGTCTACCTGGACCGGGCCTACGAGGCTGAACTCGTCGATGTCGAACTGGACGGAGCGAAATACCACTATTCGCGGAAGCAGCGCCGGCGTGACGAGCAGCGCGACGCGGCGTTGGCCGCGCTGGGCTGGCTGCCCGTGCGTTTCGGGCATGACCGGTTGCATCAAGAACCGGATGCAGTACGCGCGGAACTACGAGCGATCTTGGCCCGGCGACGCATCCAGTTGGGCCTGACGTGACACGCCCTCGGCTCCACGGCTGGTCCCACCGCCGCGATCAGACCAGGTGCGCTCAGCGTCCGGAATACGGCGTGTCGGCGGGGCCCAGCGCACCCGTCTGATCGTTTGCGCGCCAACTCCGCCCGTAGGGGCCGGGCTCAGCCCACCCCGGTACCGATAGCGGCACCGATGCCGAAGGTCACGGCCGCCGACAGGCTGCCGAGCAAGAGCTGGCGGGCACCGCCGTACAGCGGGCTCCGGGAGGTGAGGGTGGCCACCATGGCGCCGGCGGCGAACAGGGCCAAGCCGGCGCTGAGCATGGCCCAGACCAGCGTGGTGGCGCCGAGTAGGTACGGCAGCAGCGGCAGAAAGGCACCGACGGAGAAGGCGGCGAAGGATGACCCGGCGGCCGTCCACGCCGACGGGAGATCGTCGGGGTCGATGCCGAGCTCCTCCCGGGCATGAACCCGCCACACCTGGTCCGGATTGGCCGAGAGCTGGCGGGCCACCTCCGCGGCGAGCGGGGCGTCCAGACCGCGCGACCGGTACATCGCCGCCAGCTCGGCCTCTTCGGCAGCCGGCGAGCGCCGCAGCTCGGCCTTTTCGATGGCGATCTCGGCTTCGGTGAGTTCGGCCTGAGACTTCACCGAGACGTACTCCCCGGTGGCCATCGAGAAGGCGCCGGCGACGAGGCCGGCCAGCCCAGTGAGCGCGACGGCGCGGGGGGCAACGCCGCCGCCCACCACGCCGGCGATCAGGGCGAAGTTGGAGACCAGGCCGTCCGTCATGCCGAAGACGGCGGGTCGCAACCAGCCGCCGGTGACATCTCGATGGGTGTGATGAATCTCCATCTCCGGCTCGGCTGCCACCGGCTCAGGCTACCCCGCTGGCGTCGCCGCGCCGTGGTCGCTGGCAACCTCCACGCCGGTCTCCCGGCCGCGATGTCGAGCCGCGATCAGGTAGCCCACCGCACCGAGGAAGACCAGCGCGGAGGTCCAGATGTTCAGCCGTACACCGAGAATGTGGTTCGCGTGGTCGACCCGGAGGGCCTCGATCCACAGCCGGCCGAGGGTGTACGCGGCGACGTAGAGCGCGAACGCCCGACCCCCGCCCAGCCGGTACCGCCGATCAGCCCAGAGGACGAGCGCGGCGACGCCGAGGTCCCACAGCAGTTCGTACAGAAAGGTGGGGTGGTAGTAGCCGGGCGAGCCGCTCTCCGGCCGGGTGATGTGCAGCGCCCAGGGTAGGTCGGTGGCTCGGCCGTACAACTCCTGGTTGAAGTAGTTGCCGAGCCGACCGATCGCCTGCGCGACCGCAATGCCCGGGGCCACCGCGTCACCGAAGGCCGCAATCGAGATCCCACGGCGCGAGCAGGCGATCCAGGCGCCGATGGCACCGAGCGCGATACCGCCCCAGATCCCCAATCCGCCGTGCCAGATCTTGACGGCGTCGATCGGTGAGCGGCCGGACCCGAAGTACAGCTCCGGGTTGGTGGCGACGTGGTACAGCCGGGCGCCGACGATCCCCAGCGGGACGGAGAGCACGGCCACATCGGCCACGGTGCCGGGCCGCCCGCCGCGGGCCACCCAGCGCCGGTTCCCGAGGTACACCGCGACCAGGACGCCGAGGATGATGCAGAACGCGTACGCCCGGATCGGCAGCGGACCGAGGTACCAGACGCCACGGTCGGGACTGGGGATCGAGGCAAGGACCATCGAGGCGGGGGGCATGGTGGCTCGACGCTAACCCACGGCGGCGGTTACCGGGAGGTGGCGGAACGTACGCCGGCGGCCAGTTCGGCCGCAAGTGGCGCCGGATCGTCCCCGTCGAGCAACCGCCGAACGAACGCCGAACCGACGATCACCCCGTCCGCGTAGCCGGCGACCTCGGCGGCCTGTGATCGTGTACTCACGCCCAGCCCGACTGCCACCGGCAGCGACGTCGCCGCCCGCACCCGAGCCACCAGGGCTGCGGCGGTGTCCGCGACCGCGGTCCGGGCGCCGGTGACCCCCATCGTGGAGGCGGCATACACGAAGCCTCGGGTGACCTCCGCGATGGCCGCGATGCGTGCATCGGTGGAGGACGGCGCGACCAGGAACACCGAATCCAGACCAGCCGCGGCGGTGGCTGCCAGCCACGGTGCGGATTCCTCCGGCACCACATCCGGCGTGATCACACCAGCCCCGCCGGCTGCGGCAAGGTCGCGGGCGAAGCGGTCCACGCCGTAGCGTTCCACCGGGTTCCAGTAGGTCATCACCAGCGTCGGTACGCCGGTCGCGGCCACCGCCTCGACCGTGCGCAGCACGTCCCGCGGCGTGGTCCCCCCGGCCAGCGCCGCCTCGGCGGCCTGCTGGATGGTTGGGCCGTCCATCAGCGGGTCGGAGTACGGCAGGCCGACCTCCACCACGTCCACGCCGGCCTGCACCATCGCGCGGAAAGCGGCCACCGCGCCGTCGAAGGACGGGAAGCCGGCCGGCAGGTAGCCGATCAGCAACGGGCGGCCGGCGTCGGTGAAGGCCGCGGAGAGCCGGCTGGTCACGGCGGTGGTCACCAGCCCTCGCCGTCCCCCTCGGTCACCGGCGCGGCGGCCCGCTCCTCGGCGGCGGCCATCAACTCCTCGCCGCTGAGTACTTCGAACCACCGCGCGGCGGTGTCCACGTCCTTGTCCCCACGACCGGAGCAGCAGACCAGCACCACGGCGTCCGGGCCGAGTTCGCGTCCCACGTCGAGCGCGCCGGCGATCGCGTGGGCGGTCTCGATCGCCGGCAGGATTCCCTCGGTACGCGCCAACAGCGCGAACGCCGCCATCGCCGCGTCGTCACCGACCGGCCGGTAGGTGGCTCGGCCGGTGTCCCGTAGCCAGGCATGCTCCGGCCCGACGCCGGGATAGTCCAGGCCGGCCGAGATGGATTTGGTCTGCGCGGTCTGACCCCACTCGTCCTGCAAGAGGTACGAGCGGGCACCGTGCAGTACGCCCGCCTCCCCGCCGGAGAGCGTCGCCGCATGCTCACCGGTCGCTGCGCCGGAGCCGCCGGCCTCGCACCCGATCAGGCGGACGTCGAGGTCGTCCAGAAACGGATGGAAGATCCCGATCGAGTTGGAGCCGCCGCCGACACAGGCGACGATCGCGTCCGGCAACCGGCCCAGCAATTCCTGGCATTGCGCCCGGGCCTCCACGCCGATGATGCGCTGGAAGTCGCGAACCATCCCGGGAAACGGGTGCGGCCCGACGACGCTGCCCAGGATGTAATGCGTGGTGTCGACGTTGGTCACCCAGTCACGCATGGCTTCGTTGACCGCGTCCTTCAGCGTTCGGCTGCCGGTGGTCACCGGCACCACCTCGGTGCCGAGCAGACGCATCCGGGCGACGTTCAACGCCTGCCGCCGGGTGTCCTCCTCCCCCATGTAGACCACGCAGTCCAGGCCGAGCAGCGCGCAGGCGGTGGCGGTGGCCACGCCGTGCTGACCGGCACCGGTTTCGGCGATCACTCGCTGCTTGCCCATCCGCTGGGTGAGCAGGGCCTGGCCCAGAACGTTGTTGATCTTGTGCGAGCCGGTGTGTGCCAGGTCCTCCCGCTTCAGCAGGATCTGGGCGCCACCCGCCTCGGTCGCCAGCCGCCGGGCATCGGTGAGCGGGGTGGGGCGCCCGGCGTAGGTACGGAGCAACCGGTCCAACTCGGTCGTAAACGCCGGGTCGGCGCGCGCCTCGGCGTAGGCAACGGTCAGTTCATCCAGCGCGGCGACCAGCGCCTCGGGGACGAAGCGGCCGCCGTAGACACCGAAGTGGCCGGCGGCATCGGGCAAAGCGGTGGACTCGGTGCTCTCGACGGGACGCATCTCGACGGTCATCGTCGCAGGTGCCGGGCGCTGGGGTGCGAACCTGCGGTGACGAGCGCGGAGACGGCAGCGCGGGGGTCATCCCCGGTCACCAGACCCTCGCCGACGAGTACCGCATCCGCTCCGTCCGCGGCGCAGGCGAGCAGATCGTGCGTTCCTCGGATGCCCGACTCGGCCACCTTGACCACGTCTGGTGGCAGCCGGATCGCCAGCCGGCGGAACACCGTACGGTCCACCTGCAGCGTCTTGAGGTCCCGGGCGTTGATCCCCACCACCCGGGCACCCAGCGCGCAGGCCCGGTCCAACTCGTCCTCGTTGTGTACTTCGACCAGCGGTGTCATGCCGAGGGACTCGATGCGCTCGTGCAGGCTGATCAGCGCTTCGTGCTCCAACGCCGCGACGATGAGAAGCACCGCGTCCGCACCGTGCGCGCGCGCTTCCCACACCTGGTAGGCAGAGACGACGAAGTCCTTGCGGAGCACCGGGATGTCCACGGCGGCCCGTACCGCGTCGAGATCAGCCAGGCTGCCGGCGAAGCGGCGCTGCTCGGTGAGCACGCTGATCATCGTGGCCCCGCCATCGGCGTACGCCCTCGCCAGGGCCGCCGGGTCACGTATCGCCGCCAATTGGCCGCGCGACGGGCTCGCCCGCTTGATCTCGGCAATGACGCTGACACCGGGTGCGCGCAGGGCGTCGAAAGGATCCCGGGCCGCGTTTCGCATCGCGGCGCGGTCCTTCAACACCTGCAGCGGAATGGCGGCCTTGCGCTCGGCGAGGTCGGCGCGCACATCCCGGAGGATGTCGTCCAGAACAGTCACACGCGGCTTCCTCGACAGCTGGTCGGGCACATCGCCGGTGGGCCAGGCGGCAGACATGTGCGGCACTAACAGACAGGCTAGCGGGCTCCCCCGGAGGCAGCGCACGACCCGATTTGAACCTTGTGCGGCAATTGCGTGCGAGCCAGCACGCGCCGATGCCCGCCCGGGACGCTACCCAGCGGAGACCGCCTCGATCCGACAGGTCGGGCCGGTTGCGCCGGCCAGTCGCAGGTCCGTGGTGAGCAGCACGGCGTCGAGCGCTTCGGCGAGAGCCACGTACATCGCGTCCCCGCACCGCACAGTGTCTCGCAGCTGCCATGCCCGGAACAGCAGGGGGCGGTGTCCGAATCGCTCGCCGGGCCAGGCCTCCAGGTCCTCGATCGCCTGGGCGGCCTCGGTGCGATCGAGGCGCCCGCGAAGAAATTCGCGCCGGACGACACCGAAGACCTCGACATCTACCAGGTGGGGAGCGGCGTGGTCCTCCTGGATCGCCAGCCGACGCCGGATGGCTTCGGCACCAGGGCCGCCGAGCAGCACCTCGCAGAGGCACGCGGCGTCAACGACCAGCATCCGGCCACGGTCCGCGCTGCTCGTCCAGCGCCGCCAGGATTTCGGTGCGCTCGATCGGAGCTGACCTTCGACGGGTCCGCGCCAGCCACGTCTGCACGCTCGGTCGTGCGGCCAAGCGCGCCGCCTCCGCGCGCAACAGTTCGGGCACGCTGACCCCGGTCTCGGCGGCCCGCCGAACCAGGCCCGCGTAGACCTCGTCATCCAGGTCGCGGATCTGCACGGTCTTGGGCACGAGATCACGATAGCATGCGCGGTCGCAGGTAGGCATGCGAATGCGCATGTCAGGAGTTCACCGATCGGTCGGGTCTTCGCCCCGATCGAGGGCCGCCCAGGGGTCAACGGCGGGATCGGCGGTGGGGGTTGCCCGGGCCGCCGGAGCGTCGTACCGGGCGCCGAGCCCCGGCCACCGCCGACTGCCCGCCGCCGTCATGCCGCCGGCGACGGTGACCGCGAAGGCACCGGCGAGGTACCCGTACGGCCAGCCGGTACGACTGCCGACGGCCACCGCGGCGCCGGCATCCCGCTGGGTCGTTACTGCAGAGGACCGCTGGACCCCGCCCGGTGATGCCAGCCCGAAGGCGAACACGGCGCCGATCCCGGTGGCGCCGAGCAGGAGGCCGCCGACCACCCGCCACCGTCCGGGCAGTGCCACCAAGGCCGCGACGCCGGCGAGCGCCACCAACGCCAACGCCCGGACCGCCCCGCTGAGGTCGGCGCCGGTCACCGGCAATCGCCGAGCGGGCAGCGGCGGTGCGGTAAGGGTGGCCACGGACCAGGTACGGCCGGCGGCGATCAACATGACGACGCCGCCCAGGGCCGTCAGCAGGCACGCGCCGGCGAGTTCCCGACGACCGCGCTGCTCCGGCCCGTTCACCCGGACCGGGCGATCTTCTCGGCCATGGCGACCGCCCGGAGTACGGCCGCAGCCTTGTTGCGGCTTTCCGCGTCCTCGGTCACCGGATCCGAATCGGCGACGATCCCGGCACCGGCTTGCACGTATGCCACCCCGTCGCGCAGCAGCGCTGTCCGGATGGCGATCGCGGTGTCCAGGTCACCGCCGAAGTCGAGGTATCCGACCGCACCGCCGTAGAGCCCTCGCCGGGCCGGTTCCAGCGACTCGATGATCTCCATGGCCCGCGGTTTGGGCGCCCCGGAGAGGGTGCCGGCCGGGAAGCAGGCCGCGAGGACGTCGTACGGCGACAACCCGTCCCGAACCTCGCCGACCACCGTCGAGACCAGGTGCATGACGTGGCTGTACCGCTCCACGGCGAGGAAGTCGATCACGTCCACGCTGCCGGGCGCGCAGACCCGACCGAGATCGTTGCGGGCCAGATCGACGAGCATCACATGCTCGGAGCGCTCCTTGGGATCAGCGAGCAACTCGCCGGCCAGTCGCGCATCCTCGGCCGGAGAGTCACCTCGCGGGCGGGTACCGGCGATCGGCCGCATCAGGGCGCGCCCGTCGGTGACCCGAACCAGAGCCTCCGGCGAGGATCCGACGATGTCCAGCCCCTCGAACCGGAGCAGGTACATGTACGGGCTCGGGTTGCTGGCGCGCAGTACCCGGTAGATGTCCAGCGGATCGGCGGCCGTCGCCATCTCGAACCGCTGGGACAGCACCACCTGAAACGCATCCCCCGCCCGAATGTGTTCGCGGATCGTTTCCACGCCGGCGAGGTAGTCCGCCCGCTCGGTGCGACCCGTGTACGCCGGCGGGTCTGCGGCCGCGAGCGTGCCGACGGTCGAGGCGGCCGGCGCGGCGAGCGCGTCGGCCATGCTGTCCAGTCGGGCCACACAGCCGGCGTACGGCTCATCGCCCAGCGCGTTCGCGATCAGCAGCACCGACCCGTCGTAGTGGTCGAGCACCGCCAGGTCGGTGGTGAGCATCATCGCCAGTTCGGCCAGGGCCAGCTCATCCGGTGCTGTCTGCGGCAGCCGCTCCAGGCGCCGGACGATGTCGTAACCGAGGTAACCCACCAGACCACCGGTGAGCGGTGGCAGGCCGGGAACCCGCGGGGAACGCAGCGCCTCGGCGACCACCCGCAGGGCGGCCAGCGGGTCCAACCCGGTGACGTCCGCCACGCCGGGCGGCGGCTGTCCGAGCCAGGTGGCGGCCCCGTCCCGCTCGGTCAGCGTGGCGACCGAGCGGACGCCGACAAAGGAGTACCGCGACCAGGCCCGGCCGTGCTCGGCGGATTCCAGCAGGAAGGTACCGGGACGGCCGGCGGCCAGCTTGCGGTAGAGCCCTACCGGTGTCTCGCCATCGGCGAGCAGCCGGCGCACCACCGGCCGCACCGGCACCGTACCGGCCAGGGCGGCAAAGCCGGCAGCGTCCGGGACGTCGGCCCCGGTGAGCGGGATCGAGGACGGACCGGTACTCACCTCGGCGAAAGCCGCTCTTCGACCGGAGCCAGCGGATCCGCATCGAAGCAGGTCCGGTCCCCGGTGTGGCAGGCCGCGCCGACTTGATCCACTCGGACCAGCAGGGTGTCCCCGTCGCAGTCCAGCGCCACCGAGCGCACCTGCTGGGCGTGCCCGGAGGTCTCCCCCTTGACCCAGTACTCGCCGCGGCTGCGGCTCCAGTACGTCGCCCGGCCGGTGCTGAGCGTACGGTGCAACGCCTCGTCGTCCATCCAGGCCAGCATCAGCACCTCACCGGTGTCGTACTGCTGGGCGATCGCCGGGACCAGCCCCTCGGCGTTGCGCTTGAGGCGTCCGGCGATGGCCGGGTCGAGCTCGGAGCCGGCCGGGCGGTCGGCGGGGTTGGCGGGAGGCATAACGACATTCTCCGTCAGCGGGCGAACCGGTGTGTGGGGCGAGTCGCTGGCAGCCCCGCGGTCGCGGTCTGCGCCAGGCGGCGGAAACCCGGAGGGCTAGCGTCGAAGCCATGACCGGAACCCTCGCCACGGACCGCATACCGGCCGCGCTGTTGGATCATCTCCTGGATCATGCGGCGCTCTTTCCGCCGGCGGAACTGTCGATGGCGGACGCGCTGCAGGTAGATCGAGCGGCCCGTCGGGGTCCGTACGCTGCACTGGTGGGGGTGTTCGTCTGCCTCGCCTCGCGGCTGGAGGAACTCACCGCCGAACTCGCCGCCCAGCGTGCGGACGGCGACGGCAATCCGGGCGATCCGGGCGAGCAGCTACCGATCTCGGTGGTGGTGGATGCCGCCGGAGTGCCCCGCCCCACCGATGCGCATGTCGACATGCGGTTGCTGGAACTGCGGATGCCGGCGGCCATGGCGCTGGCCGCCCTGGACGAGGCGCCGCCGGGCCTGCCCGCCTACGTCGAGGTGCCGATCGACAACTTGGACCGTGAGCTCGATGTGCTGGCGCAGGCCCGGGCCGGCGGATCGCCGGTCGGCGGCAAGGTGCGCTGCGGTGGCAGCCGGGTACCTTCTGACGACGAACTCGCCGCAGTGATTCTGGGCTGCGCCGAGCGGGGGCTGCCGCTCAAGGCGACCCAGGGCTTGCACGGCGCCATCCGCACCGATTCTCAGCATGGCTTTCTCAACCTGCTGATCGCCTGTGCGGCCGCCCTGCGTGTCGGCGACGTCAAGGCGGCGCTCGCCGAGCAGTCGGCGGAGGCGGTGCTGGCCGCACTGCCGGACGCCGCGTTGGCCCGGGAGGTCCGCAACAACCTGCTGGTGAGTTATGGCACCTGCAGCCTCTCCGAGCCGGTGGATGAGCTGCGGGCGCTCGGTCTTTTGCAGTGATGGGTCTCCTGCCGTGATGGGTCTCCTGCCGTGATGGGTCTTCTGCCGTGAGCACCTGGGTGCCGGTCCCGGAGGGCTCCGACTTCCCGATCGACAACCTGCCCTACGGGACGTTCCGCGAGCCCGGAGCGCAGCCGTCGCTCGGGGTGGCGATCGGCGACGCCGTGCTGGACGTGACCGCGCTGGGTCGCGCCGGATTGCTGCCGGCCGACGCGGCGGCGAGCGCGGCGAGCCTGGACCGGCTGCTCGCGGCAGGCAGGCCGATCTGGTCTGCGGTGCGGGCCCGGGTGGGCGAGCTGCTGCGCGAGCCGGCCGCCCGTGACCGGGTGCAACCGCTGCTGCACGAGAAGGCGGCGGTACAGCTACTGCTGCCGTTTCGGGTCGGCGACTACGTGGACTTCTACTCCTCCTTGGAGCACGCCACGAACCTCGGCCGGCTGTTCCGGCCAGGCAGCGAGCCGCTGCTGCCGAACTGGCGCCACCTTCCCGTCGGCTATCACGGCCGAGCCGGCACGGTAGTGATCTCCGACACACCGATTCGGCGGCCCCGTGGCCAGCGCAAGCCCCCGGACGCCGCCGAGCCGGTCTTCGGGCCCACCGAGCGTCTCGACATCGAAGCCGAGGTGGGCTTCGTGATCGGTGCGCCCAGCCGGCTCGGCGAACCCGTTGCGGCGGCGGATGCCGCCGAGCACGTCTTCGGCCTGGTACTGGTCAACGACTGGAGTGCCCGGGACCTGCAGGCGTGGGAGTACCAGCCCCTCGGTCCCTTCCTCGGCAAGTCCTTCGCCACCACCGTGTCACCGTGGGTGGTACCGCTGGAAGCCCTCGCCGGCGCTCGGGTTCCGGCCCCAGCGCAGTCGCCGCCACCACTGCCCTACCTGCGCTCCACCGGGGATTGGGCGTTTGACCTCACCCTCGAGGTGAACCTCAACGGCACCGTTATCTCCCGGCCGCCGTACGCCGGGATGTACTGGACGATCCCCCAGCAACTGGCGCACGCGACCAGCAACGGGGCCGCGCTGCGCACCGGTGACCTTTTCGCCTCCGGGACGGTCTCCGGGCCGGCGGCCGGGCAGCAGGGCAGCCTGATCGAACTCACCAGGGGCGGCACCGAGGCGCTGGAGCTGGGCTCTGGGGAGACCCGAACATTTCTGCTCGACGGTGACGTCGTCACGCTGGGTGCCCATACCGCCCGCGGCCCACGATTCGGTTTCGGCAGTTGCGCAGGAACGGTTACGCCGTCTGGCCCTTAAGTTCCGCCCTGGGCTGTCGAACCCTACAAGAGTGACCTCTGTCCCGACGACGGCCGCCACGAGTGTGCCTCGGTCCCGGGCCGGCCGCACCGACGCGCCGACCCGGGTCCGACCGCGGTGGCGGCATCAGTACGCCGTGGTGCTCGTGCTGCTCGATGTCGTCGCCGCAGCCGTCGCCGCCGGAGCAACCCTGAAGCTGCAGTTCGCCGACGCCAACGGGTCGCCCGGCCCCTACCTGCTCGGCATGGTGGCTTTCCCGCTGTTGTACGTGGTGGTCGCCGCAACTGGCCGCTCGTACGAGGCGCGGTACCTCGCCGACGGCACGGATGAGTTCCACCGGATCCTGACCGCGTCGGTCTGGCTCGCGGCCGTCGTCTCCGGAGCCGCTTTCGGCCTCGGGCTGACGATCCCTCGCGGCTATGTCGTCCTCGCGCTGCCCCTCGCACTCGCCGGCTCGTTGGTGGGGCGCTCGGTATCGAGGCGATTACTTCGTACGGCACGGCGCCGGGGCAGCTGCCAGCACCGGGTTCTGCTGGTCGGCACCGAGCGCTCGATCGCGGAGATGGTCCGCCAGATGGCCCGCGAGCCCGGTGCCGGCTACACCGTGGTCGGCGCGTGCCTGGACCGCAGTACCGGCGCCAGCATCGAGGGCATCCCGGTGGTCGGCAGCTCGGCCACCATCGTGAACGCGTTGTGGGAGACCAAGGCGGACACCATCGCGGTCACCGCCTGGTCGATCCTGTCCCAGCGGCAACTGCGCAAGCTGTCCTGGCAGCTGGAGGACAGCGACGTGGATGTGCTGGTCGCCCCGGCGATCACCGACATCGCGGGTCCGCGGATTTCTAT